>NZ_JBVHZH010000014.1:0-8182 GCF_055574515.1 Streptomyces sp. NPDC029466
GGGGGGCGGGGGGGTGGGGGGTGGGGGGGGGGGGGGGGGGGGGGGGGGGGAGGAGGGGGGCTGGGGGGGGGGGGGGGGGGGGGGGGGGGGGGGGGGTGGGGGGGGGGGGGCCTTCTCTCCCCCCCCCCCCCCCGGCCGGATCAGAACTGCAGCGATTTGGTCTGCAGATATTCGGTCAGGCCGTGCGGGCCCAGCTCCCGGCCCACGCCGGACTGCTTGTAACCGCCGAACGGGGCCAGGGGGTTGAAGCGGCCGCCGTTGATGTCGACCTGCCCGGTGTGCAGGCGCCGGGCGAAGGCGACCGCTGTGGCCTCGTCGGCCGCCCAGACCGCGCCGGCCAGGCCGTAGATCGTGTCGTTGGCGATCCGGGCGGCGTCGTCCTCGTCCTCGTAGGCCAGGATCGACAGGACCGGGCCGAAGATCTCCTCCTGGGCGATGCTCATCTCCGGGGTCACGTCCGCGAAGACCGTCGGCGCGACGTAGTAGCCGGGACCGGCGCCGGGTGCCTCCGGGCCGCCCGCCACCACCCGCGCCCCCTGGGCGATGCCCTGCTCGATATAGCCGCGCACCCGGTCCCGCTGGACGGCGCTGACCAGCGGGCCGATCCGCTCGCCGGGGACGTACTTCGCGGCGGCCGCCGTCGCCAGCTCCACCGCCTCGGCGTAGTGGTCCCGGTGGACCAGCATCCGGGTCCAGGCGCTGCACGTCTGGCCGGAGTTGGCCATGACGTTGGCGACGCCGACCGCGACCGCCTTCGGCAGATCGGCGCCGGGCAGGATGACATTGGCGGACTTGCCGCCCAGTTCCAGCGCCACCCGCTTGACCGCGGCGCCCGCCAGGGCACCGATCCGCTTGCCGACGGCCGTGGAGCCGGTGAAGGAGACCAGATCGACCCCGTCGTGCTCGGCGAGCGCCTGCCCGGCGACCGGTCCGAGGCCGGTGACCAGGTTGAAGACCCCCGCGGGTATCCCGGCCGCGTCGACGCACTCCGCGAACAGCTGGGCGACCAGCGGGGTGTCCTCGGCGGGCTTGAGCACCACCGTGCAGCCGGCCGCGAGCGCCGGGGCGACCTTGGCGACGATCTGGTGGAGCGGGTAGTTCCACGGCGTGATCGCACCGACCACGCCGACCGGTTCGTGCAGCACGGTGGAGTTGCCGATCGTCTCCTCGAAGGCGTACGTACGGGCCAGTTCGGCGTACGAGCCGCAGACCGCGACCGGGATGCCGGCGTGCACCGCCGTGCTGAAGGCGAGCGGTGAGCCGAGCTCGGCGGTGACCGTCTCGGCGATCTCCCCGGCGCGGGAGGCGAGTTGATCGCGCAGAGCGGCCAGCCGGTCCGCCCGCTCCTCGGGCGGGGTCGCGGCCCAGCCCGGCAGGGCGGCGCGGGCGGCCCGCACGGCGGCGTCCACGTCCTGCGCGGACCCTGCCGGGACGGTGCCGATGACCCGCCCGTCGGCCGGATTGACGACCTCGATCGTCCCGCCGCCCTCGGCGGGCCGCCAGCTTCCGTCGATGTACATCGCGTCGTACTGCTTCACGTCGTGGTCCTCTCGCGCCGGCCGATGGTCATCCGCCCTAAACTAGCGCCGGTAGTTTTGCGCCGCCAGGCCACCGCCACCCGCTGGTGGGTGACGGTGGCCACGAGCCTAGGAGATGCCCCCGCCCTCACCCTTTGGCGGACGGCTTGCGCATTTCCTCGATGACACTGAGGAATCCCGCCTTGCCGTGACCCGCGGCGATGGTCCGGTCGGCGAGGCCCTTGACGGCGTCGAGGACCTCGGCGTTGAGGCCGCGGTCCACGGACGCCTCGGCCCACTGCCCGGCCCGCTGTGCACACCACCCTGCCGAGCTGCGCTTATGGTTCCCTTCGGGCCGACGTGCGGGCCGCCGGAGCCATGGCCCACCCGCCCCTGCCCGGCCGTCTCCTCCGCCGCCGGCCCGGTCTCATCCGCCGGCCCGGTCTCGTCCGCCGCCGGCTTCGCCACCCCGCCGCCGCTCGCGGTTCCGCCGCCCGGCGCCCGCCCCGTACGGCCGGCCATCGCGGCGGAGGTCAGCAGCAGCACGCCGTGCAGGACGAAGGGCGCGGCGGTGCCCGCGACGCCGGCGAGCAGTCCGGCGCCGGCCGGGGCGGCGACCTGGCCGAGGCGGTTGCCGGTGAGGCGGAGCGCCAGCGCCGTGCTGCGGGCCCGTTCGGGGGCGGCCTGGACGACCGTCGTCATCGACAGCGGCTGGCCGACGCCGAGACAGAAGCCGAGGGCGAGCAGCATCGCGGCCAGCGCCCACACCGGCACCGGCAGCACCAGACCGCCGCACAGCACACCGGCCAGCGCGCAGCTGACGGCCATCAGCGCGGTACGCCCCAGCCACCGGGTCATCGGCGTCATCACCAGCCGGCAGGCGATGGTGGCCGCGGCCCGCAGGCTGAGCAGCAGACCGATGGTGGTGGGGGCGATGGCGCGGTCCTCGCCGATGACGGGGAGGTAGGCGGTGAGGATGTCGGTGGCCGACAGCACGGCCAGGCTCATGAAGATGCCGGCCGGTACACCCCGGGTCCGCAGGATGCCGCGGACCGGGACCGGCGGTCCGGCCGCCGGGCCCGGGGCGGCGGACGGGGCGGTGCGGGCGCACTGTTCGAGCCGCCAGAGCGAGGCGTACGAGACGGCGGCGACGGCGCCGGAGACCAGCAGGGCGGTGGCGCTCGTCGGGGCCATCCGGCCGTCGTGCTCGGAGATGACGAGCCCGGCGGCGACCGGACCGATGAGCTGGCCGACGAGGCGCCGATGGTGAAGTGGCCGAAGTTGCGGTCGCGGTCCTCGGGGGCGCTGCGGCGGGCGACGATCGACTGGGCGCCGATGACGAAGCAGAGGCGCCCCAGGCCCATCACGCCGCTCCAGGCGGCCATGGCGGGCAGCGAGCCGGCCAGGCCGCTGAGCGCGCAGCCGCCGCTGATCAGCGCCACCCCGACGACCAGCAGCGGGGCGCAGCGGCCGTGGTCGGTGCGGCGGCCGAGCGGTACGGCGACGAGCAGCGGCAGCAGCGCGTAGACGGCGGTGATCACGCCGACGGCGCGTTCTTCCCCAAGCTCTCAACTACGTTCGAGCAGGGGAGACCCCAATCGCCCAGGGCGAGGGCCCGGTAGGAGACGGCCGGCCTGGCCATGCTCACCGCTCCTTGCGCGAAGGAGAAGGTGAGGACCAGACGCAGCAGCCAACTCCTGCCGGGCCTCGCGGTGTTGGTGGCGGTCATCTAGATGATGCCGAAGAGCACACCGGCACACAGGACCACCAGGGAGGTCAGTGCGGCCCATTTGACGGTGAATTTGGTGTGGTCGCCGAACTCGACCTTGGCCATCCCGACGAGGACGTAGACGGCGGGGACCAGCGGGCTGGACATGTGCAGGGCCTGGCCGACGAGGGAGCCGCGGGCGATCTCGATGGGCGCGACGCCGTGGGCGGCGCCGGCCTCGGCGAGGATCGGCACGATGCCGAAGTAGAAGCCGTCGTTGGACATGAAGTAGGTCAGCGGGATGCTGAGCACGCCGGTGACGATGCCCATGTGCGGGCCGAGCGCGTCGGGGATGCCGCTGACCAGCCAGCGGGCCATGTGCTCGACCATGCCGGTGCCGGTGAGCACACCGGTGAAGACCGCGGCGGCGAAGACCATGCCGGAGACGTTGAGCACGTTCTCGGCGTGTGCGGCGACGCGGGCCTTCTGGTCCTTCATGTGCGGGAAGTTGACGGTGAGCGCGAGGGCGGCGCCGAGCAGGAAGAGCACCGGGATCGGCAGCGTCTGGAGGATCAGCAGGGTGAGCAGCGCGAGGGTGAGCGCGGCGTTGAACCAGTAGAGCTTGGGGCGCAGGGTGGCCCGCTGCGGGTCCAGGACCTGGAGGCCGTCGTCGTCGGCGGCCTGCTCTCCGGAGCCGGCGGCCGGCTCGTCGTCGGCGCCGGTGCCCGCGCCGCCGGTGGTGCGCCGCGCCTCGGCCGGGGCGCCGCCCGTGCCGCCGGTGCCCGCGCCGACCAGGACCTGCTCGGTCTCCTTCGCCGTCACGGTCTCGGTCACCGGCCCGGTCTCGCCGAGGGTCAGCACGCCGAGCCGCTTGCGCTCGCGCCGGCCGAGGACGTACGCGAGGGCGAAGACCGCGACCAGGCCGACGGCCAGCGCGGGGATCATCGGGACGAAGATGTCGCCGGCGTCGAGCTTGAGCGCGGTGGCGGCGCGGGCGGTCGGGCCGCCCCAGGGAAGGGTGTTCATCACGCCGTTGGCGGTGGCGGCGACACCGGTCATCACCACGAGGCTCATCTTCAGCCGCTTGTAGAGCGGGTAGAGCGCCGAGACGGTGATCATGAAGGTGGTGGAGCCGTCGCCGTCGAGCGAGACGATCGCGGCGAGCAGGGCCGTACCGACCACCACCCGCACCGGGTCGGCCTTGCAGAACTTGAGGATGCCGCGGACGATCGGGTCGAAGAGCCCGACGTCGATCATCACCCCGAAGTAGATGATGGCGAACATCAGCATCGCGGCAGTGGGGGCCAGGTCACCGATGCCCTTGAGGACGTAGTCGCCCAAGTGCGCGCCCTGTCCGACCAGGACGCAGAACAGCGCGGGAATCAGCACCAGCGCGGCCATCGGTGACATCTTCTTCATCATGATCAGCACCAGGAAGGCGGCGATCATGACAAATCCGAGGATTGTCAGCATTAGGGGTTACCTCACGTTCGCCCTTGAACATCTGCCGGGGGTGGCGGTTCAGGCGACGTTAGGTCCCGCAAAGTTTCGTTAACAAGGTCTTGACGCGCGAGCAATACGAGCAAAACCCCAGGTCAATAGGGATCTCACCGGACGGGCCCGCGCACAACCGGCGCACCGGACCCGCGCCGCCCACCGCCCGGCGCTCACCCCTCCCCCGCATCCGCCCCGTCCAGATACCGCGACAGATAGGCCCGCAGCAGCAGCTTGGTCTCGGCGACGAGGGCCGGGTCACCGTCCGGATCCGTACGGAAGGCGAGCTGGAGCAGCGCATCGGCCGTCTCGACACCGACCAGGAAGGCGGTGCGCAGCCGTTCGTCGGCGGCGTCCAGACCGAGCGGGCCGGCGAAAAGGGCCAGCAGCCGGTCGGCGACCTCGTAGTTGGCCTGCCGGGCGGCGCTCGGGGCGGGGACGGTGAACTCCACCAGGGCGAAGCCCGGCACCGTCCGCTTCATGGCGAGGTACTCGTCGACCACCACGTCCATCGCCGGGCGCCACCGGAGCGGGGTGTGTGCCGGGGCGGTCAGCCGGGCGGTGATGCGCTCCGCGTAGGCGTCGAGATTGCGCCGGGCCAGGGCCTCGGCCATGGCGCGCTTATGGGGGAAGAAGCGGTAGACGGAGCCGATCGGGACCCCGGCGCGGCCGGCCACGGCCCGGGTGCTCAAGTCCTCGTACCCGGTCTCCTCCAGCACTTCGGCACAGGCGTCGAGGATTCTGGCCAGCCGCTGGGCGCTGCGCCGCTGGACGGGGGCGCGGCGCAGGGCGGCCGGCGGCGGGTCGGGGTCGGGGGTCGGCTTCGGCACCCGACCATCCTGCCCACCTCCACGGGCCGCGGTACATGAGCGGCGTGATCCGGCCGACGCGGCCAAGTCTCTCCGTTGACGCCTCCCCACCCCAATCCTAAGGTCTTGCATAGGATTCCTTGAGCGGCGGGAGCAAGCGATGGCAGGCACGGGCAACGAGCAGGCGAGGAAGACGGCCGAGGGGCTGGCGTACCACACCGGCTTCGGCAACGAGCACAGCTCGGAGGCCGTCCCGGGCGCGCTGCCGACGGGCCGCAACTCCCCCCAGCGCGCACCGCTCGGCCTGTACGCCGAGCAGCTCAGCGGGTCGGCGTTCACCGAACCGCGCGGCCACAACCTCCGCTCCTGGCTCTACCGCATCCGCCCGTCCGCCGCGCATCCGCCGTTCGTCCGTGCCGAGCGTCACGCGCTCCGCTCGGCACCGTTCACCGACTGCGCCCCCGACCCCAACCGCCTGCGCTGGAACCCGCTGCCCGAGCCCGCCGGACCGGCCGACTTCGTGGACGGCTTGTGGACCCTGGGCGGCAACGGCGACGCCACCCAGCGCACCGGTATGGCCGTCCACCTCTACTACGCCAACACCTCCATGGAACGGCGGGTGTTCGGCAACGCGGACGGCGAGCTGCTGATCGTGCCGGAGCAGGGCGGGCTGCTGCTGCGCACCGAACTCGGCCTGCTGCACGCCGCCCCCGGCGAGGTGGCGCTGATCCCGCGCGGCGTCCGCTTCCGCGTCGAGCTGCTGGACGACACCGCCCGCGGCTATGTCTGCGAGAACTACGGCCGGCCCTTCCAGCTCCCCGACCTCGGCCCGATCGGCGCCAACGGCCTGGCCAACGCCCGGGACTTCCGTGCCCCGGTCGCCGCCTACGAGGACGTCGAGGGCCCCGTCGAGGTCCTCAACAAATTCTGCGGCCACCTCTGGACGGCCACCTACGACCACTCCCCCCTGGATGTCGTCGCCTGGCACGGCAACCATGTCCCGTACGTCTACGACCTGCGCCGCTTCAATGTCATCGGCTCGATCAGCTACGACCACCCCGACCCGTCCATCTTCACCGTGCTCACCTCCCCCTCCGACACCCCGGGGCTGGCGGGCGTGGACTTCGTGGTCTTCGCACCGCGCTGGCTGGTCGGCGAGGACACCTTCCGGCCGCCCTACTTCCACCGCAATGTGATGACCGAGTACATGGGCCTGATCGAGGGGGCCTACGACGCCAAGGCGGAGGGCTTCGTCCCGGGCGGCGGCTCGCTGCACAACATGATGTCGGCGCACGGGCCCGACCAGGAGACCTTCGACCGGGCGAGCGCCGCCGAGCTGCGGCCGCAGAAGATCGACGACGGTCTGGCCTTCATGTTCGAGACCCGCTGGCCGCTGACGCTCACCGAACAGGCCCGGGACGCCGGCCATCTTCAGCGCGGCTACGACGACGTATGGCAGGGTCTCCAGCGCCACTTCCGCCTGTGACACCGGGGAACACCTCGTGACCACCTTCGCTCCCGACTCGCTCGCCCTGAACCGCAAGCTGCCGCTCTGGTATCAGGTCTCGCAGTCGTTGCGCGCCTCCATACTCGGCCGCTCCCCGGAGGCGCCGCTGCGGCTGCCCACCGAGGACGCGCTCGCCGCCCACTACGGCGTCAGCGTGCTGACCATGCGCCAGGCCCTCAAGGAGCTGGAGACGGAGGGCCTGATCAGCCGGCACCGGCGCCGGGGCACCTTCATCGAACCGAGCGCCCAGCGCGGTGCGCCGGTGCGGCTGCTGGGTTCCGTGGACGCCATCGTGGCCCAGCAGTCCGGTATGCGCACCGAACTGCTGGAGCACGGCCCCACCCCGGTACCGCCCGAACTGGCCGAATTCTTCCCGGACCTGGCGGAGGTGACCGGCTTCCGCCGGCTGCGCAGCGACGAGGAGACGGGCGAGCCGACGAACCACGCCTGCAACTACGTCCGCCCCGACGTCGCCGCGGCGATCGATCCGGCGGATCTGCTGCGCTGGCCGATGACGAAAGTGCTGAGGGACGCGGTCGGCGTCCATATCAGCCGGATCACGGACACCGTCGAGGCGCGGCTCGCCGACCCGGAAACCGCCCGCCTCCTCGAAGTCCCGCTGCTCAGCCCGATCCTGCATTACACGGGCGTGAGCTACGACGAGGACGGCTGCGCCGTCGATGTCGCCCGGATCCATTATCGGGGGGACCGCTTCTCCTTCACGGTCAGTATGGATTCCTGACGTTTTCGGCTTTCCCGCCGTGGGGTTTGAATCCCACGTTTTTGTCCTTCCCGCCGTGGTGGTTTCTCGCCGTTGCGCCTGCGGCGGGCCGGGTGGTTGTCGGGTGCGGTGACGGA
This sequence comes from Streptomyces sp. NPDC029466, assembly GCF_055574515.1. Lineage (NCBI taxonomy): Bacteria > Bacillati > Actinomycetota > Actinomycetes > Kitasatosporales > Streptomycetaceae > Streptomyces > Streptomyces sp. NPDC029466. The sequence goes on from NZ_JBVHZH010000014.1 coordinate 7,894, forward strand.
CCTCCGGGGCAGGGGTGTGGGACTGCTTCGCTTTACGTCCCACACCCCTGTCCCTCCGGCCCGTCCCCTCCCGTTGGGGGAGGAGTACAGGTGGGTGGGGGCTGGCCGCCGTAAGCGATATCCGGGCTCTACGAGGTGCACCGGACCACTTACGGCAACCCCCCACCGGCCTTCTTCCCACCCCCCAACGGGAGGGGACGGGTCGGAGCGGGGGGGGGGGGGGGGGGGGGGGGGGGAGGAGGGGGGGAGGAGCCCCCACCCCCCCCACCCCCCCCCCCCCCCCCCCCCC
>NZ_JBVHZH010000014.1:8190-110947 GCF_055574515.1 Streptomyces sp. NPDC029466
GGTGTGCCGGACGTAAAGCGAAGCAGTCCGGCACACCCCACCCGCGCAGGCCCGTCACCGCACCCCGACAGCCCCGCGCAGCGGACCCGCCCGCCGCAGGCGCAACGGCGGGACAGCCAAGAACGTGGGGCCGAGGCAAAGCGCAGCGGAACGGCGGGAAAGCCAAAAACGTGGGAAGGCATTAAATGCGCTCAAGGCTACGCCCGGTACTGCGTGGCCCCAGCAAGGCCACATCCACGCACAGCAGCAGCATCATCGCTGCCGAGCCCATGAAGACCGCCGCCGAGCCGAAGGCAACTAGCGCGCTCAGGGCGACGAACGGCAGGACGACCGAGGTGAGCCGGGACAGTGAGTAGGCGATACCGATCGCGCTGCTGCGCAGACCGGTCGGGAAGAGTTCGGTCTGGTAGACGTGGAAGGCGTTGGAGAAGACATTGCTGCACACCGTCAGCAGGAAGCCGAAGGTGAGGATGGCCCAGGTGGCGGTGGCGAAGCCGAAGGCCAGACCGCAGGCGGCGATACCGAGCGCGGAGGCGATGATCAGCGTCCGGCGCTCGATCCGGTCGATGAGCGGGAGGGACAGCGCGGAGCCGAGCGGGTAGCCGCAGAAGCTCAGCGCCGCGTACAGCAGCGACTCGGTGACGGTGTGGCCCTTCGCGGTGAGCACCACCGGTGCCAGTGACCCGAAGCCGTAGTAGCCGACGGTCTGAAGTACCTGGAAGATCCACCACATGACGGTGCGCCGCCGCTGGTCGCCCCGGAACATCTCCGCCAGCGGCACCTTCCGCTCCGGCACGGTCTCCGCCTCCGCTACGGACGGCAGGCTGCCGCCGGTTTCCCGGGCCACCCGCTCCTCCAGCCCGGCCACGATCCGTTCTGCCTCCGCGTCGCGCCCCTGCACCGTCAGCCACCGCGGCGACTCCGGGAGCCGGCGCCGCATCAGCTGGAGGAACACGGCCCCCAGCGCACCGGCGACCAGCAGCCAGCGCCAGCCCTCGATGCCGAACAGCCGGTGCGCGGCCACCAGCCGGGCACCGAGCAGCGCGGCGACCGGAACCCCGACAAAGCCGAGGGTGTACGCCCAGGCGATATAGCGGCCACGTACCGCCCGGGGCAGGAACTCCGCGAGATAGGTGTCCACCAGCACGAGTTCGCCGCCGAGCCCGAGACCGGCCAGAAAGCGCAGCACCAGCAGCCAGGACAGGTCCGGGGCGGCCGCGCACAGCAGCGAGAAAAGGGCGTACCCGGCGAGGTTGATCAGGAACATCCGGCGCCGACCGAAGCGGTCGGCGAGCACCGACAGCACATTCGCGCCGACGAACATCCCGAGGAAACCGGCGGCGATCACCCAGGACTTCGCGGTGGGCCCGAGGTGCCACTGGTCGGCGAGGACCGCGGCCAGCACCCCGCCGAGGAAGATCTCGTAGAGGTCGAAGAAGGCGCCGATGCCGACGATGAGGGTGAGGCGGCGGTGCCACCGGGACGGCGGCAGCCGGTCCAGCCGGGCCGCGGCCCGGGCACCGATGGGGGTCCCCCCGCGCCGTTCAGGCGTGGAGGAGGTGGTGTCCGTCATGACGGTCCTCCCCTGAGCAGGTCCCGGCGCGCGCGGGACGGAGCCGGGTCCGCACCGCGTGGTCGGGCGTACGGCGAGGACCGTACTCCGTCAAGATCAGCAAGCGGAAGACCGCCTGCCTCCGTCCCGGAAGAGTGGTATGGCCTGCGGATTCGGTGCGGCCGCAGGGGCGCTGGATACCATGCCGGGGTCAACCGAACGGTCCGGGAGGGGCTCCGCGTGACGGCGAAGCAGGACGCGCCACGGCTGTCCGATCTCATGCCGTGGTCCGTGGCGCCGCTGCGGCTCGGCCGTTCCTGGGTGCGGGCGCCGGATCCGGCCACCCTGCGGGCCCGTTGGGCGGCGCTGGTGGCCGCCGAGGACGTGGCGGAACGCGAGCGGCTGTTCCGGCCGTCCCGGGCCCGGACCCTGCACTCCGCCGTCGGCCAGCTGCCGGGCCAGGCCACCCCGACCGGTCGGCTGAACCGGGCGAGCGGACCGTGCCCCGAACCGGTGCGGATCCTGCACGGCCCGTTCGACCAGCAGTGGCTGCTGCCCGACCACCGGCTGCTCGACGGGGCACGCCCGGAGCTGTGGCGGGTCGCGGACGCCCGGCAGCTGTTCGCGGTCGAGTGGCCGCAGGTGCCGCAGCTGCCCGGCCCGGCCGTGCTGTGCTCGGCGCTGCTGCCGGACGGACGGTCCCCGGCCGGCCGCCCCGGACGGATCCACCCCCTTTACCGGCGGCCCGGCGGGCAGGAGCCCAACATCGCCCCGGGCCTGCTCGCCCTCCTCGGCCGGCGCCTGGACCGCCCGGCGGGCCCGACGGACCTGCTCGCCTGGCTCGCCGCGAGCGCCCACCACTCCCCCGACGGCTGCACGGTCCCGCTCACCACCGACCCGGAGCTCTGGGACCGCGGCGTCGCACTCGGCGCCCGGCTGCTGTGGCTCGGCACCCGGGGCGCCCATGGGCACGGGGCCGACGGCGGGCAGGCGGGCGAGCGGCCCCGGATGCCGGGCGGCCGGCGCCCGTACGTGCGCTCCGCGCTGCCCGCCCGCGGACTGCCCGAGGCCCTCGGCTACGACCCGGAGGAGGAGGCGCTGCTCCTCGGCAGCGGCCGGATCTCGCCGGTGCCGCCGGGCGCCTGGGACTTCCACGCGGGCGGCGTCCGGGTCCTGGAGGCGTGGTACGCCGAGCGCACCGGCACGGGCACGGAAGTGCCCGAGCCCGGCTCGCTGGCCGCGCTGCGCCCCGACGGCTGGCGCCAGGAGTGGACCTCGGAGCTGCTGGAGCTGATCACCGTACTTGCCCTGCTGTCCGAACTCGCCCCGGAGTGCGCGGAGTTGAGGCGGTGCACGGCGGAGGGCGCACAGCTGACGGCGGGGGAACTGCGGGCGGCCGGGATCCTCCCGGCGCCGGTCTCCGTGCACCGCCCGGCCTCCGTGCTCGATCACCACGAGGAGGGCCCGGAGGGGCAGTTCGCGCTGCTGTGAGCGCCGGACGCGGGTCGCGGCCCGGCGGGGCCGCACACAGCAAACCACCCGTCGCGCTATGAGCGACGGGTGGTGGGGAGTGCCGCGACCGGCCGGGCGGGGACGGGGCCGGGCGAAGAAGTGAGCGGCTCACGGCACCTCCGGGGCGAGGGATCCCACCCCGGCGAACACACCGACGTATTGCTGGCGCCGCCGGCCTGATGAGCGATCGGACCGCGGTGCCGCGCCGGGACGGTGTGATCGCCCGAGATGCCGCTTCAGAAACGGGTCAGCCGTGCCCGCCGAACAGCGAGCGCCGCAGCCTGCGCAGCGGTGCGAACAGCGACACCCTCGCGCCGCGGCCGTTCCTCGTACGCGAGTGATCGCGCGCGGTGAGCTCCTGCATCAGCGATGTCGCGCCCTCCACCTCGCGCTGCGGGATGGCAGGACCACCCAGCACCGCGAGATGGCGGTCGAGACGCGCACTGGTGGCGCCGCTCCCGCATTTGATGGCAGGGACTCGCGCCCTGCTACGCACTGTTATCTGTTCCATGACTCTCCCCACCCTTTGAGGGCACCCCGGCCCGGGCAGGGTAACCCTATCTCTCTTGGAGGACACGCGTGCAGACCGGTCACCGGATTCACCTGCCTCGCTCTGACGTTGACGAACACCATACGGAATGTCACGTACAAGGCTTGGCTCAGGGCGAGTTGAGCAACCGTCGGACTTCGGCGCGGGCGGTACGGGGGGCCTGACGGACCGCCGGAACGCACAAGGAGAGACCGGAATCACGGCCTCTCCCCGGCGCCCGTCTTACGGATCGTCACGCAGCGGAGGCGAACACCGGCAGATAGCCGCCGGACTGGCCGGCGGCGGTGGGGTGGTAGGACTCCAGGACGGGGAAGGTCACGCTGTGCAGCCAGGCGCTGCCGGAGCACAGCTCATGACCGGAAAAGGTGGCGTTGACATCGGCGAAGGTGAAGCCGTGGTCGGCGGCCCGCTTGGCGGTGACGCCGTTGATGTGGTCGGCGGCGGCGTTGATCGCGGCGCGGGACTTCTCGGAGAGACCGGCGATACAGGTTCCCTGGAGCTTGTAGAAGCGCGGGTAGCCCAGGACCACCACATGCGCGGCCGGGGCCTTCTGGGAGATGGCGTCGTACACCTGGTCGAGCCGGCCGGGCAGGGTGGTGTCGATGTAGGTCCTGGCCTGGGCGATGCGGGCCAGGCAGGCGCTCTCGCCCTGGAGCGCACAGGTCGTCATGGTGTCGGCGAAGCCGGCGTCGTTGCCGCCGATGGAGATGCTCACCAGGCCGGTGGAGCTGCTGAGCGGTGCGAGTTGTCCGCTGAGAACATCACCCGTTCGGGCGCCCGAACAGGCGGTGAAACGGAAGGAGGAGGGGGAGTGCGCGGCGGCCCAGAGGACCGGGTAGGACTTGGTGCTGCGCTTGCAGGAGCCGCTGGCACTGTCGTAGCTGCCGGCTCCGACGCCGGAGGAGTAGGAGTCGCCGAGGGCGACATAGCCCGTGGCGGTGGGGAGTTGGGCGGACGCGGCGGCGCTCGCGCCGGTGAGCGCGAGCGCCGTGGTGACGAAGAAGGCGGACGTCAAGGCCGCGAATCGGGACAGTTTCATGGAACCTCCCTTAGCAGGAGCTCTGCCCTGTCTGTCGTAGCAAGACTCGCGGGTAGTCGGAAGTGTCCATGCCAAAAGTTGTTCGCGGTTCACGGCAAATCTCCCGATGTGGCGGTGGATTCACCGCCATGTCGTCGCTTCGGCACGGCGTGACGATGAGCCCCGGGAGAGGCCCCGAGGTGTGCGTCCGGCCCGGACTGCCTGCCCGCGCCGCCTCTTGACGGCCTTTCGGCGGCACCCTGCGCGTCACTCCTCGCTGTTGCGGCGACGGCGGGCGAGGGCGGGCACGAGAAAGGCGGTGGCCGCGACGAAGACGCCCACCAGCAGGAGCACCAGAGTCGGACGGGTTCCCAGACCGAGCAGCCCGGCCCCGAGGAAGCCGCCGGCGAACATCGAGACGACCGAGAGCAGCCGGCGGCCCGCGCTGTGCCTGCCGTACCCCAGCCGCGCGTCCCGCCCCAGCGGCGACGCGCTGACCAGCGCCGTCATCGCCCGGGTCTCCACGGTCGTGGTGAGATCGGGCGGCGCGGCCCGCATGGCGGTGACATTGCGCATGCCCATCGCCACCGCCATCAGACCGATGACGACATCGCGCCGGCCCTGCGGCAGCCCCGGGACCGCCCCCGACTCCCAGGCCGCCGCCGCGGCCGCGATCAGCAGCGCCGCCTCCACGGCCAGCGCCACCGGGAACCACTGGGAGGCCCGTGCGGCCAGCATGGACTCCAACCGCGCCCCGAGGACCGCGCCCAGCGCGAAGGCCCCGAGCGAAACCGCCGTCGCCACGACCGGGAGCCCACCCTGCCCGGCGATCCCGAAGCCGAGGAAGAGCAGATTGCCGGTCTGGGTGGCGGTGAAGACCTGACCGAGCGCCAGAAAGCTGACGGCGTCGAGCATCCCGGTGGCCACGGTCAGACAGACCATGACCACCGTCAGCGGGGTTCCGCTCGGCGGCTCCACGGGCGCGACTCCTTCCCGCGGTCACCTCACCTCGCGGTACGTCCTCCCAGTCTCCGGACGGCCCGCCCGACGGACCGTCATTGCGCCGTCTGTGGGCGGCCCGTCGCCCCCGGCCCCGGGCCCGGTCGCCTCCCGGCCCCGGCCCTCCGCCGCCGCACCCGGCTCCGGGGAAACGCCGGGATAATCCGTGTACGTGGTGGCCCGCCGTGACGGATCATGGCCGCATGTGTGCCGATCACGTCCAGCCGTCCGCCGCCGAGGAGTCCCTTCCGCTCCGGCTGACCATGGACGACAGCGATTCGCCCGCCGATGTCGTCGACGCGCTCTTCCTGGGCCGGTTCGCCAGAGGAGAGCAGCCGTACGCCCGCAGCCGGTCCATGGACCGGGTCCGCCCGGGCCTGACCCTGCTGCCCCCGGGCGCCCGGGTGCTGCGCTCGGCGAAGGACGAGGACCGCAGCGCCCTCCTCGCCGAGGGCGACGGTTTCACCCTGCTGGTCTCCCGCTGGAACCGCGGCGCCGATGTGACGGTCACCGCCGTCACCGACGAGCTCGCCGAGAAGGTGCTGGGCCAGGCCGCTGACGGGGCGGAGGACGAACCGGAGCCACAGCCGGAGAACGTCCCGATGGGCTTCTGGTACTTCTCCCCGCGCCGCGGGCCGCACCGTACGTCCCGGCAGATCTCGGCGGGCACCTGGGAGGAGATCCGCCCCAACTACACGGCGCCGGTGGCCGACGCCATGGACCGGCTGATGAAGGTGGCGCCCGAGGAGATCTCCGGCCGGCTGCTGTTGCTGCACGGCCCGCCCGGTACGGGCAAGACCTCCGCGCTGCGCACCCTGGCCCGCTCCTGGCGGGACTGGTGCCAGGTGGACTGCGTGCTGGACCCGGAGCGGCTGTTCAACGATGTCGGCTATCTGATGGACATCGCGATCGGCGAGGACGACAGCACCGGCAAGGGCCGCTGGCGGCTGCTGCTCCTGGAGGACTGCGACGAGCTGATCCGCGGCGAGGCCAAGCACGCCGCGGGCCAGGCCCTGTCGCGGCTGCTCAACCTGACCGACGGTCTGCTGGGCCAGGGCCGGAACGTCCTGGTCGGGGTGACCACCAACGAGGACCTGGAACGCATGCACCCGGCCGTGGTCCGCCCCGGCCGCTGTCTGGCCCGTATCGAGGTCGGCCCGCTGAGCCGCCCCGAAGCCGCCCACTGGCTCGGCACGGACCAGGGCATCGGCCGCGAGGGCGCCACCCTCGCCGAGCTCTACGCCCTGCGCCGCGGCACCCGCCCCGCCTCGGTCCCGCCCCAGGACTCGGGCGCGGACGCGGGGATGTATCTGTGAACCTCCGGGGAACGGGCCCCGCCCGGCTCCGCGGTGGACCAGAACTGCCGGGGTCAGCCCGGACGGGAGCCGGGTGACTCGGACAGGGCCGCGGCCAGCTCGGGCCGCAGCACCTTTCCGGTGGCGGTGCGCGGTATCTCCGGTACCGGCACCACGCGCGAGGGAAGTACTGCCTGGGGGAACCTCGCCCGCAAGGCGGCCCGGGCACCCGCGGTGTCCGTGGCGGTGCCGAGTACCACGGCCGCGATGATGCGCTCTCCGGTGAACCGGTCCGGGACCGTGACGCAGGCCGCGTCCCGGATGTCCGGAACGGCGCGAAGGACCCGGTCCATCTCTTCCAGCGAGACGGTTTCCCCGGACACCTTGGCGATGTTCTTCAGCCTGCCCGTGAGGACGAAGTAGTCGCGCCCGTCCTCCTCCACCCGGTATCCCAGGTCCTGGGAGTGGAACCACCCGTCGCGGAAGGCCTCCGCGGTGGCCTCGGCGTTGCCGGTGTAGCCGGACATCACGTTGAAGCCCCGCATGCACACCTCACCGGTCTGTCCGGGGCGCACCGGACGGCACTCCTCATCGAGTACCGCCACTTCGTTGCCGTAGACAGCCACTCCGACCGAGGGGATGTCCGGATCCAGCATGAGCCGCCGGTAGGTTTCCTCGGACAGGTCGGCCGGCATCGTGGTGGAGAAATTCGTGGTTTCGGACAGGCCGTAGCCCTGGAGCACCCGGGCACCGAGCCTGTCGGCGACCGCGCGGGCGGTGCGGGTGGTCAGCGGGGCCGCTGCCGAGACGAAGTAGTCGAAGTCCGCCGGTACCGCAGGGCCGCGCCACGTTTCCGCGAGCGCTTCGAGGATGCCCGGTACCACGCTCGCGAGACGCGGACGGTAGTGCCGCAGCGTCTTCGGATAGTTCATCGGCGAGAACGACTCGGCGAGAATCGTGTGCGCCCCGGCCATCATGGTGCCCAGGACGGTGAAGTGGGCTCCGTTGACGTGGTGGATGGGCAGGCATCCCAGCACCCGGTCACCGGGGGCCAGACCGTGGTGGCGTCGTACCGCCTCGGCATTGGCCACCGCGTTGAGGTGTGACTGAGCGACGATCTTGGACGCGGCGGTGGAGCCGGACGTGGCGAAGTACAGCGCGTCAGCGGCCGGGTCGACAGCCGGCAGCGGCAGCGCCGGCTCCGCCAGGTCTTCCCAGTGCGGCAGGGTGGTGGCGTCCGCGTGCCGCGCGTCGGTGCCGGGTGCTTGGAGCACGCCCAGCGCGCCGGCGGCCCTGACCTGCTCGGCGCGGCGTTCCGGCGGATCGAACGGCCCGAGCATGAGCAGGCCGAACCCGGCGCGCAGCACGCCCAGTACCGCCAGGACCGAGGGCACGTCGTTCGTGGGCGCGAGGGCGAGCACGGCCGGGCGCGCGGTGCCCCACTCGGCACACAGCCATCCCGCGAGCGCGCGGCTCGCGACCTCGGCGGTGCGGTAGTCCAGGGTGGTCTCCGTGCCGTCGTGTGCCACGGCGGTGATCAGTGGTGCGCTGCCCTGACGCCGTGCGAACCAGTGCAGTGCGTCGAACGGGGTACGCCACGCCGAATGGGGGAAGCCGGGGTCGACTCCCAGATACCGATGGGCGCGTATGCGGTCAGCAGAGGTCATTGCACGGCCATCCCTCGTGGTTCACCTGGAATCTGCGGAATGCGGAATGCGGACGACGGGGCTAGTGCCGGTCGGGCGTCACGCCCGTTGCGGGGAGCTGTGAGCGGCCCTGGTGCGGCAGGGGCTGGGTGCGGCGGGTCCGTTCGGCCCAGGCCACCACTGCTCCCGTGGGCAGGACTGCCAGCAGGAACGCTCCCCCCAGCACGAGCCAGCCCGGCGGGCCCCACTCGATCAGGAGGAAGGTCAGCAAGAGGGGCGCGAACGTCATGGCGGTCGCGTAACCGGTCATCGCGAAGCCCTGGTACTGGCCTTGCTTCCCTGCCGGGGCAAGGCTGAAGGTGATGTGCCACGAGGCCGCCGACACCAGCAGTTCGCCGCATACGTGCAGGGCGCCGGCCACCAGCAGCAACACGGTCGACACGAGGGGCGAACCACCCGCGGAAACGGCGAACAGGCCGCAGGCGGCGCCCAGTGCCATCCCTGACCACCGGTAGGCCCGCACGGCTCTGGGCATCGTGGTCACCCGGGTGCCGATACGCACCTGGAACAGCACGACGCTGACCGTGTTCAGCACGAACAGTACGGTCACCATCGCCGTCGAGGCATGGGTGTACCTGGTGATCCACAGGGGCAGCACGATCTCCAGCAGCACCGTGTGCAGGGCGAGTACGGCGCCGAGTGCGGTGAAGACCGCGAACGGACCGTCGCGGAAGACCGCCCAGGTGGGCTCGTCCGGCGGCGAGTCGGGGGCCGGCGGGACCGGGGGCAGGGTCGCGAGCATGGCCGCGGAGGCGAAGAAGCCCAGCGCGTTCACGATGATGACGGTCGAGAACGCCGTGGTGGTACCGCTCTGCAAGGCGATGCTCGCTCCCGCGGCGCCGACTCCGATGCCGGCGTTGTTCACCGACCGGACCATCGCCTGCGTCCGCACCACCTCTTCGCCGCCCACCAGCCGCGCGATGAGCGCTTGCTGCGCGGCACGGGACCCGCGCTGTGACGCGGTGAACAGGCACGCCACCAGCACGAAGACCGGGAATCCGCGCACCAGCAAGTAGCCCGCCGCCGCGACGCCGTTGAGCGCCACGAGCAGGACGGCGACGCGCTGCGGACCCCGGCGGTCGGCCAGGTGTCCCAGGGGCACGCCGACCACCATGCCGATCGCGCAGGCGATCGTCAGCCCCAGGCCCATCTCGGTGAGAGTGAGGCCGCCCACCCGGGTGAAGTAGATCGCTGAGCAGGTAGCGAACGCGCCGCTGCCCGCGGTCATCAGCAAGCTGGCGGTGACGAGCCTGCGGGTCGGGCTCAGTCTCGGCAACATCAAGGGAATGCCCTTCTTGGGTGGCGCCGTTGACCGATTCAGGACAGCAGCAGTCGAGGGCGGTGGACGTCCAGCCAGGTCGCGAGGTTCAGGCTGCGCTCCAGTCCGCTCCGCACCGCCGGGCCCGTTTCCCCGGTCACCGCCCTCTCCAGCCATGGCCTGCTGATCAGCCCGAACACCGGGTGGTCCGGGTCGACGAGCAGTTCCTTCGCCTGAAGCCGCAACGCGGCCGGATAGCGCGGGTCCTGGATGGACGGGTACGCGCTCTTGACCCGGTCGGCCACCGACGGGGGCAGCAGGTCCCGGACGGCCGCCCGCAACAGGCTCTTCTCGCGGCCGTCGACGCTCTTCATCGTCCACGGGGTGTTGTGCACGTACTCCACCAGCCGGTGATCGCAGAACGGCACCCGGACCTCCAGCCCGACGGCCATGCTCATCCGGTCCTTGCGGTCCAGCAGCATGCGCATGAACCGGGTGATGCCGAGGTGCGAGGTCACCCGGCGGGTGCGGGCCTCGGCGTCGTCCCCGGGCAGCTGTTCCACCTCGGCCACCGCGTCGGCGTAGCGGTCCGCTGTGTAGGCGGACAGGTCCAGCGCCCGGAGCAGCTCCGGGCGCAGTACGCCGCCGTCCCGGCCCTGGCTGCCCGGGGGCGCCCCGTTCGCCGGCGACATCCACGGAAAGGTGCCGGCCCGCTGCGCCGCCAGGGACTGGTGCCAGTGGTACCCGCCGAACACCTCGTCGGCGCTCTCGCCGGACAGTGCTACTGCCGAGTGCCTCGCGACCGCGTGGAACAGCCGGTAGAGCGAGACGTCGGTGTCACCGGTGCCGGCCGGGACGTCCCGGGCGGTGATCACCGCCCGGCGGACGGCCGGGTCGGCGAGCGCGTCGGTGTCCAGCACGATGTCAGAGTGCACGGTGCCCACGTGGGCGACCACATCCCGCACATAGGGCGCGTCCGGGGTGGGGCGTGCCGGGTCCGGTAGGAAGTTCTCGGTCTGTCCGGCGAAGTCGACGGCGAAACTGTGTGCCTTCTGGCCCTGGAGGGACAGTTGTTGCGCGGAGAGCGCGGTCACCGCGCTGGAGTCCAGTCCGCCGGAGAGCAGCAGGCACAGCGGGACATCGGCGACCAGCTGCCGGGAGACGATGTCCTCCAGCAGGTCGCGCACATGGGAAATGGTCGCGTCCCGGTCGTCGGTGTGTTCTTGCGAGGTCAGCGTCCAATAGACGTGCTCCCGCACGCCCGTGACATCGATCGTGGTCACCGTGCCGGGCCTGACCTCGCGCATGCCCGCCCATATCGCATGCCCCGGTGTCTTGATGAAGCCGAAGAGCTCCCGCAGTCCGTCCAGGTCGACGGCCCTGGTGGCCAGCGGGTTCGCCAGTATCGCCTTGGGCTCCGAGCCGAAGAGCACGCCATCCGCCGTGGGCGTGTAGTACAGCGGCTTGATGCCCAGCCGGTCACGGATCATGACCAGTTTCGCCGAGCGGGGGTCCCAGACAGCGAAGGCGTACATCCCGTTGAGCCGTTCGGCGACCGCCTCACCCCACTCCAGGTAGCCGCGCAGCACCACCTCGGTGTCCCCGGCGGAACGGAAGACATGCCCCCGGCGCCGCAACTCCTCCCGCAGCTCACGGTAGTTGTAGACCTCGCCGCTGTAGACCATGGCCAGCGGGCCGGCGGGGGGCTCCAGTGTCATCGGCTGGGTACTGCCGGCGAGGTCGATGACCGCCAGCCGCCGGTGGCCGAGCGCGGCGCGACCGCGGGGCTCGGTCCAGGTGCCGGCCGCGTCCGGACCACGGCAGGACATGGTCTCGGTCATCGCCTCCAGCGTCGGCCGTTCCCGGTTCAGGTCCCGCTCGAAGGCAACCCATCCGGCGATACCACACATGCGACTGTCTCCCTCGGAAAGCAGAACGGGGGCCGGCCCGCGCGGGGACCGAATCGTCAGGAAAAAGCGTGCAGCCACTCCGCCATGGGCAACCGCAATTCCTCGCACCTTCGCGGTGGGGATACCTCCACCCGCTGCGAAAAGGTAGCAGCGGGCTTCGTGAGCAAATACCGCTTCCGGTAATGGGCGAACCACTCGCGAGTAATACGGGACGCGGCCGCCGTCGGCGCGGTGCGCATCGGCACGAGCGCCTCATCAGCGACGGAACACCGCCGGGACCGGCGGATTGCCGGGGAGTTTCCCCGTCGTACCTGATGCGCCCCGGCCGGTGGTCCGGGCATGGTGCGGGAATGAAGTGCGGCGGAAGGGGGCTGATCTACGCTCCCGACGGTCGCCATGGCAAATGCCGCGTACCTGAAGGAGACATCTGTGCCGGGCACTGAATTCCTGACCACCGCGATAAAGGGGGCTTCGTGATGACCACAGTGACCTGGGAAGTCGCCGCGGACGCCGGCGAGGTGCACGATCTGCTGTGCGCGAGCGACCGTTATCAAGGGGAGCGGTTCCACTCGCCCGTGCCGCAGCGCAATCCCGCCACCACCGCATCCCGGGTGCAGGACGGCCTGGTGCACCTGTTGCGCGTCGGAGGGGCGGCGGCCGCCATGTTCACCCTCACCCGGACACCGGCCTTCGCGGAGCCGCCGGGAGTCTTCCCGGCGGCCGCGGACCCCGCGTACCTGAGCAGGCTTGCCGTCCGGCCCGACCTCGTCGCCGCCGCCTCGCTCGCCGGGCCGCTGTGTCTGCGCCGGGCCATGGCGCTCGCGCGCGAGCGCGGCGCGGACATGCTGAGAGCCGAAGCGAACCCCGACATCGAGTCCACCGTGGAGTGCATGACGCTCCTGGGCTTCCGCCGCTGCACCACGTCATCCGGTGGGGCCGACGGGCCGCGGCGTGTCCACCTCTATCGCGTGCTGACCTGAGTCGCCTCAGTCGCAGTCGAACCGGTAGGTGCTGCGGTGCCGGTAGACCTCGCCCGGGTCGAGCCGTGCGGACGGGTAGTCCGGGCGGTTCGGTGCGTCCGGCATGGCCCCGGTCTCCAGGCAGATCCCGCTGCGCGGGCGCTGGGCGAACCAGTCCCCGGTGTAGACGCCGACCGCCGGCTGGTCCGTACCGAGCCGCATCACCCGGCCACTGCCCGGATGCGACAGCTCCGCGAGCACCGCCCCGCCCGGGGCGAGGAAGCAGTTGTCGATACGGACCCCGTCGAGCGACCGCTCGGCGGTGAAGTCGCGGGCGGTGCCGCGCACTTCTTCGGGGGCACCGGGAAGGGGGATGAGGTCTTTGTCGAAGCGCACCGCCTCGGTCGCCCCGAGCCGGAGCCGGTGCCCGTCGATGGTGCCTTCACCCGCGAGGTTCCAGAAGGCGTGGTTGGTCATCCCGACGACCGTGGGCGCCGTGGTGCGCGCGGTGTACTCGATGATCAGCGTGCCGTCCGGCTCGATCCGGTAGGTGGCGCAGGCCGTCAGTGCGCCCGGGTAGCCCTGGTCGCCGTCCGGGCTGAGCGCGGACAGCCGCACCTCCAGCGCGTCGCCGTCTCTCGACGCCTCGGCCGACCATACGCGGCGGTCGAGCCCCTCGGAGCCGCCGTGCACATGGTGCTCGCCCTCGTTGCGGTCCAGCGTGTGGCGCACGCCGTCGAGGGTGAACTCCGCGCCGGACACACAGCGGCAGTAGCGGCCGAGGGTGGCCCCGACGTACGGATTCCTGGCGCGGTCCAGGTAGGCGTCGAGATCCGGCAGGCGTACGCAGACATTGGCGTAGCGGCCCTCCCGGTCCGGTACCTGGACGTCAACCAGGGTGGCGCCGTAGCTCCACGCCGTCACCGCGGGCCCGCTGCCGGTGTCCAGCACATAGGACTCCACCGCGGCGGCGGGGTGCCCGGCGCGGGCGGGCGCGACACCGACGGTGGTGCGCTCGATGGTGGGACGTGATGTCACAAGGTCTCCTCTCGGCCCGGCGTGCGGTGACCGCCAGACACTAATCACGCGGGCCCGCAGTCGCGCCCACCCGGCGGTAATTGCCGGGGCATCGGCCTCACGTGGGGGGCCGTTCGGACGTATCCGCTCAACGGGCCGGCCGGTTGCCGGAAGGGTGGCGTTGTAGTTACCCGGGCGGTGATCCGGCCGCGTTACGTTCATCGCGCAGTGGCGGTCCTTCCCCAGGGCGGACGCAGCAACGGCCGATTCCGCGAGGCGGGCGCACAGATCGTCCCGTGCCGGTGGAGCAGCTACCCAGGACAGGTGAGACATGAAAGACGGCCTTGCGCTGACCGAGAGTGACGTACTCGACTATGTGCACACGCTGCTGTGCGACCTGCTGTTGAGGGAATCCATTCCGGCCGACTACGACCTCAAGGACAGTGGCGCCCTCAACTCCGTCATGTTCCTTGAGCTGTTCGTCCGGCTGGAGACACGGTTCGAGATACACATCACCGGTGCCGATGTGCACCAGGACAATTTCCGCACCGTGGAGTCCATCACCCGGTTCGTCCGTGTGAAGCGAGCGGAGGTCTGATGGGCGCGGAACTCACCCTCACCGGCTGCACACCCGCCGATTACGCGGAGATATGCGCCCTTCAGGAGGGGCTGTGGGCCGGCGGGCCGGACGGCAATCTCGCTTACCTGGAGTGGAAATACCACGCCAATCCCTATCTCGACGAGCGGTACACGGTCATCGCCCGCTCACCGTCGGCCGAGGGCGCCGAACTTCTCGGCATGGTGGGGGTCTTCGGTTCGTGCTGGGAAAGCGACGGGCGCCGGTTCACGCTGCCCTGTCTGACGGACACGATCCTCGCGAGCGAGTACCGCAACAGCCCGCTCTTCCATGACATGGTCGAGGAGGTGCTCTCCCGGCTGCGCCGCGACGGCGTCCCGTGGCTGCTCGACTTCGGCGACCAGGGCACCGTGCCGGCGATGCTGATCCGTGGCTGGCGGCAGGTCGGTGTCTGGGGACAGTCCGTGCTGACGCGGGCCGCCGGCGCCGGGCACCACGGTCCATGGGAGGCGTTGCCGGTCACCCGCGGTGTGCGCTCCGGTTCGCTGATCTCGCCCGCCCGCACCCCGGACCTCGACGCCATGGCCGAGGTCGTGCGCGAAGTGCCCGCCGACGGTCGCCTCCGCGTCGCGCGCGACAACGCCTACTTCGACTGGCGGGCCTCGAATCCGCTGGCGACGTACTACTACCTCGTGGCGCGGTCGGAAGCAGGGAGCGCCGAGGGCTATCTCGTAGCCCATCGCTCCGGCGTGGACACCGACCAGGGGCCGACACCGACCACCGTCGTCGAGTGTGAAGCCCGCACCGCGGAGGTCTGCGCCGACCTCATCCAGATCGCCCACGAGTCCCTGCCCGGCACCCGGGTGCTCATGTGGACACGGGATCTGTCAGACGCGGGCGTTGGCGTGCTGGCCGAGATGGGCGCCGAGTTCATCGAGCCGACCGGCCGGCCCACGCAGGACCGGCCGCTGCCCAGCCTCCTCATCCGCGAGACCGGTGCCCCTCCGCGCGCGGCCGGGCTCCCGGACGTGAGCCGGCTCGACGGGTGGGACTTCCGCGGTGTCTCCGGCCGGGGCTGGCGCTAGATCGTGGCTGCCCGGGTCTCGTCTCCTCCTGCGCGAGGCGCGTGGACCGGGTACCGCTCGACAAGAGGAAGAGAGGTGTTGACGTGACCGGCCATCGAGCAGGCGCGTTCCCGAACGCTACCCTCGTCGGGGAACGCCGGGAGTTGCCGGCGTCCTCCGTGGTGGAGCTGATCCGCCGATGGGCCGATACCGCGCCGGACGCGGTCGCGCTCGAATGCGGAGACACCCGGACCACGTTCCGTCAGCTGTGGCGGCGCAGCATGTCCATCGCCGCCGGGCTGCGTGACATGGACGTGCGGCCGGGTGAGGTCATCGGCATCATCGCCCACCGCACCGCGGAGTCGGTGGCCGCGATGATCGCGGTCATGGCCGTCCGCGCGACCTACGCGCCGATCGATCCCACCAATCCCCTCGGGCGCGTGCGGCTCATCCTCGACCAGGTACGGCCGCGCTTCATGCTGTGGGACGGCGACGGCTCCGTCGAATGCGCCGCCGGCTTCCCCACGCTGAACACCTCCGACCTGCCGGATCTGCCGGCGGACGGCCCGGCCCCCGTCACCGGCGGACCGCGCCACGACGATCCGGCCTACGTGGTCTTCACCTCGGGCTCGACGGGGCTGCCCAAGGGCGTGGTGGTGGAGCACCGGTCGCTGGTCAACTACATCGGCTGGGCCGCGACCCACGTCCTGCCGAACGCCGGCGGTGCCGCCTGCCCGGTGTTCGCCAGCATGAGCTTCGACCTCGCGCTCACCACCCTGTGGGTGCCCTTGGCGCAGGGCCGCACGATCGTCCTGATCGAGGACTCCTGGGACTACCCGAGCCTGTTCGCCCCCCGGGCCCGGCCGTATGACTTCATCAAGGCCACGCCCAGCCACTTCCGCCTGTTCGAGCGCATGCTGCGGCCGGAGTACCGGTCCGTCGCCAAGCGGCTGATGATCGGCGGTGAGCCGCTGGAGCCGGCCATGCTGCGGCAGATGGGCGACCGGCTCGACGGCGTGGAAGTGGTCAACCACTACGGGCCGACCGAGACCACCATCGGCTGCTGTGCCTTCCGTTCCACGGTGCGGGAGATGCCCGGTCTGCCCACCGTGCCCATCGGCAGCCCCGCCTGGAACACCGCGGCCTATGTGGTGGACGAGCGCGGCGGACCGGTGCGGGTGGGCGGCCAGGGTGAGCTTCTCATCAGCGGATTCGGTATCGCCCGCGGCTACCTCGGCGGCGGCGGGGACCGCTTCTTCGATGATCCCGCGTTCGGCGGCCGTGCCTACCGCACGGGCGACATCGTCGAGGTGCTGCCCGAGGGTGTACTGCTTCATCTCGGGCGGAAGGACGGCCAGTTGAAGGTGAGCGGCCACCGGTTCGAACCGGCCGAGTTGCGTCGCCACGCGCTCTCGCTGCCGCTGATCGCCGACGCCGCCTTCGACGTCATCCGCGGTGGTGTCCTGGACGCGGTCGAGGTCTTCGTGGTCTTCGACGACCGGTCGGCGCAGACGCCGCCCACGGAGCGGGAGATCCGCGCCCAGCTCGCCTCCCTGCTGCCCAAGGAACTGGTGCCCAGGCGGGTCCATGTCGTGCCCGGGATCGAGGTCAACGCCAACGGCAAAAGGGACGTACGGGCCACCAGGGAACTGGCCGAGGCGAGGGCGGGGGAAACCGGCCCATGAGCCCGGTACGGACAGCGCACACCGAGCCGGCCGACGGGGAAGAAGGATTCATGCGGAGCGTTCCCACGCACACCGACTCGCCGGAGTCCGCGCACGAGGTGATCGTGCTGGGCGTGACGGCGAGCGACGCGCATGCGGTGGCCAACCAGTTGATCGCACACGGGTTGCGCGCCCACGGCTACACCGTGATCAATCTGGGCGTCTGTACGCCCGTCGCGGAGTTCGCCCTGGCCGTGCGGGAGAACCCCGGTGTGCTCGCCGTGGTCATCGGCAGCCTCAACGGCCATGCCTACGAGGACCTGTGTGACCTCCCGGCCGCGCGCGCCGCGGGCGATCTGGCCTGCCCGGTCATTCTTGGCGGCAATCTGTCCGTGGGCAGCCGCAAGGATCCCGGTGCGCTGGACCGGCTGCGACAACTCGGGGTCGACCACCTTCTGTCCGAACTGAGCGATCTCGCCCCGCTGCTGCGTGAACTGGCCCGGCAGGCCGAGCAGTCCCGGCAGGCCGAGCAGTCCCGGCAGGCCGCGCGGTCCCGGCAGCTCCAGACCATATGAACCGGGACAGGCACCCCTTCACCGACGCGTCCGCCGCCTCCGGGCCCCCCTTTCCCTCAGTGGCCGAGACGGTGCGCTTCGCCCGCACCCGCGGCACGCCGACCGTCCGTGACGTACTGGCCCGGTCCGTGCGGAACGCGGTGGTGGCCATCCAGCCCCGCTGCGGGGTGGGCGGGCACACCGAGATGCGGCAGTTGCTGCGCGCTCTCGACACCGGCGCACGGCCGGATGTCCTGACCCTCACCATTGACTCCCACACCCGGCTCAACCGCTTCGCCCACGCGGCCCGGCTGGCCGGCACCGACCCGGGCGCGCTGAACGGCTATCCGCTCGTGGCGCACGGCTGGCAGCGGGGCCGCGAGCTGGTCGAGTCGGTGTCCGCACCGGTGGAGATCCGGCACGGCTCCCCGGACCCACGGCTGCTGTTCGATGTCGCGGTGGCCGCCGGCGCCACCTCGTTCGAGGGCGGCGGCATCTCGTACAACCTCCCCTACTGCAAGGACGTACCGCTCGCACACTCGCTGGCCTGCTGGCGCGAGGTCGACGCGCTGACCGGCGATCTCCGGCGCGCCGGACTGACCTTGGACCGCGAGTTGTTCGGCACCCTCACCGGGGTGCTGACGCCGCCGTCGATCAGCCTGGCCATCGGTGTGATCGAGGCCGCCCTTGCCGCGGCCGAGGGGGTGGGATGCCTGTCGTTGTCCTATCCGCAGGGCGGGCACCTCGCTCAGGACGTCGCCGCACTGCGCGCGATTCCGGTGCTGGCCGAGCGCTATCTGCCGGCGGATGTCGAGGTCTATCCGGTGCTGCACGAGTTCATGGGCGTCTTCCCGGGCCAACGGGCGCACGCCGAGCAACTGATCTTCTACGGGGCGCTCACCGCCCGGCTGGGCGGCGCCGCGAAACTGGTGACCAAGACCTACCAGGAGTCGCTGGGCGTTCCGGACGCCCAGGCGAACATCGACGGAATGCGCCTGGCGGCGGTCGCCAATTCACCGCTCCTGGACTTCGTCACCGTCGACACGGAACGGGTCGAGGAGGAACTGGACTGGCTGCTCGCCGAGGTGGATGACCTCGTCGCCCCGGTACTCGGCGCCGCGGACCCGGCCCGTGCCGTCACCGCGGCCTTCGCCGACGGCACGCTCGACATCCCGTTCAGCGCCAGCCGGTACGCCCGTGGGGAGGTGCTGCCCTGCCGCGACGCCTCCGGGGCGATCCGCTACGCGGTGGCCGGTGCGCTGCCCTTGTCCCCTGCCGCCGTGGACCGGCACCGCCGCAGCCTCGGCCTCGCCGACGGCCCGCACAGCATGCGTACCCTCGTCGACCGGGTCACCCACGACATCCACCACTTCCTGCACCTCTTCAGAGAGATCGAGCCGTGAGCTGCGGCAGGCCCGGCCCGTCCGGTGGCTCGGACGGCTCCGGTGCACCCGCCTCCCGCACGCCGTGAACCGCGCCGGGCCGGACGCGGACCGCTTCCCAGCCTTCCGGCGGCTCGGGGCCCAGGTGGTACGAGACATGTGATTCCGTCGCCTGGCGCGTGACCTCACACACCCGCACCTGCCCCCGGGGCGCCATCGCCAGCAGCCGGAAGCCCCGGTCGACCGCGTCCCCCGTGACCGTCGGGGCGCCGCTGTGCGCCGGCAGGTACGACAGGCAGGCCGCACCGGTGACCACGGCGACATGCAGACGGAGGCAGGACGGGTCGGCAGGCAGCCGGCCGCCCTCGATCCGGTCCCGGAGGGCGAAGGCCGTCCGCACGGCACGCGTGGCGTCGTCCCGGCGCGGGTGGTCGCTTCCGAACACGGCGGAGAACACCGGTGCCGTCACCGGCCCCACGGTCCCCCCGTTCTGTGTGGCCTGCTGCCGCAGCACCGCCTCGAAGTCCGCCATGGCCTGCTGCACGCCGTCCAGATCGGGGTCGTCGGACAGCTCGTGCCGCACCCACACCAGGACCACGCTCACCCGTGTGCGCCGGGGCGTCGACCGGTGGCCCGTACACTCCCGGTCGCCGTCCTCCACGCGGTCGGGCACCACCCGGGGGTCGCGTCGGTGGTCCCTGCCCACCCGTGCCAGTACGCGGCTCACCGAGGGAGCATCACGGGTGTCGGGCGCGTCCGGCCGGCGCGTGGCCTGCGGTTCGACGAGGGTCGGCATCCTGGTCCGCGCGGGCGCCTTCTGGTGCTCCGCTCCCGGCGCGGCCGGTACGTCCAGTTCGGGGGCGTGGTCGAGGATGGAGCGTTCCAGGCGACGCAGCTCCCGCGACGGCTCAAGGCCGAACTGCTCCACGAGGTCGCTCCTGATGCGCCGGAACACCGACAGCGCATCGGTCTGCCGACCGCACCGGTAGAACGCCAGCATCAGCTGGCCGCTCAGCCGCTCACGCAGCGGGTCCTCGGCGACCGCCGTCTGCAACTCGCCCAGAATCTCA
This sequence comes from Streptomyces sp. NPDC029466, assembly GCF_055574515.1. Classification (NCBI taxonomy): domain Bacteria; kingdom Bacillati; phylum Actinomycetota; class Actinomycetes; order Kitasatosporales; family Streptomycetaceae; genus Streptomyces; species Streptomyces sp. NPDC029466. The sequence goes on from NZ_JBVHZH010000014.1 coordinate 28,278, forward strand.
TGGTGGTGGCCGATCGCCAGGCCGGCCTCGAAATAGTCCTCCAGGGCCCCCAGCCGCTCGCTCTCCAGACCATCCAGCTCGGGCCAGTTCAAGTCGCCGTCCGCCAGGTCGGCCAGTGCCGCACCCCGCCACAGGCCGAGCGCCCCCCGCAGCGTGCCCACCGCGGCGGCATGGTCGCCGGCGCGGGCCTCGGCTCGTCCGCGTTCCACGTGCCGGCGGAACAGGAACAGATCCACCGTGTCGGGTTCGACCCGCAGCTGGTAGCCGGGAGCGAGCGTCAATAAGGCCGCACGGGGGTCCGCGGCCCCGTGGGCCAGATCGAGCCGCAGGCCCCGGACGGCGTTGCCGATCATCTTGCGCGCGGTGCGCGGCGTTTCGTCCGGCCACAGGACGTCGAGCAGCTTGTGGGTGGCCACGACCCGGTTGGCGTTCAGCAGGAGGTAGGCGAGCAGCCGGCGTTTGATCACTCCGCCGAGCGGCATGGCCGCGCCGTCCACGCCTGCCTGAAGAGAGCCCAGTATGCGGAAGTTCACTTCGACCTCATTTCCCTCTGACCCTGGCAAGAGCGTTCGGCGGCGAGAACCTTCCGCGCTTCCTTGAACCGGCATGAACCGGACGGACGGTTTGGCAGCTCACGCTCGGCAGATTGCCGGGGCGCCGGGCCCGGAGTCCAGCCTTCCGGAGGGCCTTTGCCCTTTTGAACAGGCCGGTGCATACCCCGGGGCACCGCAGGCGGCAACGGGCCGCCACGGGGAACGACACCTCCGTCGCGTCCCGGGCGGTCCCTTGATCAGATGAGGCCGGCGCGGATGGCGTAGGAGACGGCGTGCGCGCGGTTGCGCAGCCGTAAGCGCTTCATCAGGCCGTAGAGGATGTACTTCACCGTGCGCTCCGAATAGCACAACTTGGTGGCGATCTCGGACAGTTCCCTGCCCTCCGAGACCAGCCGGAGGACATCGAGTTCGCGGGGGCTGACGCCGGAGGCGGTGAGGCCGCGCGGCGCGAGGACCTCCCGGTGGGTCCACCGGACCTGTTCCATCAGCGCGCCCTGCAAGGTGGGCGGGAAGCTGCCGCCGCCGTCCGCGACGGTGAGCAGGGCGCGGACGAAGGCGGCGGGAGTGAAGGTGTCACGCCACAGCACGGCGCGCACTCCCCGGTCGATCGCCGCGGAGACGTCTGCTCGCCAGTGCCGTCCGGCGACGAGGAGGAAGCGCGTGTCGGGTCCGTCGGACAGGGCGCGCAGCTGGTCCAGTGCGGCGGCGTCGACGGTGTCGAAGGCGGCGACGACGGCGTCGGCCTCATGGATGCGCTGCGGTGGGACTTCCTGGACGCGGTGGTCGTGCTGGAGGGAGCTGACAAGTCCCGCGTGGACCACGACGTCGGGTGAGTGGACCGCCACACACACGGTGCCGGTGAGTATCTGCTCAGGCATTGCGCCTCCCCATCGGAAATCGCCCATGAGGTAGGTGATCGTGCCACGCACTTTTCGGAAACCGGCATTCCGCACGCCGCGATCGCTTAAGGACAGGGAAACCTGGCACGAGTGCCGGGCATGCGGACCCGATGGGGTGGACCGGTGCGGGTCTTCTTCGCCACGCCCGCCCGCGGCGGACGCATGTTCAGTGGTCCGGGGCGGTCAGGGGGTGGCCGGTGAGCATGGCCGAGACGACCTCGGTACGGGACCGCAGGCCGCTGCGTGCGAACAGCCGTGACAGGCGATTGGCCACGGCGTCCTCGCTGAGCCGCAGCACGGTGGCGATCTGGCGGTTGGTGAGCCCCTCGGTCACCAGCGTGGCCAGCAGCCGCTCGTTCTCGGCGGTGGCCTGTCTGCGGCCGGGGACGGTCAGCCCGGCCTCGCGCATCGCGGCCCGGGTGTGGAAGCGGCTCAGCAACGAGCCCGTCTCCCCGTACAGTTCGTACGCCTCGTGCAGCAGCTCCGGGGGGCCCGCCTCCCCGGCCGCCGCCGCGGTCAGCGTGCGGGCGGTCTCGAACGGCTGGCACCGCGAGCGGGCCAGGTCCACCGCCTCGTCCAGCATCTCGCGGGCGGCGCCGGAGCCCGGCTCGCGCACCCGCGCCGCGGCCAGCAGGTACAGCAGCCGGGTGCGTCCGCTGCCGGTGCGGCCGGCGAGTTCCTGGAGGCGCCACAGACAGGACGCCGCCGCATCGGCCCGGCCGTCCGCCGCCCGGAGCATGGCGAGGGCGGCCGCCAGTTCGTCGGTTCCGTAGACATAGCCGCGCGCGTCGGCCTCCCGCAGCCCGCGCCGCAGGATGCGGTCGGCCGCCTCGGGACGGCCCATGGTCCGCAGCACCGCGGCCTCGGCGACGTCCAGGAAGATCTCCGTATGCCCCTCGTGGGTCCCGCGTTCACCGGCGATCAGACGGGCGGCACCGGCCGGCTTGCCCCTGGCCAGCAGGATGGCGGCCGTCCCCGCGGCGAACAGATGGTGCTGGGGCGCCGCGATGAACGTCTGGTCCTTGGCGACCATGCCGCGCGCCAGCGCCAGCGCGTCGTCCCACCGGCCCTGGAGATGGAGCAGGAGGAAGTGGCTGGCGGGAGGAAGCGCCCCGGGCGGCATCCCGCGGTCCTTCAGCAGGTCCATGGCGCCGCACAGGTCGGCGTTGCCGAGTAACTGGAGGGCGTACCCCGCCGCTATCGAGTACAGCACCTCCGGGGGGAGGCCGGGATCCGGCGGCGTCTCCAGGGCGCGGGCGAGCACGTCGGTCCGGCCCTGCACCAGGTGCCCGGCGGCCTGCGCCAGCTCGGGTACCAGCCGGATCTGCGGGTGCGGGCGCCACACCGGCTCCGTCCGCGCGAGCAGGTCCAGCCCCTCCTGCCACCGCTCGCTCATGCACAACGCCAGCGCCCGCCCCGGCAACGCGGCCTCCGGGGGCAGCGGCAGCCGGTCCCACCACTCGGCCGCCCCCATCCGGGCCAGCTGCGGCCAGTCCTTCACGGAGGTGACCGCGACGACCTGGAGGATGGCGAGCTCATGGAGATCCGGGCCGCTGACGACATCGGAGGGGTCGCGCAGAATCGGCTCCGCCGCCCGGCCCGCCGCCGGGTGGTCGCCCACGACCCAGCCGGCCTTCACACACCGCAGCAACGCCAGTTCGCGGGCCGCCGGTTCCTCGGTCACGCGCAGCGCCGCCCGGAACCACCGCAGCATGCCGCGGTCCTCGGGGTCGGGGTGCAACGCCTCGGCGGCGGCGGTGAGTTCCGCCGCCGCGCGCTCGCGGTCGATCAGTCCGCCCGCGTCGGCGAGCCGGTCGGGCAGGTACGTCACGGCGTCCGCCTCCGCCAGGAGCACGGCCGGGCGCCGCGGGGCCGTCGCCGCGGCCGCGCCGTCCCGCGCCGCCCAGAGAGCCTCCACCGCGGCGGCGGATATCCGGGCGCGTTCCAGGGGCCCGAGCCGTTCCCGGGTGGCGTGCTCCATCAGCGGTGACCGGAACACCCAGCCCCGGGGGCCGCCGCCGTCCTCACCCGGCAGTTCGTCGAGGAGGCCGGCGGCGATCAGGCGGCGCACGCCGTCGCCGGCCTCCCGCTCGGACAGCCCGGTGGCCCCGGCCACCAGCGCCGCCGCCGTCCGGCCGAGCGGCCACAGGATGCTCAGTGCCGCCGCCGTCGTCCGGCACGGTTCGCCGAGCTCGTGCAGCGCCCTCATGAACCGGTCCGCATCGGGCAGTACCGGCACCGGCGCGCCGGCGGCGAGGAAGGCGTGCCCGTCGGCGATCCGCACCGCGTCCTGCCGCGACCACTCGGTGAGCAGCGCGTCGGCGGCTGCCGGAATCCCGCGGGTCAGCCCGAGGACGCGCGCCACCAGGGCCGGGTCGGGCACCGCCTGCGACCGCCGCGCCACCATGTCGGCGAGCTGCGGCCGGGTCAGGCGCGGCAGGCCGATGGTCCGCGCCGTGCCCGCCTTTGCCGGCAGTCCGGCGGCCTGGTCCGGCCGGCAGCCGGACGCCGCGTCACCGGCCCCGACGGTGTGCCGTACCGACGTGATCAGCAGCCGGACCTCCGGGGGGCGCCGGGCGGCGACGGCTCCCAGTACGTCGAGGGAGGCCGCGTCGGCGTACTGCGCGTCGTCCACCACCACGGCCACGGGCGCCAGTTGCGTCAGCGCGGACAGCAGTGCGTCGGCGAGCGCCGCCCGGTCGCCCCGCTCCATGGCCGGCAGCACCTCGGTGTCCAGGTCCGCCCGGCCGGCCGCGGGCTGCCGCCCGGTGACCGACCGGTGCTCCCGTACGGCGGTGACCACCCGCAGCGCCAGCAGGAGCGGGCGGTCCCGGTCCCCGCGCACGCAGACCAGCGGCAGGACCACATGATCCCGCGCCGCCAGCCGTGCGGCGGCCGCCTGCGCGAACGCGCTGCGCCCCGCCCCCCGTTCTCCGTGGACGAGCACCAGGCCGGGACCGTCCGGGTCGTCCAGGCAGCGCTCGAACTCGGTCAACTCCCGTTCGCGGCCCACCAGGTGCGCGCTCGCGCACTCCCCCCACGTCGCCGTGGCGCCGCGCGCCGCCCCGGTCTCCGCCGGCCGGCCACTGTCCACGCAAGCTCCTCAACGACGGGCCACCGGCGGGCGTTCCGCCTGGTGCGCGCGACGGGACCGGTGCACCGGTCCCGTCGGAGCCTGCATTATGGCCGTCCCCCGCGACGACGTCACGATCGGCGGGACGGCCCCGGTCGACGTGGGCCGAAGCGAGTGAGGAGTCCAGTGGAACGCCGTGCATCTCTCGTCGGCAGGGACCATCAAGTCGGCGTGGTCGCCGACGCCCTGCGTCCGGCCGGTACGGCGCGGACCCTGCTCGTGACCGGCGAGGCCGGAGCGGGCAAGACCGCCGTGCTGGACGAGGCGCGGCACACGGTGGTCCGGGCGGGGGCCAAGGTGCTGTCGTTACCCTGGATGACCGCCACCGGGCCGAGCGGGGCCGCCACCCTTGCCGACGCCGTCTGCGGCGTGCTCGCCGAGGTCCAGCACGGCCGGTTCCTGGCCCACATCACCGCCGTGCGCCGGGCGCAGTCGCGCTCCGGGGACGGCGGCGAACTGACGCTGCTGTCCACGCTGGGCGAGACCCTGGCGGACGCGGCGCGCCACGTGCCGTTCGCCCTCGTCCTCGACGGCGCCGAGCGCATACCCCCGCCGACCGCGTCCGCGCTCCAGCTGATGCTGCGGGTGTTCCGGCCCGCGGGCCTGCCGGTGGTGATGGCCGGGCGCCCGGTGCCCGGGGGCCCGGCAGCCGCGCCCGACCTGGCGACGGCGGCCGACCGGGTGCTCGACCTGCCGCCGCTGCGGCCGGAGGACATCGGCGAGCTGGTCGGACAGCGCCTCGGCCGTCCCGCCGACCCCGCGCTGCTCGCGGCGGTGCGGCGTTCCCTCGGCCCCCTGGCCGGCAACCCCGCGGCCGTGCTCTCGGTGCTCACCGCGCTGGACGAGGACGACGGCCTCGTCGGCCTCGACGGCCGTATCTGTCTGGCCGGAAGGGAGGACGAGCTGCGGCTCACCGTGGGCGCGGAGCCGCTGCGCCGGGTCACCGCCGACGGTAGGGACGCCGTCGTCGTCCTGGCCGGCCTCCTGCACCGCGCCGAACTGCGGCTGGAGGACCTGCACAGCCTGGTCGCGGCGTGCGCGGTGCCGGCGGCCGACCTCGGCCGGACGGTGGACCGGCTGGTGCGGGAGCGGGCGCTGACCGTCGACGGGGACGGCCGGCTGGCCTTCGCCGTCCCCGCGCTGGCGGCGGCGCTGCGGACGCTGCCGTCCCGCCGTGACGTGCGCTCGGTGCACGCCGCCGTCGTGCAGACGGTCGCCGAGCGGCTGGGCCCCGCCACCACGGGCGCCTGCCATCCGCTGCTGGCCGACCATGTCGCGGCCGCGGGCTCCGCGCTGAACGACGGCGTGGCGGTGCCGCTGCTGCTGGCGGCCGCCGCCAAGGACGCCCGGTCCTACCATCCGCGGGCGGCGCGGGCCTACCTCTCCGCGCTGCGCCGCCTGCCGCCCAACTACCCCGCGACGCTGGGCGTGCTGCGCGAGGCCGCCGAACTGGGGCTGGCGTGCGGCGACCACACCGGCGTCCTCGCGCTGGGCGAACCGATCCTCGCCGGCCTGCGGGACCCCGGCCCCACCGACGGCGGCGGGCTGGAGTTCGCCACCCTCGCCTGGGGGCTGTCCGCGCTGCACGAGCACCGGTCGCCCCACGACGAAGGCACCGTGCCCCGGGAGGTGTGCGCGCGGATGCCGCGGGCGGCGATGCTGGCCGCGCTCGGCGGTTGGTACGGGATCGGCCCGCTCCCCCCGGGGCCGCCGTCCGCGGAACCCGCCCCGGACAGCGGCCGGCTGCGCGAGGGGCACGGTCCGCTGCCGTCCCGGGCCGAGCTGCGGACGCTGGCCGCCGCCGTGGGCGGCCACGAGGAGCTGGCGAGGGCCGTCGACGGCCTCCAGCGGGAGGACCTCGGCGAGGCGGCCATCGGGCGGCTGCGGGACGCCGCGGCCTACGGCGACCTGGCGGGCGCCCTCGATTCCGTACTGGGGGAACGCTGTGTACGCGCGGACCACAGCGCCGCCGGCCGCTACCACACCATGGTCCGTGACTACCTGGCCGGGCGCTGGGACGACGCCCTGTCGGCGGCCCGCGGCATCGAGCGGCGCGGCGGGGTCTGCGGCGGGCCGGGCACCAGCCAGCTGGCCCGGGCGCTGGCGGCCGAGATCCACTGCTTCCGCGGTGACCTGGTACGCGCCCGCGAGTGGCTCGACCGCATTCCCGGCACGGTCGTCCACCCGCTGGTGGCCCGCGCCCGGCTGGGGGTGCGGTACTGGTCGGGACAGCAGGACGCGGCGCTGGAGGAGGCCTGGCACGACGTGCGGCGGGCGCGCGGCAGCGGCCTGCTCACGGGGGCCGAGCGGGTGCTGCTGCGCATCCTGGAGTTCGCCGAGGAGACCCGGCCACGGCAGGCGCGGCAGGCCCTGGAGCAGCTCGCGGCACTGCACGCGGAGGCGGACACGGCCATGACCCGGGAGGCGCTGCTGATCGCCCGTGGGGTGCTGGACCGCGACGCGGACGGCGCGCACGACGCCTACCGCTCGGCCGCGCGGCGGGGCGACCGGCACATGATGCTGTACTGCTGCCAGGTCCTCGCCGAGGTCGGCGACGATCCCCAGCCGTGGCTGGCCGAGGCGGCGCGGCACACCCATCTGCTGTCGCTGGGGCGTCCCGGGCGCGTTCTGCTCGACAGGTCGGCGCAACGCCGCAACGTGCCGCTGCCGAGGGGCCGTTCGGCGCGCGAGGGCCTGAGCGAGGCGGATGTGCGGCTGATCGGCATGGTCGGTGAGGGCGGGACCAACCGGCAGATCGCGGCCCGTCTGGCGTGCAGTGAGAAGACGGTCGAACAACGGCTGGCCCGGCTGTTCCAACGCACCGGCCGACGCTCGCGGGTGGAGCTGGTGGCAGCCTGGCTGGACGGCAGCCTGGCCGGGCTCGGCCCGGGGCCGGACGTCCCGCCGGGCGGTGCGGCGGGAGGGGGTGCCGGCCCGGCCGGCGGCTGAACGCGCGGGCGGGACCGGAGGCGAGCACGGAAGGGGCGTGCACCGGCCACGCGATCGAGCTCCCTGGCCCGGGCTGCGGGGTGCCCGCGGTTCAGGATGATGTCCGTCGCCCTTCACGGTGGAGCAGCGAACGGCCGGCCAGGGCAGCGGCCAGGGCCCGGGTGTGTCCGGGAAAGGCGAGCTCCTCCGCTTCGCCGAGCACACAGCAGCCCTGGGTCTCGGTCGTGCGCGCCATCTCGGGCAGTACCGCGGCCGCACGCGGCGGCAGCAGCGCGAAAATCTCCAGGGTGTCCCGGGTGCTGTGCGCTCCGAAGAGCCGCACACCTTGCGCGGAGGCCATGAGCCCGGTCTCCTCCCGGAGTTCGCGCACGGCCGCCTCCTGCCAGCTCTCCCCGACTTCCAGGTAGCCGCCGGGCAGGGCCAGCCGGCCACGCCCCGGGGGGAGCGCACGGCGGATCACGACGATGCCCCAAGAGCCGTCCTCCTGTGTCACGGGCTGGAGGGCGACCGCGGCCGGCAGCGGGTTGCGCCAGAGTGTCTCCTCACACGCCTGGCAGTGCAACGGCCAGTTCGTGCTGTCCGTGTACGCGTGGCCGCAATACGGGCAGTGTGTGATGCGGCGCCCGTGCGTGAATCCCATGAACGCCTCATTTCATGCCGGGGCCCGCGGAGAAGCTGCGGCGGGCCGGGCCGGTAAGGGTGCCGTCGTACACCGGCGGCCGTAGGAAGTATCGAATTCCTGGACGGCTGAGACCGTAACAATCTCCGGAGAATTCCCGGTTAATCGGCCGGCTATCGCCCGTGGTCCACGGTGGCTCCGCGTGATTCCCGGGTGATTCCGGCACCGCCTCTAGAGTGCTCCGCGTACCGGGTCGAAGCCGCAGGAGTACCGGCCTGCGGGGGGATGGAGAGGGGCTCTTCGGAGGCTGCTCCATCGGTTTCGTCCGCACACCCGCCCATGGCTGAGGCCGGCCGCACGGCTTGTTCTTCATCCGTGCGCCCCGGCCGTCATTGCTGCCCCCCTTTATCCGACCGTCAGCGTCATCGAGAGGGGCCGAATATCACCGCTCCACAGTTTCCTGGCGTCCGGTAGCTGATTCGTCCGAGCAAAGGAACAAGGCATGGAACAGTCCGCCTTCGCATCCTCCGAAGCCCTGTGTGCGGCAGCGCGCGAGGTCACGCACGGAAGCTTCCGGGCGTCGCGGTCCGACCCTCACCTCGCGCCCAGGGAACGGCTGCTGGGCAACGCGGCGCCCCTGCACGGTCCGGCCGCGGCCACCCTGGGGGAGCAGGAGGCCGACACCCGCGGCGTGCACCAGGAGATCACCGAGCAGCTGTGGCGTCAGGGCCTGGCCGTCGTTCAGCTCGACCAGCCGCTGTCACCCGACCGCTTCATGACACTCGGCGACGGCCTGGGCACCGCGACCCCGGAAACGGATCCCGCGGTACAGCCGTTCGTACAGGACGGCGTCATCCTCAACCTCCGCAGCCGGCACGCGCCCACGGCAGAGGTGTCGCTCCAGCCCTTCGCCCGCAACTCGCTCTCCCTGCACTCCGAGAGCAGCGGTGCCGCCGTGTCGAGGCAGCCCCGGTACATCGTGCTCATATGCGTCAACCCCGGCGACGACACCCCGCACGCCCGGACGGTGCTGGTGCCCATGCGGGAGGTGGCCCGCCGGCTGTCGCCCGGGACCCTGGAGCTGCTGTCGCACACCGGTTACCGGGACAGTCCGGCGGCGCCGCCCATCGCGCGCCATGTCGACGGCCGTTGGGTGTTCTCCTTCCGCGACTTTCTCGACCAAGAGCTGCGGTGGACACACGACCGGCCGGACACCGACCCCGAGACGGTCAACGCGGCCCTGCGCGAACTGCTGGCCGCCATGTACGCGCCCGAAGAGGCGCTCGCGGTGCGCTGGCGCCGGGGACTGCTTGTCGTGATCGACAACACCTACTACTTCCACGGCCGCACCGCCGGTGCCGCGACACCCCCGCGAGAGCAACGGCACCTCCAGCGCCTCCGCATCCGCTAGCGGTCGAGCCGCCCGCGCCGGACCCCCACCGAAGGCCCCTCCCCACCACTCCATGTGAGATGCCGATGACACTCTTCGACTCCCCTCTGGTCCCGCGCCCTTCGCACGCGTCGCAGGACGCCCTGGCGATGTCCCGGCGGGCACCCCGGCACGCCGGGATATCCGACACCTTCGCCACCCACATCGACGAGCGGGTGCTTGACGTATTCGCCCGAGCCCGCCGCCCCGACGACCCGCTGGAACTGCGCAACCTGTGGCTGGGCCGCGTGGAGAACGAACTGGGCGGCCACGCGCACCATCCGGCACTGGCCGAGCAGTGGCGGGACAGCCGCCGGCTCCGCTCGGTCGAACCGGAGCAGGTGCTGATCTCCCGGGCGACCGTCCGGTTCGTCAAGGAGCTGTTCAACTGGTACTTCCGCGACGACCTGTACGGCGATCTCCGGGACAACGCGCAGTACATCCTCTCCGGCGGCGCGGTGGACGAGGAACGGTGGGGTCTTCCGCAGAGCCTGAAGGAATGCGTCCGCTTCGCTCTGGACCGCGACTGGTACGGCTACTCCGACTCGCGGGGGCGCTACCCGGCGCGCGAGGCGATCGCCGCCTACGAGACCGCGCGGCTCGACGGCGTGCGCTACGGGCCCGAACACGTGGCCATGACCATGGGCGGGACCTTCGCCGTGAGCACGCTCGCGGACTTCGTCCTCCACCAGGCCGCCCCGTCCACACCACCGGCGCTGTGCGCGATCCCCAACTACCCGCCCCTGGTCGAGACGATCGCCCGCCGGCACGACATCCAGCTCGTTCCCCTGGACAGCGGGCACGGGCAGACCTCGATCGAGCCGCTCCTCGCGGCGCTCACGCCCGACACCCCTCTGGTGCTGCTCCAGACCGTGGGCAACCCCACCGGGGCGGCCGTCACGGAGGAGGGCCTGCGACGGCTGATCCAGGCGGCCTCCCCCTCCACCGTCATCGTCCTCGACGAGTGCCATGAGTGGCTGGGCGCCTACGAGGAGCGCTCGGCCGCGCGCGGGGCACCCAACGTCGTCCGGGTCTCCAGCCTGTCCAAGACCTGGTCGGCGCCGGGGCTCAAGGCGGGCTGGTTCCTCGCCGACCCCGCCTTCATCGCCGAGTACTACGAGTACGCCTCCTCCTCCTTCGGCGGGCCGCCGTCGTTCTTCTACACGATCGTGGAAGTGCTGGCGCGCATGGAGCGATGGCTGATCACCGGCCTGGACGAGCCCGGACCGGCCGAACTCAAGGAGTTCGAGGCGTCCTACGGACTCGGCATCGAGCAGCTACGGCACGCCTACCGCACCTACCGGACGGAGCGGCTGCGACGGGCCGAGGAGCTCACCGTGCTCCGCGACGCCGCCACCGTCCGCCTGGCGGAGACCCCCGCGCGGGTGCTCACGCCGCGCTTCTCCATCAACACCGCCGTGGAGCTGCCCGGCTGGGACGACTCCTACCGATGTTTCCGGGACGTGCTGCGGGAGACGGGGGTGTCCCTCTTCCCCGGCATCCTCACCTTCTGCTTCTCCGGTGCCGTCATGCGGATCACCACCGCCCGTCCCTGGGAGCAGCTCGCACCCGCCCTGGACCGGCTGGGATCCCATCTCGTGGCCAGGGCGGCCCGGTGACCTCCTCCCCCCACCCCGACGAGCGAGGGGCCGTATGAATTCCTGGGCCGTACCGGACGGCAGGCACAAACTCGTCCTCGGCATGGTGCACTTGGCGCCCCTGCCCGGCACTCCCTTCCACCAGCCCCACACCTTCCCGGAGATCCTCGACACGGCGGTGGCGTCCGCGCGGGCCCTGTACGACGGCGGGGCGGACGGCTGCCTCATCCAGACGGTCGACCGTGTCTACAGCGTCGCCGACGAGTCGGACCCGGCACGTACCGTCGCGATGGGCCTGATCGTGCGCGCGGTCGTCGAGGCGACCGGCGGGGCGTTCCGCGTCGGTGTCCAGATGATGCGCAACGCCACCAGGGCATCGCTCGCCGTGGCGCAGGTGGCCGGGGGCGACTACGTCCGGGCCGGCGCCCTGGTGGGGCAGACCCTCACCGCCCACGGCATGGTGCGGCCCGATCCGCTGGAGGTGATGAGCTATCGCCGCTCGATCGACGCGGAGCGCGTGGGCATCGTGGCGGACATCGACTCCATGCACTTCACCTGGCACGGAGGGGAGAAGACCACCGCGGAGGTGGCTCGCGCGGCCCGCACCGTCGGCGCGGACGCGGTGTCGCTCTCGCACCCTGACGCGCGCACGGCACTGCACATGATCGCGTCCGTCCGTGAGGCCGTGCCCCACCTGCCCGTCATCCTGGCCGGACACACGAACCACGACAACGCGGCGCGCCTGCTCGCCGCCGCGGACGGGGCGTTCGTGGGCACGTGTCTGGAGCGTGAGGGGTGGGGCGGCACGGTCGATACCGACCTGGTGCGGCGTTACGTCGACATCGTCCGGGAGGCCGAGCGATGACACCCGCGCACAGCCCGGGTCCCGGCCCGTCCGGACCGCCGCTACTGGAGCCGGAGGTGATGCTCCGTCAGGTGCACTGCCTCGCCGACGACATACGGGCCCACACCGCCCCCTTCGCCGAACAGGTGCGGGCCCTCCCGGGCTCCTTGGGCCTGGCAGACATCGAGTCGGTGGTCCTCGTGGGCAATGGCGACAGCGACCATGCCGCCCGGGCCGTCGAAATGGCCTTCCGGTCCCTCGCCGGTGTGGACTGCCGGCCGGTGAGCGCGCTGCCCTTCACCCACTACCGGAAGTCCGCTGCCCCCTCCTCGCCGGCCCGTGTGCTCACCCTCGCGATCTCCGCCTCGGGCAGCAGCCCGCTCGTGGTCCGGGCGGCCGAGCAGGCGAGGGCGGCGGGAGGAGCGGTCGTGGCTCTCACCGGACGGGCGGAGAGCCCGCTCGCCCGGGCCGCCCACGGCACCGTCCTGCTCGCGCTGCCCGGCCAGGAGCCGTCGCCGGGCGTCCGCACCTACCAGGCCAGCCTCCTGGGAGCGCTGCTGCTGGCGACAGCCCTGGGGCAGGCACGTGGACACCTGGACCGCGCGGCGGCCGACCTGCTGCGGGACGAACTCGGCGCACTGGCCGACGCGGTCGAGGCCACCGTGGGCGAGTGCACCGGACGGACCCGGCAGATCGCCGACCGGATCGCCCACGCGCCGGTGCTCACCGTGCTCGGTGGCGGACCGTCCCATGGCAGCGCCCTGTACAGCGCGGCGAAAGTCATCGAGACCTCCGCCGTCTTCGCCGTCGGCCAGGACCTGGAGGAGTGGTGCCACGTCGAGCGGTTCGCCGGCCCGCGTGATCTGCCGGTCTTCGTGCTGGCCCCGGCCGGCCGCTGCTCCGGGCACGCCCGGCAGGTCGCACAGCGCGCCACCGAGCTGGGCCGACGGCTCATCGCGGTCGCTCCCGCGGACCAGCTCGACGGCTTCCCCGCCTGGGCGAAGCTGCCCGTCCACGGGCAGGTGCGCGAGGAGTTCTCCCCGCTGCTCCACCACCTGTTCGCGCCCCCTCTCGCCTGTCACCTCGCCCAGTGCCTGAACCGTGTCCCGTTCGCCGCCGGCCGGGCCGGCCCGCACTCCCCGCACCGGCTCGGGTGAACCGCCGGGTCGTCGAACCACCTGCCAGCCCCTGACCCGAAACCACCTGGAAGCAGGGCCCACCATGTCGCAGCCCCCGCTCGCTCTGCCCCTGACCGACCCGCGCACCGGCCGGGAGCGGTCGTCCCTCGCCGTCGGCCGCGCACCCGAGACCCGTGCGGCGGTGGCGGCCGCCCGCCGCGCCCAGCCCGCCTGGGCCGCCCGCACCCCCCGCGAGCGGGCCCGGCGCCTGCTGCGGTTCGCGGACCTCATAGAGGAGAACTCCGCTGCGTATGTGGCGGCCGAGCAGGCCGGAACGGGAAAACCCGCCGCCGAGGCCCAGGGCGAGGTCGAGAACTGCGCTGATCTGCTGCGGTTCTACGCCGGCGCCCTGCGTGCCGACACCGCGCCCGCGGGCGGACGGCGGATGTTCGGCCGGGAGAGCTGGGTGCGGTGGGAACCCATGGGCGTCGTCGCGGCGATCGTGCCCTGGAACTACCCGCTCATGATGGCCGCCTGGCGCATCGGGCCGGCGCTCGCCGCCGGCAACACCGTCGTGCTCAAGCCCGCGCTGACCACTCCGGACACGGCCGTGCTGCTCGCCCGGGACGCTGCCGCGGCGCTGGTCCCCGACGCACTGGTGACGGTGCCGGGCGACCGGGGCACCGGGCGGCTGCTCGTCGCCGAGGCCATCGACATGGTGGCCTTCACCGGCAGCGAGGCAGGGGGCCAGGATGTCGCGGTCCGTGCGGCACCGCACCGGGTCAGCCTGGAACTGGGCGGCAACTGCCCCGCTCTGGTCCTCCCGGACGCGCCCGACGACACCTGCGAGGAGCTGGTGCGGGCCGTCACCTACAACGCCGGTCAGAGCTGTGCCGCTCCGGCACGGGTGATCACCCTGCGGGAGAACTACGACCGGACCGTCGCCGGGTTGGCCAAGGCGATGAGCGAGCGGCGCGCCGGAGCCGACTTCGGACCGCTCAACAACGCCGACCAGGCGGCGCGTTACGACCGCATCGTGGGGAGCAGCGCGGCGGGCATCGACCATGTCGCCGGCCTCGCCCCGCGGCCGGGACAGGAGAACGGCTTCTGGCGGCCCGGACGGATCCTCGCCGATCTGGCGCCGGACGACCCGGCAGTGGTGGAGGAGGTGTTCGGCCCGGTGCTGACGGTCCAGGCGGTGAACGACATCGAGGAGGCGCAGGCACTGGCCAACTCCGTACCGCAGGCCCTCGCCGCGAGCGTCTGGGGATCCGACACGACCACCACGCTGGCCCTGGCCCACGAGTTGAACGCCGGGGAGGTCTGGGTCAACTGCCATCTGGACCAGAGCCCGGAACTGCCCCACGGCGGCCGCGGCACCTCCGGGCACGGCACGGACATGAGCGTCCTCGCCCTCACGGAGTACCAGCGCCCCAAGACCGTCACCGTGCGCCTCCACACGCACTGACACGCCCGGCCGGGCCCGTTACCCCCAGCCCGGTCCGCTCTGCCGGCCGGGCCGACGAAGGAGAAGAGGAAGAGGAACATGAGTGAGATGGCCGGTCGAACCGGTGACGCACTGCGCGAAACGGTCCGTGATCTCGTCGCTCGGCAGCTGCCCGACGCGGTGGGCAGTGAGCTGACACCGGACCTCCCGCTGCGTGAGGCCGGGTTGAGCTCCCTGGGCATGGTCGCGACGCTGGTGGCGATCGAGAGCGAGTTCGGCGTCAGTCTCCCCGACGACCTGATCACCCCGGAGACCTTCCACACCCTGCGGACGCTGGCCACCGCTCTCGCGCCGGTGGTCGAGGCGCAGCGGGAGGCGACGGGCACGGCGAGGGCAGAAGATGCCGTCTCCTGAACCGGCGCTGAGGTTCGGCGTCCACTCCGGGCAGCAGTATGAGTCGTACGAC
The DNA here is from genome assembly GCF_055574515.1 of Streptomyces sp. NPDC029466. Lineage (NCBI taxonomy): Bacteria > Bacillati > Actinomycetota > Actinomycetes > Kitasatosporales > Streptomycetaceae > Streptomyces > Streptomyces sp. NPDC029466. The sequence continues at coordinate 43,334 of NZ_JBVHZH010000014.1, forward strand.
GAGATCCTGGCGTTGTGGCGCAGGGCCGAGGAACTCGGCTACGACTGGTGCTCGCTCTTCGACCACCTGCGACCCCCCATGGGCGGACCGGACGGTCCGTGCTTCGAGGGCACCACCCTGCTCTCCGCACTGACCGCCCACACGGACCGGATCCGCGGTGCCCTGATGGTGGCGCCGGTGGCCTGGCGTCACCCGGCGATGCTGGCCGCGCTCGCCGCGACCATCGACCACGTCAGCACCGGGCGGGTGGAGATCGGCATCGGAGTCGGCGGAGCCGATCTCGCCCACCAGCAGTACGGCTTCCACCTGCCCGAACGCGCCGAGCGAGGGGACATGCTGGAGGAGACTGCCGCGATCCTGCGGGGCCTGTGGTCGGGCGAGAGGTTCTCGTTCACCGGCAAGCACTTCCGCATCACCGACGGCTATCTGCGTCCCGCGCCGGTGCAGCCGCGGCTGCCGCTGGTCGTCGGCGGTGCGAGTACACCCGTGCTGCGCGTGGTCGCGCGGCACGGCGATGTGTGGAACAGCCTGCTCACGGACCCTGACCGGTATCGCCGGCGGGTCGAGCGGCTGGACCGCGAGTGCGAGCGGGCTGGCCGTGACCGGGCGGAGATCCGTCTTTCGATGACCTTCCGCGCCCTGCTCGTCGACGACCCGGCGGAGCTGCCGGGCAGACTCGCCCGCTTGCGCGACACCTTCCCGCCCGATTCGCCGGTGTGGCCGGAGTATCTGGTCTTCGGTACGCCGGAGCAGTGCGCCGAAGCACTGCTGCCCTACCGCGAACTGGGCGTCACCGACTTCGTGCTGGGCGTCCGGCCCCCGGTGGACCGGGACACCGTCACGCTCTTCGCCGAGCGCGTGATCCCGCACCTGCGCCCCGCCTCCGCCCCGGCGTGAGCCGGACGTCCGCCCGGTGAGCAATCGCCCCGGAACACCACCGCACTGAGGCCCGCGTGCCCCGCGCGACGCCCACAAGAAGGGTTACTCGTATGGCCAATTACTACTCCCAGGGATTCGCTGCCTTCTTCAACAGCAGTTACACCGGCTGGGTGGACCGCTTCTCTCCGAAGCTGGTCGCCCACCTGGCACAAACGGCCGGGGACCACCGCACCGCTGCGGACATCTGCTGCGGCACCGGCGTGACCGCCGCCCACTTCCTTGACGCCGGATGGAGCCTGTACGGGGTGGACGGTTCCCAGGCGATGCTCGACCTCGCGCGCACCCGGCACAGCGAGCGGATCGAGGAGGGCAGGTTCGGCGTGATCCAGGCCGACGCCCGCTCCTTCGACCTGCCCGCCCAGGTCGCCGCCTGCGTCAGCCTGGACGGCGCCCTCAACCACCTTCCCTCCACCGACGATCTGCGCCAGTGCTTCACCGCGGTGGCCGCCGCGCTCACCCAGGGAGGCGAATTCATCTTCGACCTCTACGAGCAGTCGCACTTCCTCCACTGGAACCACGCCACGCTCACGGACAGCCCTGAGGCCGTCGTGGTCAAGCGCGGGGTATGGGACACCGGCAGCCGCACCGGAATGCTGCGCGTCTCGGGCGTATTCGACGCCGGAGGCCGGGCCCAGAGGGTCGACCAGACACTGACGAGCTGGTACTACGACCACGCCGACGTGACCGGTGCACTGCACGCGGCAGGGTTGGAGCCGCTCTCCCACGCCTTCGGCGGCACCGATCTCAAGTGCGACTCGGGCTCATGCTCGCGGACAGACGTGCCGTGCCGCACCATCTACCGCGCGCGAAAGGCCTGACCCAGCGACGGGGACAGCCGACTCCACCGGCGCCGGGTACCGGCGGTCCCGGTGACCGTGCGAGGCTCGGTGACCGGTGAAGTCGCCGCCGCACGGGACGTGTTCGGCCGGCCAGAGACGGTGAGGGCAGAGATGACGTCCGCAGTGCGCTACAAGACGGCCTGGGAGGACCCGGCCACCCGCCGGGCCTGGCGCCGTACCGCGCTCTTTCGGTGCGCCGCCCTGCTGGGCTGGCTCCTGGGCTTCCCGGCATGGCTCTTCGCCGTCGTCCGCACACCGGCCTGGCTGCTGGTGCTGTGGCTGCCGATGCTGTGCGTCGGCATCTGGTACACCCAGCTCGCCAGGGTCGCCGTCGCCTACCTGACGGGCATGCGGCGAGTACTGCGCGTCTACCCGTGGCAGGTCGGCATCGTCGAGGTCGGATCCAAGAAGAACGGGAGCACGCGGTTCGTCGTGCCCGACCCGGAACGGCCCGAGAAGTCCGTGAGCCTCGGCCATGGCGGCATGCTCGGGACCGGGCGGCACTTCTGGGTGCGCACCGTGAAGTCCGGACGGACCACGACTGCCTGGTTCGCCGGCGACCCCCGCTACCTGGGCGTCGTGGCGACCTCCGGCCCGCGAAACCTCCTGTGGCTGGCCCAGCGCGAGGCCACGGACGCACGGATGCCTCCCCGCAAGCGGGGCGTCAGCCCCGGGGCCCGTGCGCTGGCACGGTCCGCCGGAGCGCGGGTCGGGGAGGACTGACAGGCCGGCGGCTCAACCTCTCCGCAGGTCAGCGCGCCCTCCCCCGAGGCTTCAGGGTCATCGGCGGGAGTTCGGGGGCGGGCAGGCGGTCGCCGTCGTAGCCGTGGACGGTGCCGAAGCGGGAGCCGGTGGTCCAGTCCGAGCGGGCGTCCTCGATGTCCTGCTGGGAGCGGCCGATGAAGTTCCACCACATCACGATCTGTTCCTCGAACGGTTCGCCGCCGAGGAGCAGCAGGCTGCTGTCGGAGTCGGCGCGCAGCGGCAACTCGGCGCGGCCGCAGCCGAGGTAGAGGAGGGAGCCGGGGGCCAGCCGGACGCCGTCGACCTCGCTCTCGCCGGAGATGGTGAGGGCCGCGTACTCGAAGTCGGGGTCGAGGGGCAGCCGGGTGTCCGTGCCGGCGGTGAGGGTGAGGTCGGCGCCGACCAGGGGGGAGTAGGTGGTGCCGGGCGAGGTGGCGCCGGCCAGTTCGCCGAGGATGACGGTGGCGGAGAGGCCGCCGCCGTTGATCATCGGCAGGTCGGTGTGGTGCTCGAAGGACGGCGCGGTGTCGCGGTGTGCGCCGGGGAGGGCCACCCAGAGCTGGGCGCCGTGCAGGAACGGGCCATGGCCGTGCGGCGATTCCTCGGAGTGGGCGATGGCCCGGCCGGACGTCATCAGGCCCAGTTCCCGCGGCCGTACGGTCTGGAGGCTGCCGAGGCTGTCACGGTGCAGCACCTCGCCCTCGCGCAGCCAGCTGACGGTCTGGAGTCCCATGTGCGGATGCGGCGGCACCTGCATCCCGGGCCCGTCGACGATGTCGTCCGGGCCGATGGGGGCACCGCCCATGCCCTTCAGGCAATGGGGGAGGTCGACGAAGCACCAGGCGCCGACCATCCGCCGGCCGAGGTTCGGCAGCAGCCGGCGGACGACGGTGCCCTCGCCGAGGGGGACCTGCTTGCCGGGCTGGACGTCGCGGACCGGGCCCGTGCGGCCGGTGCCGCCGCACAGGCCGGGCGCGGGTCTGAGTTCGAGGTTGCTCATGGCGCCACGATAGGCACGGTCAGCGGCGCGGTCCGGGCAGGCACACGAAGCGCCGGTGATGTCGCCCCGTCATGCATACAGCTCGCGCAGCCGCACGGACAGGCAGGTCACACAGCCCTCCAGCTTCTCGAACTCGCTGATGTCCACGACGACCGGCTGGTAGCCCAGGTCGGCGAAGAGCTCCGCGCTGCGGGGCGCGCCGGCGGCCATCAGCAGCTTGCCGCCGCCGAGCAGCACGACATGGGCGCCGGACTCCTCGGGGACGGGCAGGAAGCGGGGGAAGGCCGCGGGGTCGTCGACCAGGGACGGATGGCCGATGACGGTGCCGTCCGGGAGCGCGGTCACGGCGGATTTGAGGTGGAGTACGCGGCTGACCGGTACCGCGACCACGCGGGCGCCCAACGGCTCGAAGGCGGCGCGGAGTTGGCGGACACCCTCGGCGTTGGTGCGGCCGCCGCGGCCCACGTAGACCGTGTCGCCGACCTTGAGGATGTCGCCGCCGTCCAAAGTGCCGGGCGCCCGGATCTCGTTGACGGAGCAGCCCAGCGCCTCGACGGCCGCGCGGGCGTCCGCCACTTCGGGCCGGCGCTCTCCGGCGCCGGGGCGGGCGAGCAGGGCGACATTGCGGAACATGACCATGGTGTCCTCGACGAAGACCGCGTCGGGGCAGTCGTCGGCGGGGGCGACCTCGGTGAGGTGCCAGCCGTGGTCGCGCAGCACCTGGACGTAGGACTCCCACTGGCGCAGGGCGAGGGCGGGGTCGACCGGGCGCCGGTCTATATGGGTGACCAGCCCCTCGGCGAGGCGGGGGCCGGGGCGGCGGACGAGCGCCTGCTTGCTGGGCATGCGGCTCCTTTCGAGCGGTGACTCGGGGGCGGGCGGGTAGCGGTGGGGGCGGTCAGCCGGCGGTGGGGGGTGGGGCGGTCTGGTGGCGGTGGGCGGGCGGCAGACAAGGCCGGGCGGCGGGCGGCAGACACGGCCGGGCGCGCGGCAGGCCCGGTCAGGGCGCGGCAGGCGCGGTCAGTCGTCGGCCCCGTACGTGGCGCGCAGGGCGTTCTCGACGGCCGCGCGGGCGGCATGGTGGTCCAGGCCGAGGCGCTGGGCGCGGCGGGCGTAGCTCTCGGCGGCCGCGGCGGCTTCCTTGTCCGCGGCCTCCCCGGCCGCCGCGATGAAGCTGCCGTTACGGCCGCGGGTCTCGATCACGCCGTCGGTCTCCAGGGCGCGGTAGGCCTTGGCCACGGTGTTGGCCGCCAGGCCGAGCTCTTCGGCGAGGCCGCGGACGGTGGGGAGTTTGTAGCCGACCGGCAGACCGCCGTCCCTGGCCTGATCCGCGATCTGGGTGCGTACCTGCTCGAACGGCGCGGCGGCCGCGGCCGGATCGATGGTGATGGTCAAGGTCTGCGGGGACACGGTGGCGCTCCTGGTGCTGGTGGCGGGGCGGGCGGATGCGCGACGGCGCGTACCCCTGGGGGGGTCCCCGGGATGCGTGCGCGTACGCGTACCCGTCGGTGCGCGTGTTTGTCGCATCCATTGTGCGTCAGGAGCGCCCGCTGTGACGGGAGGTCTCACCTCTCGGGAGATGTCACCCCTGGGTGCGTCCCCAGGGGAAGGTCACAGCTCCAGGGTGGTGCCCGTCGTCCGCAGCCAGGCGTTCATGCCGAGGACCAGCTCGGCGCCGGGGCGGATGCCCGGCGTCGCGCCGTCGGCGGTGGCCCGCGCGAGGGCGCCGGAGTCCAGCAACGGCCGGACGGGAGCGGCCCGGTCGGCGGCCAGCTCCTTGAGTTCGTCGTGCAACGCCTCTAAATAGCGCGGGTCCTGGGTGCTGGGATAGGGGCTCTTGACCCGGTCGGCCACCGCGTCGGGCAGCACGTCGCGGGTGGCGGCGCGCAGCAGCGACTTCTCCCGGCCGTCGAAGACCTTCATCGACCAGGGGGTGTTGAAGACGTAGTCGACGAGCCGGTGGTCGCAGAACGGGACGCGCACCTCCAGGCCGACGGCCATACTGGCCCGGTCCTTGCGGTCGAGCAGGATCTGCACGAAGCGGGTCAGATGCAGATAGCTGATCTCGCGCATCCGCCGCTGGAGGCCGGTGTCGCTGTCGAGGCAGGGCACTTCGGCGAGCGCCTCGCGATAGCGGCGCTCGGTGTATCCGGGCAGGTCGAGCTTGCCCAGCAGGCCGCGGTCCAGCAGCGCCTCGCGGGTGCCGCCGCCCCCGGCGAACCGGCCGGAGAGGCCGGCCGCGATCCAGGGGAAGGTGTCGGCGTGCACGGCCCCGGGGTCGTGGAACCAGCGGTAGCCGCCGAAGACCTCGTCCGCGGACTCGCCGGACAGCGCGACCGTGGACTGCTCGCGGATGGCCTTGAACAGCAGGTAGAGGGAGGTGTCCCCGTCGCCGAAGCCGTTCGGCAGATCGCGGGCGGCCAGGACCGCGCCGCGGTGGCCGGGGTCCATCAGGGCGGCGGTGTCCAGGACGATGTCCTGGTGCTCGGCGCGGACGTGCTCGGCCAGGGCGTGCGCGTACGGCCCGTCGGGGGTGCCCCGCAGATCGTCGGGCCGGAAGTTCTCGGTGTAGCCGGTGAAGTCGACGGCGAACGAGCGGACCGGGCCGCGCCCCTGGGCGGCCAGCGCGCGGGCGGCGAGCGCGGTGAGGGCGGAGGAGTCCAGGCCGCCGGAGAGCAGGGTGCACAGCGGCACATCGGCGATCAGCTGGCGGTCCACGATGTCGTCGAGCAGTGTGCGGATGTGCGCGACGGTGGTGCCGAGGTCGTCGGTGTGCTCGCGGGCGGTGAGGGCCCAGTAGCGCTTGACGGTCACCCCGCCGCGGCCGACCCGGACGAGATGGCCGGGGCGTACCTCGTGCATGCCCTGGTAGACGGCGTGGCCCGGGGTCTTGGTGAAGGTGATGAGCTCGGCCAGGCCCTCGGCGTCGACGGTGGGGCGCAGGGAGGGGTGGGCGAGGATCGCCTTGGGCTCGGAACCGAACAGCACCCCGTCGGGGGTGGGGTGGTAGTAGAGCGGCTTGATGCCCATCCGGTCGCGTAACAGCAGGAGTTGCCGGCTCCGTGGGTCCCAGAGCGCCAGGGCGTACATGCCGTTGAGTCGCTCGGCGAACGCCTCGCCCCACTGGAGGTAGGCGTGCAGCACCACTTCGGTGTCGCTGTGGGTACGGAAGGTGTGGCCCAGCTGCTCCAGTTCGGCGCGCAGCTCGCGGTAGTTGTACACCTCGCCGCTGTAGGTGGTGACGAGGAGGGTGCGGCCGTCGTGGGTGACGGTCATGGGCTGCTGACCGCCGTCGGGGTCGATGACGGCGAGCCGGCGGTGGCCGAACGCGGCATGGGTGTCGAGCCAGATGCCGGCCGCGTCCGGGCCGCGGCAGGCCATGGTCTCGGTCATCGCCTCAAGGATGGCGCGCCGTCTGCTGAGGTCGTGGTCGTAGGAGATCCATCCGGTGATTCCGCACATGCTCGCGGCTCCTCCTTCGGGGGCCGCCGCATCCAGGCGGCGGCCTGCGGCAGGCACCGTACGCGCGGGTAGATGTATCGGCCACACAAGCCGCCCGGGAGCGCCCGGAACGGGCCACGCGCGCACCGCATTACGGAAAAGCAGCGGCAAAGCGGGGCCCGCACACCGGAAAAGAAGCGGCAATTTCGCCTCGTGCCGACACCACCGGCCGGTTCCCGAAGAGCCATGTCACATAGGCGAGTGGTGGGTGACCTCCAGGCCGGCGCAGTCGACCACTCCGGTGTGCCGTCCGGAGAGGTCGGCGATCAGCACATACCGCTCATCGGCCACCTCCTTGCCCCACAGCGCCGGATCGTGCGCGAGGCTCTCCACTCGTGTGCGCACCGCCAACGGCTCGGCGAGGGCGGTGAGTTCGCCGGACGGAAGACCTATCGGGTCGGCCTCGCCCCAGCGGCCCTCCACCAGCACCAGCCGGCCACCGGGGGTGAGCAGACCGGCCCAGTGACGCAGCGCGGCCGCGGGATCGGGCAGGGCCCACAGGACATGGCGCACCAGGACGACATCGAAGAGCCGCTCCCCCACGGGTGGTTCGGCGGCGTCACCGACCAGGAACGCGGCATCGCGGCCCGCGAGCTTGGTGCGCGCCCGCTCGATCATGCGCGCGGAGCGGTCGATGCCCGTGACCCGATGGCCCTGCTCGGCGGCGAGCAGGGCCAGGCTTCCGGTGCCGCAGCCCAGGTCGAGGACGGCGGCGGGCCCGGCAGGCAGCCAGGAGCGCAGCCGGGCGGCCCAGGCGGAGCGGACGGCGGGGTCGCGCAGACCGTGGTCGGGCTCCTCGTCGAAGGAGGCGGCGGCCGCTTCCCAGTAGGCGGCGTCGGCGGTCGGCAGCGGTGGGTTGAGGGGGTCGGTCACGGGCTGACGGGACGGGTCGTCGGGCGCTACGGGACTCATGTGCCGATGGTGGCAGCACCCACTGACAGCGGCCGCGGACAACGGCCGCGGACACGGCCGCAGACATGGCTTCCCGGCGCTGGGCGCGGGCCGGTGGCGGGCGCCGGGGAGAGCGCCCGGCCAGGGTGAGGGGTTACCGTGGAAAAGGCCGGTCGAGTGCGGCGGCGCCGCCCTGAAAAGCGCCTGTCGCACGGTGGGGACCGGCATTGGACCGGTCATATGTGTGCCTCCCAGAGCAGCCGTCTCTCCGGAGACGGCGTCTTCGACCTCACGCGGACGGCCGTGGTGATGGCCGATCGCGCGGGGGTGGCGCAGGGCTGGACGAAGGGCGCCGAGCGACTGCTGGGCTACGCGGTGTCCGAGGCCGTCGGCAGGCCCCTGACGGAGCTGTTCGCGGGCGTGGCCGCCGGTGCGCCGCCGGACAGCAGGTGGGAGTCCCGGCTGGCGGCGGCGGACGGCTGGAGCGGGTTGGAAGCCGTACGGCACAAGGACGGCCACCGGCTCGACCTGGAATTCCGCGTACTGCCGCTCATGGACGCCCAGGAGCACTCGACACGGCTCGTCCTCGCCGCCGAGATGACCCGGACCCCCTGGTCGGGAGCGAGCCGGTCGTTCCTGGAGGGCATTCTCGGCATGTCACCGATCGGCGTGGCCATGGTGAACGCCGATCTTCAGTACGTGTGGCTGAACGACGCCTTGGAGCAGATGGGCGGCACCAGCCGCGAGCAGCGCCTCGGGAAGCGGCTGGGGGACATCCAGCCGGGCCTCGCCGTGGAGGCCATCGAGGCGGAGATGCGCAAGGTGCTGACCAGCGGTACCCCGTCGGTCGGCTACGAGTACCTGGGGCGCCCGGAGTCCGATCCGCAGCGGGAGCACGCCTACTCCACCTCGTTCTTCCGGATCGAGGACGAAGCCGGTCAGGTGCTGGGCGTCTGTTACATGGTCCTGGACGTCACGGAGAGCTACCGGGCGCGCCAGCGGATGGCCCTGCTGAACCGGGCCGGTGAGCGCATCGGCAGCTCCCTGGACGTCTGGCAGACCGCACAGGAACTCGCCGATGCGGCGGTTCCGGAGCTCGCCGACTTCGTCACCGTCGATCTGCTCGACGCACTGCTCTCCGGGGAGGAGCCGATGCCCGAGCCGGCCGATGGCGCGGATCTGTTCACCATGCGCCGGGCGGGGCAGCAGTCGGTACGCGAGGGCTGCCCCGAGGCGGTGGTGGCGATCGGGGACGCGGCCGCCTATCCGCCGTCGGCGCCCGTCGTGCTGAGTCTCATCGAAGGCGATTCAGCGCTGTTCCAGACGCTGGATCTCGCCGAGGGTGACTGGGCGGCCGAGGACCCGGTCCGCGCGGCGCACCTGCGGGAGCTGGGCTTCCACTCGCTGATGGTGGTTCCGCTCCGGGCGCGGGGCGCCTTCCTGGGGGCGGCCGCGTTCGCCCGCTGGCAGCACACCGGGCCGTTCCAGCCGGACGACCTGGTGCTCGCCGAGGAGTTCGTCACCCGCGCCGCGATCTCCATCGACAACGCCCGCAGATACACCCGCGAGCACAACACGGCCCTCACCCTCCAGCACAGCCTGCTGCCGCACGATCTGCCCGAGCAGTGCGCGGTGGAGGCCGCCTACCGCTATCTGCCGGCCGATTCGCTCAGCGGCGTCGGCGGGGACTGGTTCGATGTGATCCCGCTGTCCGGCGCCCGGGTCGCGCTGGTGGTCGGCGATGTCGTCGGCCACGGGGTGCACGCCGCGGCCACCATGGGGCGGCTGCGGGCCGCGGTGCAGGCCCTCGCCGACCTGGACCTGTCCCCGGAAGAGGTGCTGGCGCACCTGGACGACATGGTCAACCGGGTCGGCCACGACACCAACGCCGACGACGGGGTCATCGGAGCCACCTGTCTGTACGCGGTCTACGACCCGGCCGGCTGCCGCTGCACGCTGGCCCGCGCCGGTCACCCCGCACCGCTGCTCATCAGCCCCGCGGGCGAAGGCCGGCTGCTGGAGCTGCCGACCGGACCGCCGCTGGGACTGGGCGGGATGCCCTTCGAATCCGTCGAACTGCCGTTGCCGGAAGGCAGTCTGCTGGCCCTCTACACCAACGGCCTGCTGCTGGGGAAGGCCCTCGATCTCGACGGCGGGGTCACCAGGCTGCGTGCCGCCCTGGCCGATCCGCAGGCCCCGCTGGAGGATCTGTGCGACACGGTGATCGGCGGTCTGCCGGGCGGACGGCCGGTCGATGACGTGGCGTTGCTGCTGGCCCGCACCCGGGCCCTGGCGCCGGCCCAGCTGGCGACCTGGGAGATCGCCGCCGATCCGTCCGCGGTCGGCCAGGCCCGCAGGTCCGCCGCCGGCCGGCTGGCGGAGTGGGGGCTGGAGGACCTCGCGTTCTCCACCGAGCTGATCGTCAGCGAACTGGTCACCAACGCCATCCGGCACGCCTCCGGGCCGATCAGCCTGCGGATGATCCGGGCGCGGACGCTGATCTGCGAGGTGTCGGACAGCAGCAGCACCTCGCCGCACCTCCGCCATGCGCGCACCACCGACGAGGGCGGCCGGGGGCTGTTCCTGATCGCCCGGTACGCCGATCGCTGGGGCACCCGGTACACCGCCCAGGGAAAGATCATCTGGGCCGAGCAGCCGCTGCGTTCGGCGGCCGGGGCCGTACCGGCGCACGACCTGGACGCGCTCCTCGACGGACTCGGTGGACTCGACGACCTCGACGGCCCGGCCGGCGGCACCGGCACCGAAGGCCGCTGAGGGCACCTCCCGCCGCGCACAACTCCCGCTGTACGCACGGCCCGAGAGCCGCACGCGGCACCGGCGCCGACTGGCCCGGGACGCACCGGCCGCCGGTCCGGACGGCGCTCACCACCCGGCGATGCCCGTTTCCTCCCCGCCTGTATGAGCCCCCGCTTAGCCGTCCCCTAAGCGGGCGAGAACCTTGGAAGTGCCTTGCGCCGCAGGTCAGGCCCTAGGTTCTCCTGCCGAACAGAGCGTTTACGGGCCGAGGGGAGCCAAACGGGGAGCCACAGACCTCTGCCGCTGGTTCACCCGTCAGCGGCAGCACCTTTCTCGAAGATCTCGTCAATGGCCTGAGCCCCGTCCACGATGACAGGGCGAATCTGCTTGCGGTAGACCCGCTCAGTCGTCAGAGAGGTGCCGTGCCCGACAACTTGCGCGATCTTCTCCAATGGAATCCCGTGGTCCGAGAGGATGGACACGAAGCTGTGTCGTAGCTCCCTCGGAGTCCATCGTTTCGGATCAGCGAAGCCCGCATCTTTCAGCAGCGCCCGGAAGTTCCGTCGCACATTTTCCGAAGAACGCTGTTCACCACTGTCCGTCCCGAAGACGAACCCCGTGTCTTCCCAGGGAAGACCCAAGGCCTCACGGCGCTGTTGCTGCCTGAGCTGGTGGTCCGCAAGAACCACCACCAGCTGCCGAGGCATGGCCAAGGTGCGTCGGCTCGCTACCGTCTTGGTATCTCCACGTCGACGCACCGACCGCCATACCTCAATGTGTGGAGCGATGCCGGTCGGCGGACCTAGATGCACATGGCTCCAGGTGAGCGGTCGCACCTCTTCAGTCCGGATACCAGTCAGCATCGACACGGCGACATACGCGTGAATCCATGTTCCTTGCCGTGCAGTGAGTGCAGATTTCGCCTGCTCCAAAGTAAGGGACTTACTAGGTCGGCCTGGCTGCCCCTCTGGCAACTCCACGAGTTCAGCCACATTCCGCAAGACCTTGTTACGTCGCTGAGCGTGGGTGATGGAGCGCCGAAGAATGGAGAGGATCATCTCCATTGAATTCGTGGCCAGAATCAACGATTTCTCATCCAGCCAGCAGTCGACAGAATCGGCCGTGAGGTCACGTAGCTTGGCTTTCCCCAGGTCAGCGATAACGTGATTCCTGGCCATGCTCTCATAGGTATTAACGCTACCCTGATCCCTGCCTTTGAGCCCTTGAGCAATCCAATCTCGCACCGCATTCTCGACCGTGTAGGCGGCAGATGTCTTGACACCGGCTTCCAGCTCTCGCTTCTTCTCTCGAAGCTTGGCGCGAACTTCGGTCTTAGTCTTGCCATACACCTTGGGGCGACTACGTTTACCTGCGGGAGTGTAGCCGCGCGACACGGCACCCACGTACCGATTCTTGGATTTATCCCAATAGATCGAATCCTCGCCGTTTCCGGCCTTGCGGGCATGCGTAGGCTCGTCGGCCACGTAATACTCCCCTTAATCGAAGAACGAGGTCACATCCCACGTGGGATGTGACCTCGCCCTCGACAGATAGCTTTTTCAGTTTTCGGCTTCCGACTCACGCATGAGCAATTCGACATACTCATCGATGTACCTAAGCGGTACGAGGCGGCGCCGGCCGATGCGCACGGTGCGGAGCCTGCCGAGTCGGATCTCTTCGTACGCCATCGAGCGCCCGACGCCGCACAGCTTGGCGGCGTCCTCGATGGTGTAGAGGCGCGGTTGCATCGCGGTGGCCGCAGCGCTGATGCCCATGACTTTCCTCCTTCCGGGGCTCTCCACCCCCTTCTCGGAGATCCGCAACATCCGCCACGCCGCAACATCGCAGGTCAGCGACTTGCTTTTGTGGCGGCTGGCGGTTGTGTTGCGGATAGGTGCCGCTACACCGGAGTGCGGCGGCACTTGCCAATCGGGTTGTCAGCCCCTGGCTGCCAAGAGCGGTGTGGCGGTTTCCGGCACCGCGTGGCGGATGTCCATGGCGCTATCCGCCACAGATTTACCCCCGCTGACCTGCGGTGTGGCGGACGTTGCGGATGTTGCGGATTCTCCGGGGGGTGGAGGGCAGTACCGGGTCCACGCGTCCTGGAGGTCCTCCGCGTAGTACCCCTTGGGGGTGCCCGACGCGGTACGGATGCCGCGCGGTCTGATCGGCTTGTTCGCCGGGGTGACGTACTGGCCAAGAAGCTTGGAGAGCTTTCGGGCGTTGATGGGCTTGTCGTCCAAGTCCGCCCAGGGCGCATCGTCCATGTGCAGGAGCATTTCGAGGATGACTGCGGTGGACATGCGGTCGGCACCGCCAAAGACGTGGTCGCGCAGGTCGGTGAGCAGACGGACGCCGAGGGAGGCTTCGTCGTTGTCCTGGGCGGCGTTGACCAGTTCCAGGCAGGCTGCGCGGGCACGGGCGGGCCAGTGGCCGCCGGCCGCGTCGGCCACGGCGAGCAGCGGCTCCCACACGTCCGCGGGGCGGTCGATGACGCCTTCGGGCATGTCGGGCCAGGCGTCCTGCACGGCCTGGCGGACGGTGTCGGCCCAATCGGCGAGGCGGTCGCGTAGCGCGTGACCCTGCTTTTCGTGGAGACGGCGGCGGTAGGGCTCGACCTTCTCGTTGGGGGCGCGTTTGCGCATGCGGATGATCACGGAACGGGTCAGGATCGTGTCCGGCAGTGAACCAAGGCCGGCCATGGCGACGGCGCAGAAGGACGGGAACGGCTGAACGGTCTGGTCGCCCTTCCCGTCGGCCACGCAGCGGTGCGCTTGCCCGCCGCGCCGGTAGCCCGAGTTGAGGAAGCCGCGCACGGGCTCGTTGTCCCCTGCCTTGGGGCCGAAGACGGTGTCGATCTCGTCGAAGAGGATGGTGGGGCAGCCTTCGGGGCTCTCCACGACGCGGAAGAGGACGTTCGCGGAGCAGTTGACGGTGACCATGGCGCGGGGAACGAGAGTCTCCACGATTTCCAGGGCTCGGCTTTTGCCGCTGCCCGGTTCTGGTGAGAGAAAGGCCAGGCGGGCTGTGGAGTCGAGCGCTTCCATGAGGTGCGCGTGCGCGTCCCACAGCGCGACAGCGACGTAGGCGGCTTCGGTGGGGAAGACGTTGAAGCGCCTGTGGAAGCGCTCGACTTCGTCCAGCAGGGCGGCGCCGTCGATGTGGTCGGTCATGCGGCGGTTTTCCTGTTCGTTTCGGGGGCGCGGTGTGGGCAGTGGCCGATACGCACGCGGGTGGTCAGTTCGATGACGGCCTTGTGGCCGCGGGCCCGTTCATGCCTGCCGCAGGCACACAGCCAGTCGGCGACGGGTACGTCGCCGCGGCCCGTGTCACGGATTTCGATGCCTGGGCGGATGCCGGTCACCGTGACCGTGTGCAGGTCGGGGCGAAGAGCTGAAACGACGCCCTGACGGGCGGGCTCTTCCCCGCCGCGAGGGTCGGTCGGCGCTTGGGCGGTGGTGGCGGAGCACGCGGTGCCGGTGTCACCGGCAAGGCGTTTGGGGTGCGCGGGAGGCCGGGTGGGGGTCAAGAGACCTCCCGGGGCCGGCAGGTTCGGGCGGAGTAGGCCAGGGCGTCACGGATGGTGGCCCGGCATTCGGCCGGTGACAGTCCCACGGACTCCCCCGCCGCCCCAAACGCCTCCTCAACCTCATGGCGGGGGATGTCGCCCCAGACCACGAAACGCCCCATGGCGATGGTGCGCGTCAGCAGCAGCCGGTGCCGCTCCCCCTCCCCAGCTCCCTGCACAGTGGCCACCTCACGCGCCAGAGCGACCTGCGCCCGACGCGTGGCCCGGCCGGGAACCCGCAGCGCCGCAAGTGGCATGGGCGGGTCGACGGGCCGGGGCTGAAGGAGATGCAGAAGCCAGTTCGGCAGGGCGATTGCGGGGGCGTCGTTGATCGGCTGATAGGCGCCCTGGGGGGTCGTGCTGCCGGCGGCGACGATGTTGCCGCCCCAGGCCCGTGTGTCGATGTTCGGGGCCAGGGTCTTGGTGGTGCTGGGCAGCCGGGCGTCGTGGCCTGCGGTGAAGTATAGGTGGAGTCCGCGGCTGGGCGTCCGCACCGTGTAGGTCAGCGGCCAGGACTGTCCGGCGCGCTCGCAGAGCGCCTGGAAAGACGTCGCGCCGCAAGGCGCGTCCGAACTCGTCTTTCCCTTGGGGATGTCCAGATCGACGACGAGCAGGTTCGATGGGCCGGTGGCGATACCGACGTTGAACCCTCCCGCGGCCCAGGCGGCGCGGATGCGGTCAGGGTCGGTGGTGGCCCTGACCTCCCACTTCTTGTGGCCGGCGGCGCATTCCCCGGTCCGGCGACAGGTGCGCTCTCCGTGGAGGGCAGAGCCTTTCGCACCAGGGCGCAGCGGGTGGACGTGCCAGCCGTGTTCAGCGGCGTTCAAGGCGGCGGTGAGCAGGTCGTGGTTCATGCGGCCACCTGCCGAACGCCGGCGAGGTACTGGGTGCCGATCCAGTGGGTGTAGTCCGGGGGCAGGGCTTCACGAAGGCGGAAGTGATCGGTGGACCAGTCGATGCCCTTTGCCTCCCGGATCTCATTCACGGTGGCTTTGCCGCCGCCGGAGCCATAGGCGGCCACGTACGGCCCGTCGAAGAACTGACCGTGCCGCCAACTGCGCACACGCCCCTGGTGGGAGGGGTGCGCCGGCTGTAGGGCGGACCAGGCGCCGAGTTCGAGGTAGCGGTGCATGAGCACGCCCAGGCCGAACATCTCCCCACACAGGCGGATGTCCTTGCGCACCGAGCTGCCGGGCACGTTCTCGATCACGTACGGCACCCTGACCGCATCGAGGGCTGCGCGGGTGGGGGTGATGAGGCGGGGGTGGGTGCGGCCGGTGGCTTTGTTGCGGGCTGCGTTGGTGCCCTTGGTGCAGGCGCTCTCGCCCTGGCAGGGCGGGGAGGCGTGGATGAAGTCGAACTCCGCGCCGTGGGCGCGGATGAACTCGATCGCGTCGCCCTGGTGGAAGGCATCGCCGCAGTAGTCCGGTTGCGGTGCGATGTCGATGCCGGTGACGTGGAAGCCGGCCCGCTGGTAGCCGCGGGCCGCGCCACCGATGCAGCAGAAAACGTCGAGCAGACGCGGCTTACGGATAGCGTCTGCTCGCGGGATCGGGATCGGGTGGGTCATCCTGGAGTCTCCAGTTCTCTTCTGGGTGCTGGGGCCGGGGCGACCGCAGTTCTTTGGCGAGATGCGGCGGTCGCCCCGGGCGTGATCAGAACGGGGGCTCGTCCCCGGTCGGGCCCGTCTGGGCCTGGCCGGCGGGGCGGACGGCGGTGAAGCGGACGCTGGCGCCGATGTCGTCGATCTCCAGGGCGAGCATCGAGCGGTTCTCCCCTTCGGAGGTCTGCCAGTTGTGCTGGCGGATGCGGCCGGAGGCCACTACGCGGGTGCCCTTGGTGAAGCTGTCGGCGATGTGCTCGGCGAGCTGGCGCCACGCGGCGCAGCGGAAGAACGTGGTGGTGCCGTCCCGCCACTGGCCGGAGTCCTTGTCGAAGGTGCGCGGGGTGGAGGCGACGGTGAACTTCGCCATCGCCTGGCCGCCGTCGGTGAACTTGATTTCGGGGTCGGCGGTCAGGTTGCCGATGACGGTGATCGGGGTCTCTCCCATGGCCATGGGGGCTCTCCTTAGCGGTGGTTGATGGTGCCGTTGGCGCGGCCGAAGAGGCCGGTGGCGGTGATGTGCTGGGTGATGTGGGGCCGTTGTGCGGCGGTGATACGGGCTCGGACACGGCCGATGACCACGGCCGCGACGGTCCCGCCGGCAGCGATGGCCGCGACCGCGGACCACAGGACGTGACTGACGGCGATCAGGCCGGGGGCGGCGGCCGAGAGGCCGACCGCGGCGACCGCGATGCCTCCGCCGACGGTCGGGGCCAGCAGGGCAGTGCTCTTGGCCCAGGCCGGGATCGGCTGAGCGGCCGGCGGCGCCGGGACGGGTGGCTGGGGTGGCGGGTTGGTGGGGCTGGTGCTGTAGGCCAGGGCCCGTTCCCCGGACGGGAGGATGACTTCCTGGACGCCGGGAGGGATCTCGTCGGCGCGCAGCGCCGGTACCTCCATCGTGGCCGGGGCGGGGTGTTCGGATCTCACGGACTCCTCCTCTACGAGCCGCGGCGGATCAGGCGGTGAGGTGGGTAAAGGCGTCGGCTATGGCCTGACACAGGTCATTGATGGGCTTGTGGGCGCCGGTTCCGGCGACGAAGAAGCCGAAGAGGAAGACCACGACGGCGGTGCCGGCGGTGAGGGAACGGGAGCGGATGAGGAAGAAGGTGAGGATGCCGAGGAGGACAGCGGCGGAGAGGGTCACGGCCATATAGCAACTCCGGTGTCGGTGGTGAACGGGCGGAACCCCCGCGCCGCGGGCGGCGATCGGGGGTTCCGGCGTTCGATGTGGTGTGACGCTGTGTGGTTGTAGTGGGTAGTGGCTACTGGGTAGTGGATAGTGGGGGGCCCAGTAGAAGTTCCTGTTGAAGGCCCGTATGTGGCTCTAGTGGGGTGTTCTGCTGGGTAGTGGGGTGGACCCCACTACCCAGTACCCGGTAGCCGTGTGTGGCCGTTCAGACGTGATCGGGGTGGACGTAGACCGAGTGCGGCCCGTTGTCCCGGTAGGCCAAGTCGCCCCGCTCGACGGCGCTCTGGAGAGCAGCCCGGACGGTCTTGCGGTCGCGGCCGACGAGGTCGGCGACGGCGCCGGGCTTCATACCCATGGTGCCGGCCGACTCGATCGCGTCGATCGCCTCCGCCAGCCACGCCGGTCCGCTCTCCTCCTGCCCGCGCAACGCGGACAGGTTCAGCCCCTCGGCCTTCGGCTCGGGCGCGGGCTCCGCGTCCTTGGGGACGGCATCCTCGGTGGGGTCCTTGGCGGTGCCAAAGCGGGCGTCGATCTGCTGCATGAACTTGCGCGCCAGATCGTCCGCATCCTCCTTCCCGCCCGCGGATTGGTTGCGGAAGGCGGAGAGGTTCAACCCCGACCCCGCGGCCGCCGGGCCACTGGATGCGGTCTCGTCGGCAGGCTGGGTCGAATTGTCAGCGCCGGTGTCGTTGATCCAGGTGAGGCGGTCGGTGTCCCAGCGGGTGGTGTAGGCGGGGCCTGCGGCGCGGGCGGAGACGGCGTCGAGGGTGGGGTGGCGGTCGCTGGTGGCGTGGACGATGTCGCGGATCTGGTTGGGCAGGATCCGCCAGTTCTTGAACAGCGCCGCCGGGGACTCGGGGGTGCTCATGAAGCCCGACCCCTTGTAGGGGGCCTGTTCGACGCGCAGGCCGCGGCGGCCGGGGAACATCTTCGACAGGTCCATGCCCTCGGTCTCACCACCGGTCAGCGCCACCCGCACCTTCGCCTCACGGCGGATCATCAGGTTGCCCAGCACCGCCCCGGTGGCGCCGAGGGCGGTGAGGACGGTGCGGCCGCCCATGGCGCGCATGATCCGGATGACTTCGAGGATGCGCTTGGCCAGCTCCCGCATCTGCTTGTCGTTGGCGGCGAGGATCTCGGCGCCCTCGTCCACGACCAGCATGATCTGCGGAATCTTCCGGCTGATCGGCAGCAGATCGGTGTTGTGCTGGGCCATGAGGTCTTGGTAGGCGGTCTTGCGGGTCTTGGCGATCCGCACCATCGCGTCCAGCATGACCAGCGCCTCACCGGGGGTGGCGGCGAGCCAGTCGATGCCCGGCCGGACCTTGTCCCCCACCGTGCCGTTCGCATCGAGGGCGGGGCGGACCCAGGGCAGGCCGGCCGATCCGGCGTTCAGGTCGATCACCCACGTCAGCACGTCCTCGGCGCGGGCGAACCCGGCGAGGACGGTGTGAACGAGGTTGGTCTTGCCCGACCCGGTGGGGCCAACCAGCAGCGCACACTGCTCCCGCAGATAGGCCTTGACCTCATCGGCGTTGCTCCGGACTCCCCACGGGATGCCCGTGTGGATGGACAGGGGGCCGTAGGTGTTGGGGTAGGGGACTTCGCCGGCCAGGACGTTGACGGTGCCGACGTCGATCAGGACGCGGCCCTGGTCGATGCCGGGCTGGGCGGTGGCGGTGCAGCCGTGCGGCAGCCGGGCATCCGCCGACAGGCGGGGCGCCTCCTTGGCGATCCGGTCCCAGGTGATGCCGCCGGACAGTTCGGCATCGATCGTGAAGCCGGTCCCGGCCTGCCACTTCTCGACCGCCAGCACCCTGAGCGTGACCCCGCAGATGCGCTGGATGCGCTCGACCCACTCGGTCGCGATCGCGCGGCGTTCGGCGGACAGTTCGGCCGCCACCTGCCGTTCGGCGGCGTGCAGGGCTTCTTCTTCGCGGGCTTCTTCGTAGAGGTTGGTGGAGCGGGTGGCGGTAGCGATCCCGACCCCGAGGGTGGCAAGCGATCCGAGGGCGGCCCAGGTCAGGGGGCCGTGGACGGTGGCCCAGGTGGTCCATCCGGCGCCGACGAGCCAGGAGGCGGCGCGGGTGGCCAGGGTGCGGCCGGCGTTGCGCATCCGCACTCCGGCGACGGTGTGCCCCAGGGCGCCGGCGGCGCCGACGGCCAGGGCCCAGGCGGGCGGCATGTGGGTGGCCGCGCCGACGGTGGCAACGGCGAAGGCTCCGGTGGTGGCGGACAGGGCGCCGGTCACGGGTCCGTGACCAGCCGCCCAGTCCAGCACCGGGCCACTCTTGTGCTTCTTGACGGTGGCGGTGCTGGCGCTCATTTCAGACGTTCCAGCCCTTCTCGGCCTCGGGGCCGTTGCGGGGGTCTTCGTGGCGGGCGATGTCGGCCTCGTGGGCCTGGCGGAAGGCGGGGCCGATGTCCTCGGCCGCGGACTGCGCGGCGTTCAGGGCCTGGAAGAGGTCGTTGAAGCCGTCGGCGACCTCCTTCTCCAGCGCGAACTCGGAGTCGGAGCGCTCGGCGAGGATGCGGATGGTGTTGGCGATCGAGGCGAACGCGGCGGGCAGCCCCTCGACCATGGCCAGCACCTCCATGCAGCCCTCGGGCTCGTAGGACTGAGCGGCCTCTTCCATCTCGGCGGCGTGCTCTTCGAAGCGGAATCCGGACTCGGACACGATCTCTCCTCCACAAGTGCTGCATACGGGGTCAGGGCGCTCTGCGGTGTCGCCGATCTCCTCGCCGTCGGCTTCGGCGTCGATGGCGTCTTCCTGCTCAGCAAGCTCCGCGCGGATTTCGGCGTCTCGCTCGGCGCGGTCCTCTGCGGCCTGGGCCACCAGGTGCTGGTAGAGGCGGCGGCCGGGGTACTGCATCCACTCCGCGCCCAGCCACCGCCCCAGCGGGGTGGAGACCAGGCCGATGACTCCGAGCGGGAGGGCGAGGGCGGCGGCGAGCAGGCGCCGGCCGTGGAAGCGGGCCGCCGACTTGATCAGCGCGATGCGCGCGGCCCGGCGGGCTGGGGCCTTGAGCTTCTTGAGCAGCTTGGCCTGCGCCTTGTCCCGCACCCGCTGCTGCTTAGCCGCCACCTTGCCGTTCGTCGCGGTATCGCGAGCGGCGCGGGATTTGGCGACGGCGGCGTCACGGCCCTTCGCGGCCTGCGTCAGGCCCCTCGACAACGCGCGGCCCGTCGGCCCGCCGGACGCGAGCCGGGCTGCGGTCCGGGCGGCCGGGCCTGCAGCACGGCGGGAGTCCGCAGCACCGCGCCGGGCGGCAGCGGACTGCATGCGTGCTGCCTTGCGGGTCGGCGTCGTCGACCGCTGATCCGCCCGCAACGACCTCACCGCACCCGCCCGGCCGCCCGCTCGCCCGCCCGCACCGCCACCGGCCCGGGAGCCGCCAGCTGCACGGCTGGAAGCGGGTGTTGCCTTGGACAGCGAGACCCGGCCGGTGCCGGGAGCCGTACGGGAAGTGTGCGGCGCACGGCGCGCAGACGAAGCCTTCCCGGCCGTGCCGGAAGCACCAGACCCGGCCCGGGAACCGCGCTTTCCCGCCCCCTTGCCGCCGCCGGCGCCGCCGCTGCGGCCGCTTCCCCCACCGGAAGACCTGGTGCGGGGCGAGGGGATACGGCCGGTACGAGAGGCAGCCGTGGCGCCACGGGCGGTAGTGCGCTTGCGAGCGGCGCGGCGGGAGCGGGCTGCGGCAGCCGCGCTGACGCCCGCAGCACCAGCGGCCGTCAGGCCTGCGGCGATCGGGCCACCGGCCAGCGCGGCGGTAGCCACCAGGCCCACCGTCGTATTCGCCGTCGACAACGCCAACGGCACCACCGGAATCCCACCCGGAGTGTGCGCCACGTCGACGGCCACGGCGGGCGCGAGGTCCGGCGCGGACGGTGTCGGAGCGTGCGGTGCGGGGGGTGTCTCGGGGGCTTCTACCGGTTGGGTACTGACATCCGTCATGCTGAGATCACTCCTTTCAGGAGAAGGCGCCCCCGGCCGGGCCCTGAGAAGCGGGCCGGGGGCGCCGTGCGAACAGCCCAGATCAGGGCCGGACATCGTGGTGAGGGTGGGTGGCGGCGGCCTCCTGCCACCGCCGGTTCTCCGCCGCATCCACCCCGCGCACCCGCACCCGGAAGGTGCACCCGGGCACCAGGCAGCGGTGAATGGTGACGTCGAAGACATCCGCGAGATGCCCCGCCAGCCACAGGGCTGCAGCGCCCGTGCCCAGCGAACAGGACACGACCAGCGAGGCGGGAAGACCGTAGGCGCTCAGCCGCACGGCGTAGGAGACGGCTACCGCCGCACCCACGACAGAGACGGCGGCCAGGATCAGGTGACGACGCTTCACGATGTGCTCCTTCAGGGGTCAGGCAGCTAGGTAGAGGGCGGCCGCGGTCAGGGCGGCGATGTGGGCGGCCTGATCGACATGCGCCGCGCCACCGTTCTTGAGGAAGTCGTGCTGGCCGGCGTGCTCCATCCACCAGCGCACGGGCCAGCGCCGGTCGATGAGGCTGTGGGTGACGCCGATCCACAGGACCGCGAGGGCGGCGGGGACGAGCGGCAGGTGCCAGTCCAGCACCGCACTGCCGACGGCCAGCAGCACGGCGCAGGTCAGGACGTGGGTGGCGGCGTGGGTGAGGTTGGCACGCCAGCCGCAGGCGGTCTTCTCGGCTTTGTGGGTGGCCTGGTGGTCGGTCTGGCCGGGGTAGTCGGCCAGCAGATGGCCGAGGTAGAGCAGGAACGCGATGTCAGCGAACATGTGGGCTCCTGGTGACGGACGGCGTCCTGGGTGGTGTGGTGGAGGCCGGGTCAGCTGGCGATGGCGGTGGGGAAGGCGGCCAGCTGGGGTTCGCGGGAGCGGACTCGGGCGCGTGCGGTTCGGGCTGTGGACTCGGACGAGCCGAGGCCGGCGGCGGCCATCACCTCGGTCATGCGGGCGGTGTTGGGCTGAGTGAAGTCCGTGCCGTACAGCGCGCGGATCAGTTGGTCGACACGGTTGGGGTAGATCACCGGCATGCACAGGTCGACAGGCGTCGAGGGCTCCTCGACGGGGTCGGCCAGCACGTCGACGGCCGTCGACTGCACCTCGGCCTCTTTCACCCTTGGAAGGGGTTCGGGCAGCGGGACGGCCACAGCGGGAGCGGAGCCGGTGACCGGCTCGGGGGCCGGGCCGGTGTCTTCTTCGACGGGCGTCGACGGGTGGTCGACGGTGTCGGCCGTCGCGTCGACGGCCGGCGAGATGCGGGCGGCGAGGTAGGCGTGGACCTGCCGCATCAACGCGCCAAAGGCCAGGAGCGCGGCGACGGGCGGGACTGCGGCGACGACGTAATCGAGGCCCTCGGCTTGGTCGCCGACGCCTGCCACGTTCAGGGCGATGGAGCCGCCGGACCCTGCTGCGGCCAGGAGGATTGCCCATCCGTCGACCCTGTGGGCCAGTGAGGCCCGCAGGATGAGGAGTTCGCCAATGACGATGAACAGGTCGACGGTGGCGGGCCAGGCCCACGAGCGGGCCAGCGCGTCCGCCATGCCGTGACGGGCGGCGACCTCCTGCAAGTGCTCATAGGACAGCCAGAACGCCGCGGCCGTCAGCAGCACCGTCAGGACGCCTGCCAGCACGGCGATGATGTAGCCGATGTCGACGGGCGTCGAGCCGACATTGACGCCCGTCGACGAGGCTTCGACGCGGGCTCCCGCAGGCTGGACGCTCACGACGCCTCACCACTGTCGTGCTTCGGGGGCTCGCTGAAGGCGACCAGGCGAAGGTTCACGCCGGCGTAGGCGGTGGAGGCGGTCAGCACGCGGGTGCATCCCGGGCCCTGCTCCTTGTAGATCACCGACTCGGGCAGGATGCCGACCGCCTCCCGCCACGCCTCGAACACGCGGAAGTCGTCGTGGGTGACCAGCTCCAGCTGAGCGGGGAAGTACGTGGACACCTCCACGTGCACCGCGGGGAGCCCGGGAAAGTCACGGGCCAGCAGCCGCAGAGCCTGCAGCGGAGCGGCGAGATCGCTCATGGTCAGAGTGTTCATGCCGCCTCCCCCGTCCCGAAGAAGCGGCCGGCGGCACGGTGCGCGTGCAGCGAGTGGACCGCGGCCATGATGCCGTCGTGGCCCCGTCGGAAGGGGCCACGGCCGGTGCGGTGCAGGGCCGCCAGGCGGCTGGTCCGGTCGTCGCGGAGCGCGGTGGCGGCGGTGTGCAGGCCGAGGTCGTAGAGGGTGGGGTCATCGGCGAGGATGTCGCGGGCCGCGTCGAGGCGGGCCTCGCGCTCCTGTTCGCTCTCGTTGTCCTCGCCGAGCCACAGCTCCAGCGGTGTGCCCAGGGCGAGTTCGAGGTAGTCGGTGTCGGTCAGGGCCTGGTGGCGGCCGATGTACGTCTTCATCAGGGGAACTCCGAAATCTTCGGTGAGACAGCGGTGGCCGCCCGCCGCTCGGTAGGGCCGAGGGCGGGGCCGGTGTGTGCTGTGGATGTCGCCGACCCGGTGGCCTGCGGCGTAGGCGCCGACGGCAGCACCGGCGGCCGCGGCGAGGAGTGCGCGGGCGAGGGGGTTGCGTATGCCGTGACGTGACAAGGCCCGCATCGCCGCCAGCTGCGTGATGCGGGCCCGTATCACTGGAGGTTCTGGACTCATCGGCCCTTCGCGCGGGCGTCCCGCTCCGACTGCTCGTTGCGGCGACGCAGATCCTCGGCGAGCTGGCGCTTCTGCTCCTCGGTCATCACCGCCCACCTCCCGCCAGGACGCGGCGCAGGGCCTCGTCCATGTCCGGGTCGGAGTCGGCGGGGTGCACGCCCGGGGCGTGGAATGTCATGCTGTTGGCGATCACAGGTAGTTCCTCTCTACAGGTGCCTGTGGCGCGCGCCGTCCGGGTGGCACCCCGGGCGGCGCTTTCCTCGTTCGGAGCGTTCCGGCTCCCCTCAACCCCGCCCGTACGAGCCGCTCCCGAAGGAAGGCCCGGACGGGCGGAGGAGGCAACCGGCCGCAGCGCCACAGCGCTGCGGGTCCAGGTAGAGGCGGACCGGATGTCGTACAGGCGCCGCCGGCCGGTCCATCACGGCGGCACCGAGGTATGTCGTTGGTTCACACCGACCTCCCGCAGAGAGCAGGGATGGGATACGGCTTCACCGGTGCGCCGTGGCAACGGAGCACCGGTCCCGAGCCGGGAAATCGGGCGCGTCATCGTCACTGCTCTGACGCCAGCAGGGCGGCTGCACCGGGTGGCACCCAGAGGGTGTTCTCCAGAGCCGGTGCAGGTGGCATGTGGTGCCGCCGACGACTTCACCCGGTCGTCTCGGGGGCGATCTGTCTCATCTCGCCACGTGCGTTGGGGCCTACCGCGGCTCCCGAAGGAAGCCACGGTTTCCGCTGTACTGCTCCACACCCGAAGCCGGGTGGCGCCTGCCAAGCGCGTAGGAGGAGAACGTCGTCCATCACGGCGGCTCGCCCCCGGACCCTCGCCCTAGGCACCTACCGTGACCGCCGCTCTCGCGTCAGCCCCGCACGATCACTCTTCAGTTCACAAGCAACGACCGCTTCCTTTCGACCCCTGTCACAGGGCCGTCCGGGCGACGCTGATCACGCATTTCTGCAGGTCAAGCAGTGCGACTTCCGAGCCCAGTGGTGGCGCCCTCTCGCGAATTCAGATTGACCTAGGTCAATCTGAATGTCAAGCCGCTCTCCCCTCCACCCCGGAGATTGACCTAGGTCCGGTTACGCTCGGAGCTATGAATCCCAGCTCCGACGCACCAAAACCCACGGCCAAGGACATCGCCGCGAGGTACCGCAAGGAGATTGCGAACGGCGAGCGCGAGGCGGGCTCCCGCATGCCGGCCGCGCGCCAGCTCGCGAAGGAACTCGGCGTTCAGCTCATGACGGTGCAGAGCGCGTACAACCAGCTCCGCGACGAAGGCCTCGTTCTCAGCCAGCAGGGGCGCGGAACCTTCGTCCGCGACCCCGCGGTGCCGCTCGGAACCGAGCCAGGAAGCAGTCCCGCCTACGTCGTACTCGCGGAGGAGCTCAACTCGATCCATGACGCCCTCCGCCAACTCGGCGAGCGCCTGGATCGCCTTGAGAGAGTCGTGGGAGATGCGACTCCGCCTGCACAATGAGCGTGTCGGCTCGCTCAAGCAGGCGACCGGCCGTGGCACGTGCCGCGTTCATGCTTGCCGTAAGCAGCGCCAGTTCGGCGGGAGTCATGCCGCCCAGATCGCCAATTCGCTCCTTGTTCCCCGTCATGCTTACGAGCATGTGGCCGGGAACAGCAGAGGACCCGGACAGTCTGTCCGGGTCCTCTGTCTTTGCAGGTCAAGCTAGTTGACAAGCCGTCATTCAGTAGCGGCGTCCACCGCGTCCAGCACAGCCGTCCATGGGAGTTCTCGCCCAGAGGGCGCTTCCCTCGGCTCGTACAACGGCCACACTTCCGGTCCGTAGACGAGACGCACACCGGCCTCTCTCAGGTCTCCAATGTGACGCTCCCACGCCGGGTGACGAGCATGCGCCGCGTTCACGCGAGGGAGGAGAACGACGGGCAGGCCAATGGTCCCGATCGCCTCACCGACCTGTGTCAGCGCCTGGTTGTCCATGAGGCCGGTCGCAAGTTTCGCGACCATGTTGGCTGACGCTGGAGCAACCACGTAGCAGTCGACCTCTGGGTGCGGACGCGCTTCCCCAGGCAACCGCGGCTGATCGCGTACGGGCAGCCCGGTCAGCCTCTCCAGTCGCTCGGCTTCGCCGCTCATCCGCAGCCAGTTCCCCGCGGTCGGCGTCAGCGTCACCGCTACCTGCCACCCACGCTTCATCGCGGGTTCGACGAGACCGGTACGCAACTTCTCCACTCCGCCGGCCGCCGAAGCCACAACCCCGAGCACACCGCGTTTGCCTGAATTCACCGCACCGCCCTGCAACGTTGAGCCATCACGAACACCTCGGACGAACGAGAGCCGCCGGTCACCGGAGACTGCTTGACCAGGTCTCGTAGCGTCTCGCGCACCCTGGGATTGTTGCGCACCAGCTGCGGGGAGGTCCGCTCGGCGGTTCGAAGCTCCTCGAAGGCCTCGTCCCCTTGTCCCGCCAATGAGAGCGCACGCGCGTAGTCGATCCGGTGCGAGACGCTGCGCTCTTGCGGCATATGGTCCACGTTGATCCGACCGTGCTCGACCACGTACGAGATGTTGTCGAGATCCAGCTCGACAGACAGCCGATGAAGCAGCACATTCGTCGGACCGAATCCGGTCTGCCAGTAGTTCGCGTCGGTACCAAGGTCCTCAGCAAGCGCCTCGGCCCGGCTCAGCAGGCTCATCGCGGTCGGGCGATCCTGATGCCTTGCTGCCGCGACCGCGGCGCGCAGGTGGATCATTCCAAGCAGGCTGAGCGCGGCCGGGTCATTGTCCGAGACGCGAGACGACAGCCAAGCTGCTGCGGTGTTCCCGAGTTCCAGGGCATCGTCGTAGCGGCCGTTGGCAAGCAGAGCGTGCGTGCCGGAACGCGCGGCCGAGGTGAGGACGAGCGGGTCATCAGACTCGTCTGCGGCTCGCATAGCACGCTCAGCCGCCAGCCATGAGATGTCCGATTCGCCGATCTTCGCGAGTGTCGTAGCGGCGAGATGGTGAGTACGGGCCGACACAGCCCAGCAGTCTCGGCGGTCTACCCCGCGTCGAGCGGCGCGGTCTTCCAGTTCCTGCGCAGTCTGGAGGAGGGCGGGAAGAGCGGCGATGACGCTGCCAAGTCGGCCGCCCTGGTAGTCGTCCCAGGCATGTTCCACACGCGCCGCCACGGGCCCAGGCGCGGGAAGCTGCACTTCTACTTCCGGACCGAAAAGCAGGCGCGAAAGCCGACGTGGGCTCATGAGCGCATCGCGCACGGCCGGCACATCGTCCTGTTGCCGCTCGCCTTCCATGAGCACAGTCTGGCCGAGGAGATCTCCCAGCGGCACACGCAGGATGCGCCCGAGTTCCGTGAGCATGTCGATCCGCGGCGGCTTCCTTCGGCCGGTCTCGATCTTTGCGAGCCAGTCAGTGCTACGGCCGAGCAGTCCGGCCAGCACTGGTTGCGTGTAGCCGCGGCGTTTCCGGTAGAAGGCGATCCGTTCGCCGATGCTGAGGTGATCTCCGAGACCACGCATTGCGTGCTGCCTCCTGCTGTTGAAGGGGCCTGCCTCACGGTACAGAGCCGGTCGCGGGGCAGGTAGGCGGTCTTTGATGTCGCACTCCGTGCGACGTAGGAGGGCGCGGTAGACAGCATCCTTGACGGATCGCCCTGGGTGCTGCGCCTGCGCCACATCGACTTCCTGCAATCCGTAGATCTGCAAGCGCGTGGCCTTGCAGACTTCGTCCCATGGATGCAGGACTTGCTGGCGTTATCGGCGCCGCCATTGGAGGGGTTGTCGGAGCGAGTGGAGCTGTGGTCGCCGCCTATCTGACAGGCAGCCTCCAAGGACGCGCTCAATTCACAAACTGGAAGCGGCAGGTGCGCAGAGACGCCTCAGCTGCGTTCTTGGCCCACGCAATGGAGGGGGCTCGCTCGCTGAGCTTGGCTACAGATGCCCTGAAGCAGAACGACATTGACAAGGCGGCAGTGCAGCTGACCCGCTACGAAGCAGCAGAAAACAAGATGATCGTGGGGGGCGTGGTCGTGGCTATCGAAGGCCCCGACCTGCTGGATGCGACGGCTCAAGAGGTGAAGGAATCCCTGCTCCTCTGGGGATGGACTGTCGGGGTCGCCGTCGATGCCTTGAGGGCCCGAGGCATCGGAGGGGGACTGACTCTCGACGAGCAAACGACCTTGGAGCAGGTGGAAAACACCTTCAACAGCGCAGGCGAGAGCTTCATCAAGAGGGCACGTACGGAGATCGAACGAGAAGACGCACGCCTGGCAGCTTGAGCCCCGCGGCCGCGCGCAGCGCTCCTCAAATCTCAACACGTCGAACCATCAAACTCGGGCCGCCTGTGGGCCGGCCAATGAGCCCCACAGGCGCCCGACAACGACCAAGGACACACCTCCCCGGCTGGTCAACTTCATCGACGAGATGAGTGATCAAGGTCAACGCCGTGGCGCACCAGTCCGTGAACATGCGAGAAGCCGTCCCGCGTCACGGGGAGCCACGGGACGCCCCCAGGGGAGCCACAGGGGGAGCCACCGAAGGCGAATTCAGGGGGATCGACATGGACGGTCACGGACTGGCAGCGGCACAACACCAGCTCCGCATGCCCGTTTCCTCCCCGCCTGTATGAGCCCCCGCTTAGCCGTCCCTTAAAGCGACCATAAGGATCTCCAGGATCGCCCTTCAGCCCTCAAAACCGCTGTTCAGCGCGGCTAGCGTGCTTCTCGTAGGCGGGTCACGGACCGCCGGCGCCGGTCACCCGGGGGCGGCGTCGCGTGCCGTGTCCCGACCCCCCACCACTCCCCCGCCACCCCGCTCGACGCACTTGATGAAGGAGACCCCCACCATGACCGCTCGTCGCAAGGCCACCGGCATCGCCCTGGTCGGTATCGCCCCGCTCGCGCTCACCGCACTCGCCGCGAGCCCGGCCGCCGCACACGGTTCGATGACGGACCCGGTCAGCCGGGTGTCGGCCTGTTACGCGGAGGGCCCCGAGAGTCCGAAGTCCGCGGCGTGCAAGGCCGCCGTGCAGGCCGGCGGAGCCCAGGCGTTCTACGACTGGAACGGCGTACGCGACGGCAACGCGGGCGGCCAGTCCCGGACCCGTATCCCGGACGGCAAGCTGTGCAGCGCCAACAACCCCGAGTTCAAGGGCCTGG
Source organism: Streptomyces sp. NPDC029466 (assembly GCF_055574515.1). Classification (NCBI taxonomy): domain Bacteria; kingdom Bacillati; phylum Actinomycetota; class Actinomycetes; order Kitasatosporales; family Streptomycetaceae; genus Streptomyces; species Streptomyces sp. NPDC029466. The sequence continues at coordinate 72,113 of NZ_JBVHZH010000014.1, forward strand.
ACCTGCCCCGCGCCGACTGGCCGTCGTCCCCGATGAAGGCGGGCAACCACACCTTCCGCTACAAGGGCACCGCGCCGCACGCGGGTTACTTCGAGCTGTACCTCACCAAGGACGGCTACGACCCGAAGAAGCCGCTGAAGTGGTCCGACCTGGAGTCGAAGCCGTTCGCGAAGGTCAGCGACCCGAAGATGGTCAATGGGGACTACGTCTTCGACGGCAAGGTGCCGGCGCGGTCCGGGCGCCACCTGATCTACAGCATCTGGCAGCGGTCGGACAGCCCCGAGGCCTTCTACACCTGCTCCGACGTCGTCTTCGGCAAGCAGGCCGGCGGCACCCCCGCCAAGTCCGGGGCGGCGCCCGCGCCGACCGCCTCCGCGCCGAGCGAATCCCAGATCGAGGACGGCGCCTCCAAGTCGACCGTGGGCACCGGTCACCACGACGACGACTGCGGCACCACCCCCCACAAGCACGGCGCCCGGCCGAAGTCCGCCGGCGCACCGGCCCAAGCGAACGCGGCGGCGGCCAACGCCCCGCACGCCAACGGCAGTTCCGAGCCGGTCGACGGCCGGCGGCTGGCGGAGACCGGTAACGACAGCTCCACCGCCCCGCTCGCCGTCAGCGGCGCCGCGGTGCTCGCCGTGGGCGCCGGCGTCGTGTTCGCCACCACCCGCCGCAAGGCCGCCCGGCACCGCGGCTGAGTCCGGCGGTCCGGGCCACCCGTGAAGCGACGCCGCCCCTGCTTCACCGCGGGGGGCGGCGTCGCCGTATCAGGAGCCGGCCGGTGGCAGCGCCTCGATGATGTCGTTGGCGACATGCTGGTAGATGACCGAGCTCCGGCAGTCGACGACCTCCCGGCGCTTGAAGACCTGGTCCATCAGGAGCGCGTGCAGCCGGTCGACATCGGGGACGGCCACATGGACGAGGAAGTCATCGCCGCCCGCGACGACGTAGACGTTGAGCACCTCGGGCAGCGAGGTCAGAAAGGCCTTGAAGCGCTCGATGACCTCGCGGTTCATCGGGCGGATGCGGACCGTGAGCAGCGCCTGTACGGGCCGGTTGAGGGCGCGCAGGTCCACGGTCGCGCGATAGCCGGTGATCACTCCCCGGGCGCGCAGGGCCCGGACCCGCTCCAGGCAGGTGGAGGGCGCGATGTTCAGCCGGCGGGCCAGGTCGCGGTTGGTCTGCCGTGCATCGCGCTGCAGTTCCCGGACAATCGCCGAATCAATGTCGTCCATGACCCCCATGGTGCCCCAGCTGCCGAATTATGTTCGGCGCGAGACCCCATTGATCAATCCAACGGTTACGTTCTGCGACTGTGACCGTACAACAAACATCCCTCCCGGCATCCGAACGACCGGATGTACGGCGGCTGGGCGTCGGCAGCGGTACCGCGCTGTGCGCCGGGGCCGTCCTCGGGCCCGGCGTCCTGACGCTGCCGTCCCTGGCCGCCGCCGCGGCCGGCCCCGCCTCGATCCTGGCCTGGGTGGTCCTGCTCGCCCTGTGCGTGCCGGTGGCCGCCTCCTTCGCGGCGCTCGGCGCGCGGTTCCCCGACGGCGGGGGCGTGGCCACCTATGTGCACCGAGCGACCGGGCCGCGGGCGGCGGCCGTGGTGGGGTGGTGGTTCTACGGGGCGGTGCCGATCGGCGTGGTCTCGGCGGCCTGGATCGGCGGGAAGTACGTGGCCGACGCGGCCGGTTGGGGCGGCACGGGCGCGGCCGTCGTCGCCGGGGCGGTGGTCGCGGTGGCGCTGGCCTCCAACGCGGTGGGGCTGCGGCTGTCGGGCCGGGTGCAGCTGCTGCTCGGCGGGCTGCTGGCGGTGGTGCTGCTGGGCACGGTGCTGGCGGCCGCCCCACAGGTGTCCGCCGCCCACTTCACCCCGTTCATGCCGGGCGGCTGGCCCTCGGTCGGGTCGGCGGCCGGGGTGCTGTTCTTCGCGTTCGCCGGCTGGGAGGCGGCCAGCCATCTGTCGGGCGAGTTCGCCGATCCGGGGCGGGATCTGCCGCGGGTGACGCGCCGTACGCTCGCCGTCATCACGGTGCTCTACCTGGGGCTCGCGGTCGCCACGATCGGTGCGCTGGGGCCGGCCGCGGCCGGGACCGAGACCCCGCTGACCGAGTTGCTCGCCCGGAGCGTGGGCGGCGCCGCCCGCCCGGTGGCCGCGGTGGCGGCGCTCTTTCTGACCTTCGGCGCGGTCAACTCGTATCTGGCCGGGGCCTCCCGGCTCGGTGCGGCGCTCGCCCGGGACGGGGCGGCGCCGCGGGCGCTGGCCAAGGGCGGCGCGCCGGGCGAGGTGCCGCGGCGGTCGCTGGCGGTGCTCGGCGGGGCGGCCGTACTCGTGGGGGTGGCGGCGGGCTTCGGCGGCGCCGATCTGGATCTCCTGATGAGGGCCACCGCCACCTGTCTGGCGGCGGTGACCCTCGCCGGCCTGGCCGCCGCGCTGGTGCTGCTGCCCCGCCGCACTCCCCTGTGGTGCGGCGGATGCGCGAGCGCCGTGCTGACGGCGGCCGTGCTGGCCTTCTCCGGATGGCTGCTGCTGATCCCGGCGGGACTCGCCTGCGCAGCCGTCGGCTTTCTGACGCTGCGCCGGGTCACCCGATGAGGCGGCGCAGCAGCCGCACATAGCGGCTCCAGCGGGCGGGCCGGGCGACGGTGCCCGTACAGGCCCGTTCGGCGCGGTCCAGGCTGTCCTCCAGGACGGCGTCGTGGAGGGGCCGGAAGGCCAGCGGCCAGCTGAGCCGGGCCCCGCCGCGGGCGTGCATGGCCAGGGTGTGGCGCAGCAGCGCGCGGTCCGGGCCGAGCGGGTGGACGGTGTATTCGTGGAAGCCGTGGAAGCCGCGCGGGGCGGTGAAGCGGAAGCGCACCCATCGGCCCGGGACGTAGTCCGCCACGGTGTAGTGGACCGGGCCGTGGCCGCCCGCCGCGCCCGGCGCCAGCGGGCCGTCGAGCAGCATCGGGGGCCAGGCGTGGTGCGGCCAGAGCGGGTCGGCGCCGCCGGACAGGCCGTCGATCAGCAGACCGGCCTCGGCCCCGGACACCGGCAGCTCCCGCTCGTGCACGTTGTAGACACCCATCGCGCCCCTCCTCACCTGGTCCGCACCCGTTCTAGAGGCGCATCTCCAATATAGTGGAGAGTACCCTCTAGAACATGGCCAGGCCACCCCGGTTCGACACCGCACAGCTCCTCGACGCCGCCGTACGGCTGGCGGCCGAGTCCGGGCCCTCGGGCGTCACCATGTCCGCGGTCGCGGCCGCCGCCGGCGCCCCCAGCGGCTCGCTCTACCACCGTTTCGCCGGCCGCTCGGCGCTGCTGGCCGAGGTGTGGCTGCGTACCGTCGAGGGCTTCCAGGCGGGCTACTTCGAGGCCCTCGAATCCTCGGACGACCCGCGCGCCGGGGGCCGGGCGGCCGCCCGGCACATCGTGGCGTGGAGCCGCACCCACCCGGCGGAGGCCGCGCTGCTCCTGTACGGGGCCCAGGAGTTCGGGCGGGACGACTGGTCCGACGAGCATCTGCTGCGCGCGGAAGAGGGGAACATGCGGGTACGGGCCGCCCTGGCGGCGCTCGCGGGGGCCCTGGGGCTGCACGGCAGAGAGGGCTTCGACCGGGTGACGCTCGCCGCCGTCGACCTCCCGCTGTCGCTGGTCCGCCGCCATCTGCGCGGCGGCACCCCGCTGCCCCCGCACGCCGAGGACCTGGCGGAGCGGTGCACCGACGCCCTGCTGGCCGCCGACTGACCCTCGCGGCCGGTACGGAGCGCGGCCCGGCCCCGCGGCTGCGGGCCGGGCCGGCTCCCGGTCAGCCCGGCAGGCAGGTCGTCCGGGTGGCGTGCGCCGGGTCGAGGGCGTTGGCCGTCTCGTGGAAGGCGACACGGTCGACGAGTCCGATGGCCACATGCTCGGAGAGGTCGAGCCCGCACAGATCCTGGACCACCACATTGCGGACGTCGGGGCCGTCGAGGAAGGCGCTCCGGTAGGGGGTGACGACCTCGTCGTACTTGGTCGCGATCACGGTGTAGTGCACCCCGGGGAGCGTGTCACCGCCCTCGTTGAGGCGGTTGAGGATGTCGGAGCCGGCGATCTGGTCGGCCAGCCCGGGGGTCAGCTTGTCGATGTAGTCCTTGGCGCCGGGAAAGTGGTCGAGCAGACGGGTCAGACCGTTCAGATCGGTGCCGTGGTTGTCGGGGGCCAGCCCGACCAGCGTGTTCACCTTGTCCGCGCCGCCATGGAACTTCAGGTAGACCCGCGACATCATGCCGCCCTGTGAGTGGCCGACGAGATCGACCTTCTCGGTGCCGGTGGCGGCCAGCACCTTGTCGACGTAGGCGGCGAGCTGCTGGGCGGACGCGTCGACCGGGCCCAGCCCGTGGAAGAACGGGACACCGGGCAGCTGACCGTAATCCAGGGAGAAGACGCAGTAACCGCGGGCCACCAAGTAGGGCGCCAGGCCGAGCCAGTTGTCGATGGAGTTGCCGAGGGTGCCGTGCACCAGGACCACCGGCCGCGGGTGGGCGGCGGAGGGCTTGCAGGAGTAGTTGTTCCAGCCGGCGGCGGCAGCCGTCTGCGCGGCGCTTCCGGCCGGGGTGGCGGCGGGCGACGGGTCGGCGGCCGCGGCGGGGACGGTGCTGACGCCGAGGGCCAGGGCGAGGGCGGGGAGGAGGGTGAGCGTTCTTGACCAGCGCAGCTTCATACGATGCTCCTTGCGGGGTGAGGGGACTCCGAAGTGCTCGGTGAGCCGTTCACCTGCGATCCGGATCGCAAGGGCCAACGCAGTTGACTGGCAAGTAAGTTACGGCTGGGTAAGCGGAGTGGGCCAGCGGTGTGACGGTGAAGGAAGCAGCACACAACCCTCACCGGACGTCCGGGGCGCAACGGACCATTTCTGTGCCTGCGTGACGCCCCGCCCGTCGCGACCGGGCCGGATGTCAGACCCGTCCCGTAGAGTCGTCAACGGCGTGACCAGGGACGAGACTTGGCCAGGTACGAGACCTGGCCAGGACCGAGACATGAGGGGCGACCGATGGAAACGGCCGGGACGGCGGATCTGACCGGGATCGTGGAGATCACCTCGAAGGCGGAGCTGCGCGGGCTGATCGGCGAGCCCAGCTCCCATGCGGCGCACAAGACCCGGCACCGGCTGCACGACCTCGACCGGCAGTGGCTGGCCCGCTCGCCGTTCTGCGTGATAGCCACCGCGGACGCGCAGGGCCGGTGCGATGTCTCGCCCAAGGGCGACCCCGCGGGCTTCACCCATGTCCTGGACGACACCACCCTGGTGATCCCGGACCGCCCCGGCAACAAGCGCATGGACGGCTGGATGAACGTCCTCGACAATCCGCATGTCGGGCTGAACTACCTCCTCCCGGGGCGCGGTGACACCCTGCGCATCAACGGCCGCGCCCGGCTGCTGCGCGACGCCCCGTTCTTCGACGCACTGACCGTCAAGGGCCACCGGCCGCAACTGGCGCTCCTGGTGGAGGTCGAGGAGCTCTTCTACCACTGCTCCAAGGCGTTCCTCCGCTCGGACCTGTGGAAGCCGGAGACCTGGCACCCGGACGCACTCCCCTCCCGGGCCCGCATCGTCAAGGGCCTGGAGGCCCCGGACCTCCCCCTGGAGCAGCTGGAACAGCACTACGGCCCCGGGTATGCGGAGCGGCTCTACGGCTGAGGTGGGGGGCGGGGGCCGGCCGGATCGGTCCGGTCCGGCAGGTCGAGCCGACCGGCCGACGGCAGGCTAAGGCCGGTTGACCCCGGGCCCGAGGGGCTTCGGGCCCGGGGGCGGTGGGGTGCGGTCTGTCTGGCCGAGGGTGGCGGCGGGCCGTACGCTTCCGGTGCCGAAGCGTGCCCTGGCGCGGTCGACGGCGGCCTCGATGCGGTGCGCCTTGTCGTCGGACGGGTCGAAGGTCAGCTGGCGCGCGGCGCGTTCGGCGCGGCAGAGGTCCTCCGCGCGCAGTGCCACCGACCGTACCCGCGCCCGCTGGAGCCCGAGCGCGGCATGCAGCGCGTAGGCCGCCTCGGTCAGCGCGGGCCCGTGCGCGGTCGGCCCGTCCAGCCGCCGGGTGCGGGTGGTGGTGGAGCGGTCGGCATAGCGGACGGTGAGGGTGAGCGCGCGGGCCACCTGCCCGCTCGCACGCATCCGGGCCCCGAGGTCGTCGGCGAGCGAGAGCAGCGCCCGGCGGCGCCTGGCCGGGTCCAACTCGTCGTGGGTGAAGCGGTGTTCGGCGCCCATCGAGCGGGCCGCGGCGTTGGGCGTCACCGGCGTCGGGTCGATCCCGCGGGCCCGTTCGTACACGATCCGGCCCGTCCTGGCGCCGAGGATCCGCTGGAGGGTCGCGGGCGGGGCAGCGGCGATCCGGCCGATGCTGTCGAGCCCGTAGGCGCTCAGGGCGCGCGCGGTCGCCGGGCCGACGCCGTGCAGTGCCGAGACCGGGCGGCGGTCGAGGAATGCGGCGACGGCCGGGGCGCCCTCGGGGACCGCCCGGATCTCGCCGGGCGCCGCCCCCTGGGCCGCCATCCGGGCGAGCAGCGGGTTGGCGCCGATCCCGATCGTGCACCGTACGCCGTGCCAGGCCAGGGCGCGCAGCCGCACGAGTTCGGCGAGGCCCACCGCGTCCCGGTCGAAGTAGCGCAGCGCACCGCGCACGTCCACCAGCGCGGCGTCCGGCGGCAGCGCCTCGATCACCGGGGTGAACTGCGCCAGCAGCCCCAGCAGTTGCTCAAAGCACCCGGCGCTCACGGGGGTGCCGTCGACGGTCCGGAACCGTACATGGAGCATGCCCGGCTGCCGCGGGGCACCGGACGGCTCCGGCGGCGCGGCGGGCGGCACCGAGCGGGGGGTCATCCCGCGCTCCCCGGGCTGGAGTGCCACAACTTGCGTCCGGTGGCGGCGCGTTCGCCGGGGGGCTGGAGGTCGGCCCACGGGTGCAGCTCATAGCCGGTGGTCAGCCGGATGGTGCGGCCGGGGGCGGCGGCCGGCTCGGGCTCCCGGTCCGTCCCGGACTCCTCGCCGGGTCCCTGGCCCGGCTCCGCCGCCGGCGCGTCCGGCTCCGCCGACGGGGTGTCCGCCCCGGCCGGCCCCGTGCCCGCCTCGGCCGCGCCCGTGTCCGGCACCTCCGCGAGCCGGGCGGCGACCGCCTCCAGGCCGCCCTCACGGCGCAGTTCGGCCAGCTCGGCGAGGTTCCAGGCGGCGGCGCCGACCACGCTGAGGCTGCGCGGACCGCGCCGCTGGACCGTGCCGCGCACCAGCAGCAGCCAGGAGTGGAAGATCGTGTGCGCACAGGCCGCATGGCTGTCGTCGAAGAAGGCGCAGTCGACCAGCCCGGTGCTGTCGTCCAGGGTGGTGAAGATGACCCGGCGGCCGGAGCGGATCGGCGGCGTCTGGGTGGCCGCCTTGGCCCCGGCGACCAGCACCGTCTCGCCGTGCCGGGCGCTGCGCAGCAGCCGGGCCGGCAGCGCGCCCAGCTCCGTGAGGAACTCCCGGTGGTCGGCCATCAGATGACGGGAGGCGTCCATACCGAGGACGCCCAGCTCGGCGCTGAGCCGTTCGACCTCGCTGAGGTCGGGCAGCCCGGCCGGCTCGACCGGATCGACCGGTTCCGTGTCCGCGCCGTCGAGGGCCCGGCCGGGCAGCGTCAACTGGCCGCCGGGCGCCTGCCGTCCGTGGTGGTGCAGCTCGGCGACATACAGCAGCAGGTCCCGCCGGTTCGCCCCGAAGGCGTCCAACGCGCCCACCCGGGCGAGGCGTTCGGCCACCGGACGGCCCGGCCGGGCGCGCTGCCACAGGTCCTGTAGCGAGTGGTAGGGCTGCCCGGCCTCGATCCGCCGCGCCTCGGCCTCACTCATCCCGTGCACATCACTGAGCGCGAGCCGCAGGCCCCAGACCGCGGAGCCCCCCGGGCCGCCGCCACGGGCGCCGGACACCAGTTCGATTCGATGAGCGACCGCCGACCGGTTCACATCCAGCGGCAGCACCGGCACCCCGCGCCGCCGCGCGTCCGCGAGCAGCAGCCGCTTCGGATACATCCCCGGGTCATGGGTGAGCAGCCCGGCGTAGAAGGCCGCGGGGTGATGCGCCTTGAGCCAGGCGGACTGGTAGGTCGGCACCGCGAAGGCCACCGCATGCGCCTTGCAGAAGCCGTACGAGCCGAAGGCCTCGACGATCTCCCAGGTACGCGCGATCACGTCGGGGGCGTATCCGCGCCGCTCGGCGCGCTGCGCGAACCAGGCGCGCACCCGGCCCTGGAGCTCCGGATGCGACAGCGCCCGCCGCTTCTCGTCGCCCTCGTCCCGCCCGCAGCCCGTCATGATCCGCAGCAGCTCGATGATCTGCTCGTGGAACACCACCACCCCATAGGTCTCACGCAGCGGTCCCTCCAGATCGGGGTGCGGATAGCGGATCGCCTTACGGCCGTGCCGGGCCTCGATGAAGGGCCGCACCATATCGGCGGCGACCGGTCCCGGCCGGAACAGGGAGATGTCGACGACCAGATCGTGGAAGGTGGCGGGCTGCAACCGGCCGACCAGATCGCGCTGGCCCGGCGACTCGATCTGGAAGCAGCCGAGCGTCTCGGTCGAACGGATCAGGTCGTAGGTGGCCGGGTCCCCGGGCGGCACCTGTGCGGGGTCGTCGAGATCGATCCGGCGCCCCGTGGCCCGGCCGATCTCGGCGACCGCGTGCGCCATCGCGGACTGCATCCGCACGCCCAGCACATCGAGCTTGAGCAGCCCCATCTCCTCCACGTCGTCCTTGTCGAACTGCGACATGGCGAAGCCCTCGCCGCTGGTCGGGACGACCGGCGTCCGGTCCAGCAGCGTGGCGTCGGAGAGCAGCACCCCGCACGGGTGCATGGCGATCCCGCGCGGCAGTGCGTCCAGCGCCTCGACCAGCGGCCACAGCTGCTCGCCGCCGGCCTCCCGCACCCCGCGCAGCTCCGGCAGCTCGGCCAGCGCGGCCCGGGCGTCCCGGGCGCGGATGTGCGGGAATGCCTTGGCCAGCCGGTCCACCTGCGCCGGGTCCATGCCCAGGGCGGCGCCCACGTCCCGTACGGCGTGCCGGACGCGATAGGTCTCGGGCATCGAGACCGTGGCGACCCGCTCCGCGCCGAACCGGTCGAAGATCGCGCGGTAGACCTCCAGCCGGCGGGCGGACTCGACGTCGATGTCGATGTCCGGCAGCGCCGCCCGCCGTTCGGACAGGAAGCGCTCCATCAGCAGTCCGTGCTCGACCGGATCGGCGTGTGCGATGCCCAGGAGGTGGTTGACCAGGGAGCCGGCGCCGGACCCGCGGGCCGCGACCCGGATGCCCATCTCCCGTATGTCGTCCACGACTTGAGCGACCGTCAGGAAGTACGAGGGGTAGCCGAGCCGTTCGATCGTGCGCAGCTCGTCGTGCAGCCGCGCCCAGCGTTCACGGTCGTGGTCGTAGCCGCGCAGCACCATCCCGGCGGCGCAGCGCGAGCGCAGCACCCGGGCGGCGGTGCGGTGGCCCGCGCCGACCAGCCGCGGCTCGGGGAAGTGGATCCGGCCGAGCCCGATGTCGTCCTGCGGGTCGACCAGGCACTCCCCGGCGGTCTCCTCGGTCATGGCGAGCAGCCGGTGGGCCAGGCCGCGCCGGAAGCCGGCCGCCTCGGCGATCCGCTCGGCGGTGTGGCTCATCGTGGCGCCGTCCTTGAGCCAGCGTTCGCCGCTGTCCCGGGCCTCGGGCCGGTGCCGGTCCACCGGCACCAGACGGCGGGCAGAGTCCAGGACATCGGCGACCGGGCCCTGGCCGGGGTCGGCATAGCGGACCGCGTTGGTCAGGACGGCACGGAGGCCCTGGTCGACGGCGAAGCCGAGGGTACGGGCGGCCAGCCGCGGGGAGCCGGGGCCGCTGCCGGGCCGGCCGTGGTCGACGACCTCCAGGCGCAGCGCCTCGCCGTACAGCTCCCGCCAGGGGCCGAGGAGCCGCACGGCGCGGTCCGGGCGGCCGGCGGCCAGCGCCCGGCCGACCTCGGAGTCCGGTCCGAGCAGCACGGTCAGCCCGTCCGTGGCGGCCTCCAGGGCACTCCACGGGAGAACGGGCTGCTCCCCCTGTCCGGCGTGGGCGGCCGAGACCAGCCGGCACAGGACGGCCCAGCCGGCCGCACCCTCGCGGGCCAGGAAGACGGCGCGGGCGGCGGACTCGTCGAGGAAGGCACCGCCGCGCACCGGGGTGCGGCGGCGCGCGGTGGGCGTGGGCGCCGACACGCGCTCCGCCACGGCGAGTTCGCTGCCGAACAGCGGGCGGATACCGGCTTCGGCCGCGGCCTTGGCGAACCGTACGGCCCCGGAGAGCCCGTCCCGGTCGGTCAGTGCGAGGGCGTCCATGCCGCGCTCGGCGGCGCGCTCGGCGAGCCGCTCCGGGTGGGAGGCGCCATAGCGCAGGGAGAACCCCGAAGCGGTGTGCAGATGCGTGAACCCTGGCATCCGCACCTCCTGCACCTCATCCGCCCCCCGGCTGACCTTGCGTCCCCCGTTCCTCCTCTCCACCATAACCCGCGCATCGAACATTCGTACGAAGACATGCCGGGAGGCCGGTCACCGATCCGCCGATCAGCCCCACCGATCTGCACACCTCTGCCGCCAACCGGAAGATAAGGGAACAAAAGCACCGGACCGGCAGCCGAAGTGTGGCGAGGAGCGAGTCATGGCCACGACGGACGACGGCACCCGCACCACCTTCCTCGGGGAGGTGAAGAGCGCGGTGACACCCCATGCCTCGCTGCTGGTGCTCGGCGTCCTGGGGCTGATGATCGCGTTCATCACGTCGTACACCGGCGCCTTCCACCACCCCGCACCGACCGATGTACCGCTGGGCGTCGTCGCTCCCCCGCAGGTCAGGGGGCAACTGGTGGGCAAACTGGACCGACTGCCCGGCTCTCCCCTGGACCCGCGCGCACTGCCCTCCGAACGGGCCGCCCGGCAGCAGCTCGCGAACCGGACGATCGACGGCGCACTGATCGTCAGCCCCCGCGGGAGCACCGACCGGCTGCTGGTCGCCAGTGGTGGCGGCGCCTCCCTCGCCCAGGCGGTCGAACTGGTCGTCCGCTCGGCCGAGAAGGCCGAACACCGCACCGTACGCACGGTCGAGGTGGCCCCCGCCGCCGCGGGCGACAGCCGCAGCCTGTCGTCCTTCTACCTCGTCGTCGGCTGGTGCGTCGGCGGCTATCTGTGTGCCGCGATCCTCGCGATCAGCGCCGGGGCGCGCCCCTCGAACGGACACCGGGCGGTCATCCGGCTGGCCGCGCTCACCGTCTACGCGCTCGCCGCCGGGCTGGCCGGCGCGATCATCGTCGGACCGGTCCTCGGCGCCCTGCCCGGCACCTTCTTCGGACTGTGGGGACTGGGCGCGCTGACCGTCTTCGCGGTGGGCGCCACCACCCTGGCCTGCCAGGCCCTGCTGGGCATCGTCGGCATCGGCCTGGCGATCCTGCTGATCGTCATCCTCGGCAACCCGAGTGCGGGCGGCGCCTACCCCTACCCGCTGCTGCCCCCGTTCTGGCGCGCCATCGGCCCGGCGCTCCCACCGGGCGCGGGCACCTGGACGGCACGCTCCCTCGCCTACTTCCGCGGCAACGCGATCACCGGCCCGCTCCTGGTACTCGCCGCCTGGGCGGTGGGCGGCACGCTGCTCACCCTGGCTCTGTCGATCTTCCGCAAGAAGGGCGGGGAGGACGCCGCGACGGGCGGCCGGAGCGGGTGAGGGCGGGCCCCGCGACGGCCACACCGGACCGGTAAGGCGACCGGCGGGCGGCCGGTTCTTACCTTTACGCGCGTCCCGGGCAGCACGGAGGCAGCCTCCGGCCCCCCTCTTCAGCCAATCGCCGGAGATCGAACCCCGCCCGAACGACCGGTCGGCGGCCGAATCCCTTCGTTACGTGGCTGAGTGGCGTTTGCCCGGGGCATGCCAACGGCGGCATCCGCGCTGGCCGCACACCGCTTCACCCCGGCCGCCCGGCACCACCTCCGGCCGGTTCGCGCCATTACTCTCAGCTTTCATCTAACGACTCAAAGCGATCGCTCCTTGCCCACTCAAGATGCTTTCGGGGTGCGGTTGGGCCAGACTCCCGTCCGGTATCTGCACCTTCGAGCAAGGGAGTGTTCGTCATGCGGTACATCACTGGGGCGGTCGCGCTCGGCGCGGCACTGGTCCTGGGCACGCTCGCCACCACCGCGCAGGCCGCCGCACCGGCGCAGCCCACGCGGACCGGCGGGCTCTACGCCCCCACGGCACTGGTGCTGACGGCCGGCCAGGGCGAAAGCCGCGCGACCGCCACGGTGCAGCGCGCCGTGACGCTCAACTGTATGCCGGGGGCGACCGGCAGCCACCCGAACCCGAAAGCCGCCTGCGCCGAACTGCGCACGGTGGCCGGTGACTTCAACGCGGTGACCACCGCCCCGTCCGACCGGCTGTGCACCAGGGAATGGAACCCCTTCGTGGTCACCGCCGACGGCGTGTACCAGGGCAAGCGGGTCTCGTACACCTACACCTTCGCCAACTCCTGCGCGATGGCCGACGGCATGGGCGCGGTCTTCGACTTCTGACCGCTCCCTCACACCGGAAATCCCCGGGCACCGGACAGTGGTGCCCGGGGATTTCCCGTGCGAGGGAGCGTCAGCGGTCCCTACGCTCGGCGCATGGACGCTTCCCCCACCGGCACGGGCGTCGCCGTGCTCTCCGATATCCATGCCGTACTGCCGGCACTGGAGGCGGTGCTCGCCGAGCCGGATGTCCGCGCCGCCGACCGCATCGTGCTGACCGGTGATCTGCTCGCCGGGCCGCTCCCCCGCCAGACCCTGGCCCGGCTGCGCACCCTCGGCGACCGGGCGGTGTGGATCAGCGGCAACGCCGACCGCGAGATGGCCGCCGCCCGGCCGGGGAACGCACCGGCGGATCCGATGGACGCCTGGGCGGCGGGTCAACTCGGCCCGGAAGAGCGGGAGTTCCTGGGGTCGCTGCCCGCCACCGTGACGCTGGAGGTGGCCGGACTCGGGCCGGTCCTCTTCTGCCATGCCACCCCGCGCGACGACACCGAGATCGCGCTGGTCGACTCCCGGCCGGAGCGCTGGGCGGAGGTGCTGGAGGGGGTGCCCGAGGCCGTACGGACGGTGGTCTGCGGGCACACCCATATGCCGTTCGTGCGGTTCACCCATGGCCGGCTGGTGGTCAATCCGGGGAGCGTCGGCATGCCGTACGGCCGGCCGGGCGCCCACTGGGCGCTGCTGGGGCCGGGCGGCGGAGCGGTCACACTGCGGCATACGGCCTTCGATCACGAGGCGGCCTGCGCCCGGATCGCCCGGGAATCGGACTCTCCGTCGGCGGCCGCGTGGGCGGATACCTATGTCCGGGCCCGGCATTCCGCCGAGGAGGCACTGGCGGCGTTCGGGCCGGGCGACGGCCGGAACGCCGCCCCGGGCACGGACGGCTGAGCGCCGCGGGACGGTGCCGGCCCCGGAGGACGAGCGGATCCGGGGCCCGGCACCGTGCGCCGAGCTGCTGCGGGGTGTGCCGGTGGGTCAGCCGATTTCCGCGCCGTAGGCCTTCAGGGCCTCGGTGACCGGCTGGAAGAAGGTTTCGCCGCCGTTGGTGCAGTCGCCGCTGCCGCCGGAGGTGAGACCGAGGGCGGACTCGCCGTCGAAGAGCGCGCCACCGCTGTCACCGGGCTCGGCGCAGACATCGGTCTGGATCAGACCCTCGACCGTGCCCTCCTGGTAGTTGACGCTGGCGTTCAGCGCCTTGACCGTGCCGTCGTGCACCTGGGTGGTGCTGCCGCTGCGCTGCACCTTCTCGCCGACGGTGGCCTCCGCGGCCTTGGTGATCTTCTGGGTGCTGCCGTTGTAGAGGTTGACCTCGCTCGGGTGCGCGGTGTCGCCGGTGTACTTGGCGAGCGAGTAGTCGTCACCGGGGAACTTGGAGTCCTCGGTGGTGGCGATCGCCGAGCCGCCCTGCTTGTCGGACCAGCTCTTGATCTCGTTGCCGCAGTGGCCGGCCGTCAGGAAGTGCGGCTGGCCGTCCTTGACGACATTGAAGCCGAGCGAGCAGCGGGCACCGCTCCCCCAGATCGCGTCGCCGCCGCCGATGAAGGGCTTGAACTGCCCCTTGCTGTGGCGGACCTCGACCTTGTCGCCGAGGCTCTCGGCGACCTTGGTGAGCCGGTCCAGCTTGGTGCCCTTGACCGTGCGGTCGGCGGTCACCACGACCTTGTTGCTCTGCGGGTCGATGCCCCAGGACGTGCCGGGGATGGTCGCCTTCGACTTCAGCGTCTGCCGGGCCGAGTCGAGCTGGGCGAAGGTGTGCTTGACGAGTCTGGCTTCCGCCCCCTTCGCCCGCACGGCCTTGGCCGCCGCCTGGTTCACGACGTTGACCACCAGCTTCTTGGCCTTGGCGTCATAGAACGCACCGGCGGTGTCCGTCTTGAGGTGGGAGGCGAGCGTGCTCGCCGCCGCCGAGGTCAGCTTGGCGAGCGTCGGCTTGGGCGCGGGGGCCTGGGACGCGTTGGCGTTGGCGAGGGCGACGGTGGCGGTGGCGGCGAGGGCGAGCGCACCGGCGCCCGCTATGACGGCGCGCCGGTTGGGTATGCGTCGGTGCTTCAACTCAGGGCCTCCCGTGGGGGGAAGAGCCCGGAAACTGTGGGGAGTTGCCCGGGCCCGGAGAGTGAGGGATCAGGACTGGCACGGTTCCACCTCGCGGAGCGGCGGCTCGGGGAGTCGCGTCCATGCCAAGGTGCAGCCGAGTATTCCCATCCGCCTCACTCGCGCACAAGACCGAGTTCCGGTCTCACATGCGGGAGTTCACCACTTCGCCACACGAAGGACACACCGATATCCGCGCACCTCGGCCCGAGTGCGGACATCAGCGGGCACGCGGAGCGCGCGGCGGACGGCAACGTGTGAGGACTATAGCTGGCCGGAAAACACCGGCCGGGAACCGCCCCCCGACCCAACGAAAAGGCCGTATATACCCGAACCAAGGGGTACATACGGCATTCAGTGGCACACCGGAAAGGCAGCCGGCGCCCGCCTCAGACCCTCATGCGCGAGGGAGGTCTACGGGAGATCCTCCACCGGCGGGAGGTCCGCCAGCTCCGGCGGCAGCGAGTCCTCCGCACCGTGCTCGACGGCCGTACGCGACGGCCGGGGCGCCTTCGGGGCAGGCCGCTGCACACCGTCCCGCTCGGCCTCGGCGGCCGCGGTCTGCGCCTGGGCCTGGAGCCCGGAGCGCTCCAGGAACCGCAGCAGTTCGACCGGGAAAGGCAGGACAAGGGTGGAATTCTTCTCGGCGGCGACCGCCACCACGGTCTGCAGCAGTCGCAGTTGCAGCGCCGCGGGCTGGTCGGACATCGCCTCGGCCGCCTCGGCGAGCTTCCTCGACGCCTGGAGCTCGGCGTCCGCGTTGATCACCCGGGCCCGCCGGTCGCGGGTGGCCTCCGCCTGGCGGGCCATCGACCGCTTCATCGTCTCCGGCAGCGAGACATCCTTGATCTCCACCCGGTCGACGGTCACTCCCCAGCCGATGGCCGGGCTGTCCATCATCAGCTCCAGGCCCTGATTGAGCTTCTCGCGGTTCGACAGCAGATCGTCCAGCTCGCTCTTGCCGATGATCGACCGCAGTGAGGTCTGCGCCATCTGGGAGACCGCGAAGCGGTAGTCCTCGACCCGGATGACCGCGTCGGCGGCGTCCACGACCTTGAAGTAGACGACCGCGTCGACCCGCACCGTGACGTTGTCGCGGGTGATGCCCTCCTGGGCGGGCACCGGCATCGTGACGATCTGCATATTGACCTTGCGCATCCGGTCGATGATCGGAACGATCATGGTGAACCCGGGGTCGCGCACCTCGGAGGCCAGCCGCCCCAGCCGCAGCACCACACCGCGTTCGTACTGCTTGACCACCCGCGCCGCCGCCATGAGATACACCGTGCCCGTGCAGGCCAGTGCCACCCCGGCCGTCACCAGTTCTTCGACCATCACGGCCCCCTGAAGATGTGCCGCACGCGTCCGAATCGCGCTGTTTACCATGGTATGCCCGGCCCGGAAGGCGGTCGAGGCTCCTGGCGGACACGGCCGGGCCCCCGTCCGCCGGCGGACGGGGGCCGTCATACCGCCGGAGCCGCCTCCGGCGTTCGTGCGGGGATCTCGCCGTACGGGCCCGGGCCGCGCGATCCCGGGCCGTACGGACTCAGCCGGCCGGCGTCAGTAAACGCTCACGCCGTACGCGCTCAGCGCCTCGGTGACCGGCTGGAAGAACGTGGTGCCACCGGAGGTGCAGTCACCGCTGCCCCCGGAGGTGAGGCCGAGCGCCTTGGTCCCGGAGTAGAGGGGGCCGCCGCTGTCACCGGGCTCGGCGCAGACCGTGGTCTGGATGAGGCCGGAGACGATGTCGCCGCCGCCGTAGTTCACGGTGGCGTTCAGTGCCGTGACCTTGCCGCTGTGGGTACCGGTGGTGGAGCCCCGGCGGGTGACCGACTGGCCGACGCTCGGGGTGCCGGCGCTGGTGATGTCCTGGCTGCCGACCGTGCCGGCGTGGGCCACGGAGGAGTTCGTGTACTTCACGATGCCGTAGTCGTTGCCGGGGAAGCTGGAGCCGGCGGTCGGACCGATGCTCGTGGTGCGCGAGGAGTTGGTGTACCACGGCGGGTTGCCGTCGGTGCAGTGACCGGCCGTCAGGAAGTAATAGGTGCTGCCGCTGCGGACGTTGAAGCCGAGCGAGCAGCGCCAGCTGGGTGCGTAGATGGCGTCGCCGCCGGAGATGAACTTGCGGAAGGTGCCCGCGATGCGGTCGATGCGGACCGCGTCGGCGTTACTGCCCGCGGCCCGCTCGATCCTGGCGATCTCGGCCCGGGAGACCGTGCGGTCGGCGGTGACGACCAGAGTGCCGGTCGCGCTGTCGCCCCGCCAGGCGGTGCCCGGGACATCCGCGGCACGTACCGCGTTCCCGGCGGCGGAGAGCTGGGCGGCGCTGAACTTCTGGGCGGGAGCGGGGTTCTGTGCGTTGGCGGCCGGGACGGCGATGGCACCGATGGCCACCAGTCCGGACGCCACGGCGATCAGCCGGGTGCGTCTCGCCACGCCGCTGCGGGGGGTGGTGCGCTCGTTCCTCACTGATTCCTCCGAGGGGATCGGGGGCCGCCGGTGGGCGGCCGGTGAGGCGCAGCCAAAGGGCACACAGGAATCCGCACGTTCATTTTCGGCGTGCCCCTGACAAGCGCTGAGCGGAGTCTCGGCCGCACCACCCCCGCGGCGCAAGAGGTCCGCACCGATGTCTCACACCCGACACACGGCCGCAATCCCACCGCCGTTCCCCAACACTCCGCCCCGGCAGCCACCTTGACGGCTGCCGGGGCGGCGCTGACCCCCTCGGTCGCGGATGGGACGGATCGGCGGACGATGCGGTTCCGCCCCGCCCGCCGGGCCCCTTCGGCACCACGATCCGGGAGGCGGCGGAACGTGGCGCGAACGATGCGCCCGGCCCCCCGGCCGGGGGGCGTGAAACCCACCCGGAATGCCGCGCTCCGGCCGTCATCGTCGGACAATCGGCTCGCTCAACTTTCGAGGGAAGCGGGTCCGGTGGACACAGGTCGGAATCCACCCCGGCGTCAACACCCCTCCGATGGGCCAGTCTCCCGATCATCGGGCTATCCCGTGACCCTCCGCCGAGTCCACTGGCATTTGCCCTGGTCCCGTGCACGAACCGACCCGGGGGTCCGCTCCGTTTTCTTGCCCTCACGGGCCCCGCTCACCCGATAGAGTACCGAC
Organism: Streptomyces sp. NPDC029466; assembly: GCF_055574515.1. Lineage (NCBI taxonomy): Bacteria > Bacillati > Actinomycetota > Actinomycetes > Kitasatosporales > Streptomycetaceae > Streptomyces > Streptomyces sp. NPDC029466. The sequence continues at coordinate 89,880 of NZ_JBVHZH010000014.1, forward strand.
CGTGATGTTCGTCGTACTGTCAGTTTCCTTACGGGGCGCGTGAGCTGATGCTGCGCCACCCTCTTTGCACCAGATGTGTCACGAACCCCCCGTGCGGCGGCTATCCACTTGGCACACCCTCCGCCTCATGAACGACGATAGGGGCGGACACGCAGAGACCGCGGGTGAGAGGAGGCGTCAATGGGATCGGTGCGCAAGGCGAGTGCCTGGCTTGGCCTCGTCGACGACAGTGATGACGAGCGCTACTACGACGACGACTACGCCGAGGGACCCGATGCCGGTGACTCGGGCGACAGCCCCTGGGTCACCGACCCCCGGGTCCGAGTGGCCGACGAGGCCGCCCAGGACCAGGGCACCCGCATCGCCACGGTCTCCCCGGAGAGCTTCCGGGACGCCCGTGGCATCGGCGAACTGTTCCGGGACGGCGTGCCGGTGATCGTCAATCTGACGGCCATGGAGTCCGCCGACGCCAAGCGTGTGGTGGACTTCGCGGCCGGCCTGACCTTCGGCCTGCGCGGTTCGATCGAGCGGGTCGCCACCCGTGTGTTCCTGCTGACCCCCGCCGACTACAAGGTGGTCAGCGGGGAGGCCCGCGGCCACCGCAACGGCGGTTTCTTCAACCAGAGTTGAGCCGTCCCGCGGCTGTCCGGACGGGGTCCGGGCGCCCGCGGGACCGCCACCGGCGCACCGGCCCCCGGCTGAGGCATCGCCCCGCTCAACGGGCGAGGCCGCTCACCGGAAGGCGTCCAGGCCGGTGAGCGCCTTGCCCAGCACCAGCTGGTGCATCTCGACGGTGCCCTCGTAGGTGAGCACCGATTCGAGGTTGGTCGCATGCCGCATGACGGGGTACTCCAGCGAGATCCCGTTGGCACCGAGAATCGTCCGGGCCGTGCGGCAGATCTCGATCGCCTCCCGTACGTTGTTCAGCTTGCCGAAGCTGATCTGCTCGGGGCGCAGCCGCCCCGCGTCCATCCGCCGCCCCAGATGGTGGGCCAGCAGGATCCCCTTGTGCAGTTCGACCGCCATGTCGGCGAGCTTGGCCTGGGTGAGCTGGAAGCCGCCGATCGGCTTGCCGAACTGCTCCCGTGTCCTCGCGTAGTCCAGTGCCGCCTCGAAGCTGGCGCGCGCGGCTCCCATGGAGCCCCAGACGATGCCGTAGCGGGCGTGGCTGAGGCAGCCGAGGGGGCCGCGCAGTCCGGTGACCTCCGGGAGCACCGCGTCGGCCGGCAGCCGTACGTCGTCCATGACGAGTTCGCTGGTCACCGAGGCGCGCAGGGACCACTTATGGGTGATCTCGGGGGCCGAGAAGCCGGGGCTGCCGGTGGGGACCACGAAGCCGCGGATGCCCTCGTCCGTCTGCGCCCAGACGACCGCGACACCGGCGACCGAGCCATTGGTGATCCACATCTTGCGCCCGTTGAGCACCCAGTCCCCGCCGTCGCGCTTGGCGTACGTCCGCATCGCGGCGGGGTCGGAGCCGATGTCGGGCTCGGTCAGCCCGAAGCAGCCGATGATCTCGCCGGCCGCCATCCGCGGCAGCCACTGCTGCTTCTGCTCCTCGGAGCCGAAGCGCCAGATCGCGTACATGGCGAGCGAGCCCTGGACGGAGACCAGCGAGCGGATACCGGAGTCGGCGGCCTCCAGCTCCAGACAGGCCAGCCCGTACTGGACGGCGGAGGCGCCCGCGCAGCCGTAGCCGGTCAGGGACATTCCGAGCGCGCCGAGGGAGCCGAGCTCACGGGCGAGTTCGCGGATGCCGGGCAGTTCGCCGCGCTCGTACCAGTCGGCGATCTGCGGCAGCACCCGGTCGGCGGCCCACCGGCGGACGGTGTCCCGTACGGCGCGGTCCTCGTCGGTCAGCAGATCGTCGAGGCCCAGGGGGTCACTGGGGTCGAACGGCGGAAGCGTCGAGGACGGCGGTGCGGACATGGCGGGGCCTCCGGCGGATCGGCGCGAAAAACTAGCAGTGGTAGTTATTTGCGCTTCCGACGGTACGGGCCGCGGTGCCGCGCGGCAAGGGTCACCGCCGCGCGGCGGGGCAGGGACGCCCGGGAGGAGAGCCGGGGTCAGCGGCCGGAGCTCGCCGGGGCGGGCTCGCTGCTGCCGCGGCCGGCGCCCTCACCCGGGGCGGGCTCGCCGTCCGCCTCCGCGCGCTCCGTGGAGTCCGCCGCCCGGCGCGGCAGCCGCAGCGCGATCCCGGCGCCGACCAGCAGCAGCAGGGCACTGGCGACGAGGGTGACATGCAGCCCGCGGACGAAGGAGTCCCGGGCGGCCTCCCGCAGGGCGGCGCGGGCGGCTCCGCCCAGACCGGCGGCGACCTTGTAGGCCTCGCCGAGGGAGTGCGCCGCCGAGGCGGAGGCCCGCGCGGGGACGCCGTCGACGTGGTTCAGGCCCGGGGCGTAGGCGGCGTTCATGACGCTGCCGAGCAGGGCGACACCGATGCCGGCGCCGAGCTGGTAGGAGGTCTCCCCGATCGCGGCGGCACCGCCGGACTGCTCGGCGGGCGCCTCGCTGAGCATCGACTCGTAGGCCCCGAACAGCGTGGACTGGAAACCGAAGCCGAGCAGCACGAAGCCCAGGGACAGCAGCCAGGGGCGGTCCTGACTGCTCATCGCGGTCAGGCAGAGCACCGCGACGGCGGTCAGCACGAAGCCGAGGGAGACCATCGCGCGCGGCCCCAGGGCCTGAAGCATCTTCGAGCCGGTGAGGCCGGCGGCCATCGCGGCGAAGACCAGTGGCAGCATCCGCAGCCCGGTCTCCAGCGGGCTCAGCCCGAGGACCAGCTGGAGGTACTGAACGGCGATCAGCTGAAGGCCCACCAGGGCGAGCATGGCCAGCACGATGCAGCCGACGGAGGTGCCGAACGCGGGCCGGGCGAACAGCCGCACATCGATCAGCGGGTCCTTGCGGCGGCGCTGCCGGCGGACGAAGAGGACCAGCAGCAGGACACCGAGGACGATGGGCAGCAGCGTGGTCGGGCCCACCACGGCCGCACCGCTGCCGATCCGCTTCACACCCAGGACGATCCCCAGCACACCGAGCGCCGCGACGATCGCGCCGATCACGTCCCAGGGGCCGTTGCGCTCACCGCGCGATTCCGGCAGCAGCCACCGTCCTATCAGCAGCATCGCGGCCATCATCGGGATGTTGATGAGGAAGACAGAGCCCCACCAGAAGTTCTCGACGAGGAAGCCGCCGAGGACCGGACCGACCGCGGCACCGACCGCGGCCACCGCGCTCCACACGCCGATGGCGACCGCGCGCTCGCGCCGGTCGGGGAAGACCTGCCGCAGGATCGACAGCGTGGCCGGCATGATCATGGCGCCGCCGATGCCGAGCAGGGCGCGGGCGACCATCAGGATCTGCGGATTGGGCGCGAGTGCGGCGGCGGCCGAGGCCAGGCCGAAGAGGCCGTAGCCGAGGAGGAGGACGCGGCGGCGCCCGACGCGGTCGCCGAGGGTGCCGAAGAGGATCAGCAGGGAGGCCGCGATCAGCGGATAGACGTCGACGATCCAGAGGAGCTCGACGGGTCCCGGTCGCAGGTCCTCGGTGACCGAGGGCACGGCGACGTACAGGATCGTGGTGTCCAGCGCGACGAAGAGCAGGCTGACGCAGAGCACGATCAGCACGGTCCAGCGGTTCGCACCACCACGTGAAAGCCGGGGAACACCAGCCGTCCGTCCACTGCCGGACGCGGTCGTCCCGGACATGCAGCACCTCCAGTCATGCTCTCGCGGCCACGGAACAGGGCGCGAAAACGCCCCGGGGCGAACCGGCGGCACGGGCGAGTTGAGACGCTCAGACTACGCGAGTCCCGTGGCGTGCCGCGTGGCTCACCTCACGATGAGACGCTCATCGCAGCGCCATGCGTTCCCCCACCCGCCGTCGGCAGTCGTTCTTCGGCCACCTGGATAATCGTCCCGATGAACGATCTTGCCTCCGCCGCCGTTCCCGGCCGGCCCCCGTACGACGGATCCGTCGTACGGGCCGCGCTGCGCCGGGCCGCGCCCGCGCTGCTGGCGTACGCGGCGATCCGGCTGCTGGGCATCGTGGCCCTCGCGCTCTGGTCGGCGGCCGACGGCAAAAACTGGCACACCCTGCTGGCCGCCCGCTGGGACGCGCTCTGGTACACCCGGGTCGCCGAGCAGGGCTACGGCTACACCGTCGTGCTGCCCAACGGCGAGGTGCACTCCAACCTGGCCTTCTTCCCGCTGCTCCCCTGGCTGGAGCGCGGACTGTCGGCGCTCACCACGCTGTCGCCCGCCGACGCGGGACTGCTGGTCACCTGGCTGACGTCGCTGGGCGCGGCCTGGGCGCTGTACGCGACCGGGGAGCGGCTGCACGGGCCGCGGGCCGGGGTCGCGCTCGCGGCGCTGTGGGCCGCACTGCCCGTCGGGATCGTGCAGTCGATGGCGTACTCGGAGGCGCTGTTCACCGCGCTCGCGGCCTGGAGTGTGTACGCCGTGCTGACCGGGCGCTGGCTGTGGGCGGGGGTGCTGGCCTCGCTGGCCGGACTGACCCGGCCGGTGGGCGCGGCGGTGGTGGCGGCCGTGTGGCTCACCGCGGCGGTGACGCTGTGGCGGGAGCGGGCCGACGGGGCAGGGCTGCGCGCGGGGCTGCGCCGGCACCCGGGGATGCTGTCCGGTGTGCTGCTCGCACCGCTCGGCTGGTGCGGCTTCTTCCTGTGGGTCGGGGCGCGGCAGGGCTCGTTCACCGGCTATCTGGACGTCCAGGAAGGCTGGGGCAACGGCTTCGACGGGGGGATCGCGTTCGGCTCCTTCGTCTGGCGCCAGCTGTCGGGGCCCGCGTTCGCGGCCGGACTCGCACTGATCGTCGGCGTCGGGCTGGTGATCTGGCTCTACGTGCACGGAGTGCGGCAGGGACAGCCGCTGCCGCTGGCCGTCTACGGCGGGGCGGTGCTGCTGCTCGCGCTGACCGCCAAGGGGTACTTCGGGTCCAAGCCCCGGCTGATGCTGCCGGCCTATCCGCTGCTGCTGCCCCTGGCGGCGGCACTGGCGCGCGGGCGCCCGCTGTGGACCTGGCTGGTCGTCGGGGCGGCGGCGGTGGGCTCCGCCGTCTACGGGGCGTTCTGGCTGAACGGCTCGGGCCCGCCATGACCTCACCGCCATCACCCTTCGTGACCGACCGAGTCCGCTCCGTGAGCACCGCCACGAGGAAACGTCACGCTACCCGTGAGCGAATAGCCGATAAACTCCGGAGGGGAAAAGAAGATAAGGCGCTCAGGGTGACGACACGCGCATGCGGGGGGCCGATTGAGAATCGCTGGGAATTCCCTTCCAAATCCCTGCGGCGAAGCCTCGATTGAGACACATTCCACATCACATCGTCATTACAAAGCGCACAGTTTGACCAAGCACCTACATCACACGCGGTAACGTCGATTGAGTGCGTACCGATGACAAGCTCGACCAGATGGAGGAGCGCCCCACCGATCGCGTCCGACCGCCCAGCATGACCCCGACCCGTATGTGGCTGTTCTGGGGCACCCTGGCGGTCTATTTCGCGATCGTGGCCGGGGTGCTGGCCACTTCATGGCTGGTCACGTTCGACTGGCAGGTCATGTTCTTCCGGCCCTACAAGCAGTGGCCGGAGATCCATGCCTTCCTCGACTACTTCGTGGTGCTGGGGCAGCGCGGACCGACCGCGGTGGCGGTGGCCGCCTGGCTGGGCTGGCGCTGCTGGCGGCAGCGCAACCTCCACCCGCTGCTGGTGCTCGGCGCCTCACTGCTGCTGCTGAACATCACCGTGGGCGCCGCCAAGCTCGGCATGGGCCGGCTCGGCCCGCACTACGCGACCGTGGTCGGCGCCAACGAGATGTGGCTCGACGGCGACATATTCCCCTCGGGTCACACCGCGAACGCCGTGGTCACCTGGGGTGTGCTGGCCTACCTGGCGACCACCTCGCTGCGCCGCCGCACGCTGTCGGTGATCGCCGCGCTGGGCGCCCTGGGCGTCGGCATGACCACCGTCTACCTCGGGACGCACTGGGTCAGCGATGTGCTGCTCGGCTGGGCCGCGGGGCTGCTGGTGCTGCTGGCGATGCCCTGGCTGGAGCCCGCGATCACCTGGTTCGAGGACCGCCTGATGGGCATCCTGCTGCGGCTGTGGCTGCGGCTGCGCCCCGATTCGCTGCGCGGCCCGCTGCCGGCCGGCGCGCCGGCCCCGGGAGTCTCCCGGCAGCGCCTCGCCTCCGACGGCGAGGTCCTCGTACGCGAGACGATCTCCGCAGGGACGGGCGGCCGCTCGGCCACCGGGCACACCCCGGACGGCTGGCCGCACCACCCGTCACGCCCGTACTCCATCCGCTCGGAGCGCACGCCTGCCACTCCGGCGGGCAGCCGGCGGCCGCCGCACGCGGACCGCGTCCCGCGCACCACGCCGCTGAGCCCGACGTCCGGGCGCGGCCGCAACGGGAGCGGCTGACCGCCCCACGAGCCGCGGGGCCGGTACGCACACACCCTCACCCCGCACCGAAGGCCCCGGCCGCTCCTGAGAGCGGCCGGGGCCTTCGTCGTCGGCAGTGGCGGTCAGCCCTGCCAGCTGCGGTGCACCTCGCCGTCCTTGACCTCGAAGTTGAGCCGGCCGGCCAGGTACTCCATCGTGATGATCGCGCCCGGCGGCAGCGAGCGGACGGTGGTCCAGCCGCGCGCTCTCGCCTGCTCCTCGGCGTCCTGCTGCGCGAGACCGACATACGCCTCGATGTCGTCCTGGGGGTTGTCGGGGAGGTTCGGTACGTCCATGACAGCCACCGTAGGCGCCCGCGGCGGCCCGTGGAAGGCCGGCCCTCGCATGCCACGGCGACTTCTCTGTCCGGCATTGGTCACACTTGTGTCACAGCGAACCGGCGCGCGTTTGCCGGTACTTCCGTCACCCGTACGCGCCGCGTGACGGCGCAACCGGGTGGAAAATTAATCGGCCGGAATTCCGCCGTGATCGAAGACGGAACGGACGCAGTCCGTCCGGTCAACTCGACGCGCCGTCCGAAAACAATCCCCGGTAAGTTCCGGATTCGCATTACCCGACGCTCTTTATCGGCCGACCGGAAATTGGCCAACGAGACACACTCCACACACATTTTCCGCACATCGCCCATCACCCCGCTTACCGGGCCCCGCGCCTCCCGGCCCCGGCGTCCACCGCCCCGCCGGATGCCACCGGAACGGACCGGAGCGCCCTCTCGCCCTGCGTCCCCCGCGCGAGCATCATGTCCCGGGCCCCAGTCCACCTTCGACGAACGAGGTGCAGCGGATGGTTACGGAGACCGACCGGGCGCACATCCGGCCCTCCAGGGCGCGGCACCCCGGCTCGGTGCTGGTGGACTGGCTGACCACCACCGACCACAAGAAGATCGGGCACCTCTATCTGATCACCGCGTTCGGGTTCTTCCTGGTGGGCGGTCTGCTGGCCATGGTGATGCGCGCCGAGCTGGCCCGTCCCGGGCTCCAGTTCATCGACGCCGAGCAGTTCAACCAGGCGGTGACGATGCACGGCACGATCATGCTGCTGCTGTTCGCCACCCCCGCGTTCGCCGGTTTCGCGAACGAGATCATGCCGCTTCAGATCGGCTCGCCCGATGTGGCCTTCCCGCGGCTGAACATGCTCTCGTACTGGCTCTTCCTCTTCGGCGGGCTGATCGTGCTGGGCAGCTTCCTCACGCCGTTCGGCGGTCCGGCCTTCGGGTGGACGGCCTACGCCCCGCTCAACTCGATGGTCCGCTCCCCCGGCATCGGCGCCGATATGTGGATCATGGGGCTGGCGCTCGCCGGATTCGGCACGATCCTCGGTGCCGTCAACTTCATCACCACGGTCATCGTGCTGCGGGCGCCCGGCATGACGATGTTCCGGATGCCGGTGTTCACCTGGAACGTGCTCTTCACGTCGATCCTGGTGCTGATGGCCTTCCCCGTGCTGGCGGCCGCGCTGCTGGTGCTGGAGGCGGACCGGCAGTTCGGGGCGGTGGTCTTCGACGCGCAGTGGGGCGGGGCCCTGCTGTGGCAGCACCTCTTCTGGTTCTTCGGCCATCCCGAGGTCTACATCATCGCGCTGCCGTTCTTCGGCATCATCACGGAGATCATCCCGGTCTTCTCCCGCAAGCCGATCTTCGGCTACGTCATGCTGATCGGCGCGACGATGGCCATCACGGCGCTGTCGGTGATGGTCTGGGCGCACCACATGTTCGTGACCGGGGCGGTGCTGCTGCCGTTCTTCTCCATCATGTCGTTCCTGATCGCGGCGCCGACCGGGGTGAAGTTCTTCAACTGGATCGGCACCATGTGGCACGGCTCGGTGTCGTTCGAGACGCCGATGCTCTGGTCGATCGGGTTCCTGGTGAGCTTTCTGTTCGGCGGGCTGACCGGCGTCATCCTGGCCTCACCGCCGCTGGACTTCCACGTCACCGACTCGTACTTCGTCGTCGGCCACTTCCACTACGTCGTCTTCGGGACGGTCGTCTTCGCCACCTACGCGGGCTTCTACTTCTGGTGGCCGAAATTCACCGGCAAGATGCTCGACGAGCGCCTGGGAAAGATCCATTTCTGGACGCTGTTCGTCGGCTTCCACACCACCTTCCTCGTCCAGCACTGGCTGGGCGTGGAGGGCATGCCCCGGCGGTACGCCGACTATCTGGCCGCCGACGGCTTCACGGCCCTGAACTCCTTCTCTACCATCGGCTCCTTCCTGCTCGGGCTGTCCACGCTGCCCTTCCTCTACAACGTCTGGAAGACCACCCACTACGGCGCCAGGGTCACCGTGGACGACCCGTGGGGCTTCGGCCGGTCCCTGGAGTGGGCGACCTCCTCACCGCCGCCCCGGCACAACTTCACGACCCTGCCGAGGATCCGCTCCGAGTCCCCCGCGTTCGATCTGCACCACCCGGAGGTGGGGAAGCAGCCGGTGGTGGTACCAGCGCCCGATCCAGCCGGTCCCTGACCTCCCGTACCTTGCCGAGCATCTCCGGCGGCTCACGGACCTCGAAGTCGAAGCCCGTCAGCACGATGTGCAGCACCATCAGGTCGAGGCTGTGCGCCCCGGTGCGCAGCAGACAGCGCTGCTCATCGACCGCTTCGAGCACCCCGGCCGCCGGGCTGATGCGCGCCGCGGCCTGCTCCAGCGGGGCATGCAGCAGCACGGTGGCCCGGGTCGCGTAGGCCCGGGTGGAGATTCCCCGGGAGACATATGCGGCGAGGTCCTCGGCCGGTGGCGTACGGGGGGCGAAGCGCGGCCCGTGCGGCGGGGTGGGGGTGATGCGGTCGGCGCGGTAGGTGCGCCAGTCGTCGCGGTCCACGTCCCAGGCCACGAGGTACCAGTGGCGCCGGGCGCAGACCAGGCGGAGCGGTTCCACGGTACGGCGGGAGGCCGTGCCGTCATGGGTGGTGTAGTCGAAGCGGAGCCGCTGGCTGTCCCGGCAGGCGTGCGCGAGCTCGGTGAGGGTGTGCGGGTCCACCCGGGGGCCGCCCGGGTCGAGGATCGGCACGGTGAAGTCGGTCAGCGCCCCGACCCGGCGCCGCAGCCGGTGCGGCAGCACCTGCTCCAGCTTCGCCAGCGCCCGTACGGAGGCCTCCTCGATGCCGTCGACACCGCCCGCCGCGCGCAGCCCGACCGCGACCGCCACCGCCTCGTCGTCATCCAGCAGCAGCGGCGGGAGTTCGGCGCCCGCGCCGAGCCGGTAGCCGCCGGCCGTCCCCGGCGCGGAGTGGACGGGGTAGCCCAGCTCGCGCAGCCGGTCGATGTCCCGGCGCACCGTGCGCGGGGTGACATCGAGCCGGTCGGCGAGCTCCGCGCCGGACCACTCCCGATGGGCCTGCAGCAGGGAAAGCAGGCGGAGCAGACGTGCCGAGGTCTCCAACATGGCCCGAGTTTCGCAGCCTTTGCGGACAGCTGCGGTCCTCGATACCGGACCGGGACCGCAGCCGCTGCTCCGTCAGCTCCCGTCCGGCCCGGCGACCCGTAGGGCCAGGTCGTTGTCGAGCGTGTAATACGGGCCGATGGTGAGCTCTCCGGCGGCGGCCGGCACCGGCAGCGCCGGGTAGCTGAACACCAGCTTCTTGTCGGCGACATCGTCCAGGAGGCGGGCGATCCGCACCGGCCGGGCGCCGTCGGCGAGGCGCAGCCACAGGTCCCACGGCTCGCTGCCCCGCTCCCACCGGCCGGCCAGCTCCGCATAGGGCAGCGTGAAGGTGAAGTCCGCGCCCTCGACGGTCAGCGGGACGGTGACGGTGGCCGGTGCCGTCTCCGGGGACTTCGGATTGCGGCGCGCACGGGCCTCCACACGGGCGCCGGCGGCCGGGACGGCACCGTAGAGCCGGCCGGAGACCGTCATCCCGTCGGGTGCGACAAGGATGTCACCGGCCTCCGCGTGCGGGCCGCGCAGCCAGCTGCGCAGGGCGAGGTTGCCGAACTTCGTCGCGTACGGGATGCGCACACCGAGCCGGCCGATGCCCGCCAGCGGCCGGCGGTCCACCAGCGACCGCAGATCGTTGACGCCGGGCAGCAGGCGCCGGGGGTCCTGGCCGTCGCCGAGGTCGGCGTAGGCGTTCCAGCGGCCCTCGGCGAGCGCGACGGTGCTGGGCAGTACGGCGCGCAGCCGTCCGGCGCCGTTCGGCCCGAGCGGCAGCCGCACCTCGTCGTCCGCGCCGTCGCCGCCGCGCAGCCGCAGGACCAGCGCCGCGCTCCAGGTGGTGGGGGTGTCCTGAGGGGCGTTCAGGTCGAAGGTGAGGCCGCCCGCGGAGTCCGCGATGCAGTCGGCCCGCAGCTCCACCGGAGCCGCTTCGCCGCCCCGCTCGCCCGGCCGCCCGGGGCCCTCGGGCCCGGTGCTCGCCGGAACCATGGGTTCCTGGTCGATGGCGGAGGACTCCTTCGTCTCGTGTCCGGTCACGGTCAGCTGGCTCGGCGCCGTCATACCGTCCGCACCCCTCTCATGGCGGCGCGGGCCGCGTCCTTGGTGGCGTAAGCGCCGCTGAGCAGGGCTCCGCGGGCGCGATGCAGGCTGCTGTGCCATCGGCGCTCGCGCCTGCGGGCGAGCAGCTCCCCGAAGAGCGCCTCATAGCGCCCGGCGACCGTGGCGGGGTCGAAGCGCGCCGACGAGGCCAGCGCGGCCACCCCCATCCGCTTGCGGGCGGCATCGTCGTTGATCAGCGTCAGCAGCGAGCCGGCCATCGCCTCCGGGTTGCCCACCGGCACCAGCTTGCCGTCCACCCCGTCGTCGATGATCTCGCCCGGCCCGTGCGGGCAGTTGGTGGCGACCACCGGCAGACCGCAGCGCATGGCCTCGACGATGGTCATCCCGAAGGACTCCAGGCTGGAGGAGACCGCGGCGATCGAGCCCTTGGCCCACTCCGGCTCCAGAGGGTTGGCCGGGCCCATCAGGAAGACGTGGTTGTACAGGCCGAGTTCGTCGATCAGGGCGCGCAGGGTGGCCTTCTCGGCGCCGCCGCCGTAGATCCGCAGCCGCCAGTCGGGACGCTCGGCGACGACCTGGGCGAAGGCACGTATGAGCACGTCATAGCGCTTGACGCGGGCGAGCCGGCCGGCCGCGACGACCCACTTGCCGCTGCCGTCGGCAGGCGCGAGAGCGGGCGCCGGCACGCTGTTGGGCACCGCCTCGATGCGCACACCGGGCAGCCGGAGCGTCCGGCGGTAGGCACCGGCATCGGCCTCGGTGACGGTGGTGACCGCGTCCAGGCGCGGATAGGCGCCGCGCAGCGCCAGCTTGAGCGCCCGGGTGTGGGTGTCCAGGGTGAGGTGCTCCTGGCCTATCCGCACCGGGCCGCGGCGCGCCTGCTTGGCGATGTGCACATTGAGGCCGGGCCGGGTGCCGACCAGCACGTCCGCCTCCGTCCGGCGCAGATGCTGGGCGATCCGGCGGTCGGTGAGCTCGCTGTACTGGCCGTAGCGCCCCTCGGCGGCGGGGAAGACCTTGGCGGGACGGGCATGCTCGGGATCCGCGCCGTCGTGGCCCGGACTGCTCTCCCGGAGGTCCACGAGATGCCGCAGGGCGACCCGGGGACCCAGGTCGAAGACCGGGTCGTCGCGGTGGCGCAGCACGGACACGATCTCGACGTCATGCCGTTCGGCAAGCGTCCGGGCCAGATTGAACGTCGTCCGGATCGTCCCCCCGATACCGTAGGCATTGTGAATCAGGAATGAGATGTGCATCCGTCCCCGTGTCCCCTGGTCTTCCAGTCCTGCCTGGTCTCCCCCGGGGCCACTTCGCACTCCCCTCCTGATGGTGCGAGGCGGCCCCCTGCTCTAGGGAAGGACCGCGAAATGGGGGCACTGGTTGGGCCTTTCGCCAACTTGTTCCAAAAGAGTTAGTTCATCGGTAGCCGCTTCAGGGAACCCATGGGCCGCAAATCCCCTCCGCCCCACGGGAGCCGGAGGCGTCCGCCGCGCGCCGCGCACCCCGGCCGGCACCCTCGCCCGCTCCCGCGCCGGCGGCGCACCCGGAAAATCGCTGGTCCCCGTCTGTCCCCTGCGTCACTCTGGCCCCATGGATGGATCAACTATCGATGACAGCGCCTTGTCCGCATTCGTGGAGCAGGGCTTTCTTCATGTGGAGGGCGCGTTCTCGCCCGAGGTCGCGGCGGAGTGCCGGGAGATCATGTGGCGGGACATCCCGGGTGAGCCCAACGATCCGGCGACATGGAAAGACCCCGTCGTACGGCTCGGCTTCTACGGGCAGGAACCCTTCCGGGCCGCCGTCAATTCGCCCCGGCTGCACGCCGCGTACGACGCCCTCGCCGGACCGGGGCGCTGGGCACCGCGCGGCGACCTCGGCACGTTCCCGGTGCGGTTCCGCAGCGACGACGCACCGGGCGACGACGGCTGGCACATCGACGCCAGCTTCCCGGGCGACGATCCCGCCGACTTCCTGTCCTACCGGGTGAACGCCGCGTCCAGGGGCCGCTGGCTGCTGATGCTGTTCCTGATGTCCGACGTGGGAGAGGACGACGCGCCCACCCGCATCCGGGTCGGCTCCCATCTGGACGTCGCCGCCCTCCTCGGACCGGAGGGCGAGGCCGGGCTGTCCTTCATGGACCTCGCCGGGCGCGCCGTGCCCGCCACCGAGCACCGGCCGATCGCGCACGCCACCGGCCGCGCCGGTGACGTCTACCTCTGCCACCCGTTCCTCGTGCACGCCGCACAGCCCCACCGCGGCACCGAACCCCGCTTCATGGCCCAGCCGCCGCTGCTCCCCAGGCCGGGCGCCGACCCCAGGACCGAACGGCCCGACGGGGACTACTCACCCGTGGAGCTCGCCATTCGCCGCGGTCTCGGATACTGATGCCGTCGAGCCGGCTCCCCTAGGACCCTGGGCCCTGGGGGAGCCGCAGCCGGGTGCCGATCGACAGCCGGTTCGGGCTCTGGCCGATGGCCGACCGGTTGGCCTCGTAGAGCGCCTGCCAGCCGCCCTTCACCCGGTACTTGCGGGCGATCTCGCCGAGCGTCTCCCCGCGCCGTACGACATGGGTCCGGCTCTTCGCGGTCAGCCCGAAGCGCCGGGCGCACTCGGGCCAGGCGCCCCAGCCCTGGACGGCCTGGACCCTCTTCGCGATCTCGATCTGCTCCTCACGGGAGGCGAGGTCGGCCCGCCGCGCGAAGGCGAGGCCGCCGAAGTCCTCCCAGGTGGGCTGGTGGAACTGCAGGCCGCCGTAGAAGGAGTTACCGGTGTTGATGTGCCAGTCACCGCTGCTCTCGCACTCGGCGAGGCAGCCCCATGGCCACTGGTCATCGGCGCAGGCGTGCGAGACCTTGCCGGCGCCGTCCGGCCCGTCGGCGGCGGCGCCCCCGGGCAGGCCCAGGACCAGGGCAGCGGCCGCCGCGGTGAGCAGCCCGACGGATCCCACGAGGCGCCGTGGCGCCGAAGAGTTGTCCGACATAGCCGGTGACGGTAAGCAGCCCCCCGGCACCCGCCAGCGTGCCACGCCCTCGGCGTCCCGGTCCCACCCGGTCCGGCGTACGGAACGCCGCCGACTGCGCCAAGTTCTGCGCAAGAGTTGGCGTTACGTGACCGCTTGTGGGCCGGCTTTCCGTGATTTTCCGCTGTGCGGCGATTGGTTCGATTCTGTTCCCGTCCTCGCGTGACTCCTGCCGCAGGTGACCCGTTGTCCTTGTACGAGCCGGGAGACCACCCGGCAGACGCACAGAGATCGAGGAGCCACCCGTGCCGCGCATGCTCGACGTCAGCGACGACGTTCGCGCCGAGATCGGCGACGAAGAAGCCGACCGCCTGCTGGCCGGTGGCGACGCCCCCGGCAGCTATGACTGCACCTCCTGCCGGACCCCCGGAGACAGCGACCAGGAGCGCACCAGCACCGTCCTGTTCGTGGGCGAGGAGACCGCGGTGCTCGCGTTCGCCCATGCCACCTGCATCCCCTCGCAGGTCGTCCCGGTCTCGGAGGAGCAGCTCCAGGGAGCCGTGCGCTCCATCACCGGAGAGGACGCCGCCCCACGCACGCCCGGATCGCAGCCGTCCCCGGCCGTCCCGGTTCCCACCGCGCCGCGCCAGGCGACCCTCGGGATCACCTGCGGTCTGGTGCTCGTCGAGGCCGACCTGCGCCCGGCCCTGGTGGTCGAGCCCGACGGCCCGATCGCCCGCCCCGGCTCGACCGGCCCGGACGACGACTTCCTTCCGCTGCTCCTGGAGCAGGGCTTCCACCCGGTGACGGACATGAACCAGCTCCCCGCCGCGAACCCGGGCTGGTCCGCACTGCTGGCCATGGGCAAGCTGCACGCCGTCCTCCAGCCGGGCAACTCCGGCCAGCAGTCCGCCTGGTGGCAGGCCCACCAGCCGCTGGCCGTCTCGGACGGCTGGCGCGCCGCGGCCAACAAGGCGCAGTCCGTGGTGCTGTACGCCGCGCCCGCGGGCACCATCGGCCACCAGCCCCGTGAGGACCTGATGCGGCAGGCGCTGGAGGACGCCGCGGCGAAGGGCGCCCTGGTCGCCGCGGAGATCCCGCTGGCCGGCACCTGATAGTCCCGCGACCCCGATCGCGGGGGCAGGACCGCCGATCCGGCCGGTCAGGCCCCCGCGATCAGCCATTTCCGCAGGAAAGCCGCATCCCGCGGCCACCGGGGTCGTTGGCACATACGTGCACGCATACGACCCCTCCGTTCCCGCCCAGTACACCCACCCGATCCCCGGCATGCGCCCGTCGCGCGAACACAGCACGACGCACAGCGCGGACCACGGCTCGGCCACGCCGATCTATGACGCGCTGTACGCCGAGTGGCGCCGCAGCTTCCGGGCGCTGCCCGGGGACCGTACGGACGAGCCGGAGATCCCGGAGGCGCTGCGCGGGAGCTGGAGCCGTTCGCCGGGATCCGCGGGCCACTGGGAGGTCGTGAGCCGGCAGCCCTACCACCCCCGGGGGCAGGGCCCGGTGGCGCTGCCCCCGGCGCAGCGGGACTCCCGGCCGCGCGGACACTGAGCCGTCCGCACGGCCGGAGAGCGCCGCTACTTCTTCTTGCTGCGCTTCTCGCGCACCCGCACGGAGATGTGGATCGGCGTCCCGTCGAAGCTGAACTCCTCCCGCAGCCGCCGCTCGACGAAGCGGCGGTAGCCGGCCTCCAGGAAGCCGGAGGCGAAGAGGACGAAGCGCGGGGGCTTGGTGCCCGCCTGGGTGCCGAAGAGGATGCGGGGCTGCTTGCCGCCGCGGATCGGGTGCGGGTGGGAGGCGACGATCTCACCGAGGAAGGCGTTCAGCCGCCCGGTGGGGATCCGGGTCTCCCAGCCGGCCAGCGCGGTCTCGATCGCCGGGACCAGCTTCTCCATGTGGCGGCCGGTGCGCGCGGAGACGTTCACCCGCATCGCCCAGGGGATCTGCACGAGGTCCCGCTCGATCTCCCGCTCCAGGTAGAAGCGGCGCTCCTCGTCGAGGGTGTCCCACTTGTTGTAGGCGATGACCAGGGCGCGTCCGGCCTCCACGGCCATCGTGATGATGCGCTGGTCCTGGACGCTGATGGACTCGGACGCGTCGATCAGGACGACGGCGACCTCGGCCTTCTCGACGGCCGCCGCGGTGCGCAGCGAGGCGTAGTAGTCGGCGCCTTCCTGGAGGTGCACCCGGCGGCGGATACCGGCGGTGTCCACGAACTTCCAGGTCTTGCCGGCCAGTTCGATCATCTCGTCGACCGGGTCGCGGGTGGTGCCGGCCAGCTCGTTGACGACCACCCGCTCCTCGCCGGCGACCTTGTTCAGCAGCGAGGACTTGCCGACGTTCGGGCGGCCGATCAGCGCGATCCGGCGGGGGCCGCCGAGGGCCGTGCCGAAGGTCTGCGCGGGGGCCTCGGGCAGCGCCTCCAGCGCGGCGTCGAGCATGTCGCCGGTGCCCCGGCCGTGCAGCGCGGAGACCGGGTGCGGCTCACCCAGGCCCAGCGACCACAGCATGGCGGCGTCGGCCTCACCGGACGGGCCGTCGACCTTGTTGGCGACCAGGACGACGGGCTTGCCGGCGCGGCGCAGCAGCTTGACGACGGCCTCGTCGGTGTCCGTCGCGCCGACCTTGGCGTCGACGACGAAGACGACCGCGTCCGCGGCCTCGATGGCGAACTCGGCCTGCATCGCCACGGAGGCGTCGATGCCGAGGACGTCCTGCTCCCAGCCGCCGGTGTCGACGACCTTGAAGCGGCGGCCGTTCCAGTCGGCCTCATAGGTGACCCGGTCGCGGGTGACGCCCGGCTTGTCCTCGACGACCGCTTCCCGGCGGCCGATGATGCGGTTCACCAGGGTCGACTTGCCGACATTCGGGCGGCCGATGACGGCGAGGACGGGCAGCGGACCATGGCCGGCCGCGGCGATGTCACCCTCGACCTCCTCGAGATCGAAGCCCTCCTCCGCGGCAAGCTCCATGAACTCCGCGTACTCGGCGTCGCCAAGCGCACCGTGCTCGTCGCCGGTAGGGGTCTGGTCGTTCATGAAGTCCGTTCCTCGTTCATCATCGGTGGGCCGCTCGTCCGCGGCCCACTACTCAAGTGTGGTTCAGCGCCCGGTCAGGCGCCTGGCCTCTGCCAGGTGGGCGGTCAGCCGCTCCTGGATCCGTACGGTCGCCTCGTCGAGCGCCTTACGGGTGCGCCGCCCGCTTCCGTCGCCCGCCTCGAAGGCGTCCCCGAAAACGACATCGACGCGGGAGCGGAGCGCCGGCACGGCCGACGACAGCCGGCTGTGCCGGTCCTTGCCGCCGAGCACCGCCACCGGCACGACCGGGGCCCCCGAGCGCACCGCGAAGTACGCCAGGCCCGCCCGCAGGGAGGCGAAGTCGCCCTCGCCTCGGGTGCCTTCGGGGAAGATCCCCAGCACGCCGCCGTCCGCCAGCACGCCGAGGGCGTCGGTGATCGCCTTGCGGTCGGTGGTGTCGCGGTCCACCTTCAGCTGCCCGATGCCCCGCAGGAACGGGTCCAGCGGGCCGACGAAGGCTTCCTTCTTGATCAGGAAGTGCACCGGCCGCGGCGCGGTGCCCATCAGCATCGGGCCGTCGATACCGTGCGAGTGGTTGACGGCCAGGATCACCGGGCCGGCGGACGGCACCCGCCAGGCACCCAGCACCCGCGGCCGCCACAGCCCGTACATCAGGCCGATGCCGATCCGGCGGCCGACCGCGGCACCCGCCGCGCTCGGCGTCCTGCCGCTGTCGGTCACCGGGCGGCCCGCCCTGCCTTTTCGGCGCCGGCGCCCTCGATGAGAGTGACCACACACTCGATGACCTGCTCCAGGGTCAGCTCGGTGGTGTCCACCTCGACGGCGTCGTCCGCCTTGGCCAGCGGGGAGGTCTTGCGGCCGGAGTCGGCGGCGTCGCGCTTGATCAGCGCCTCGCGGGTGGCGGCCAGGTCACGGGCCTCCTTGCCCTTGAGCTCGCCGCTGCGGCGGGCCGCCCGCGCCTCCGGGGAGGCGGTGAGGAAGACCTTGAGGTCGGCGTCGGGCAGGACGGTGATGCCGATGTCCCGGCCCTCGACGACGATGCCGTTCGGCGCCTCGGCGGCGATGCTGCGCTGGAGGTCGGTGATCAGGGTCCGCACCTCGGGGACGGCGCTGACCGCGCTGACCGCGGCGGTGACCTCCTGGGTGCGGATCGGGCCCGCGGCGTCCAGGCCGTCGACGGTGATGGTCGGGGCGGCCGGGTCGGTGCCGGAGACGATCACGGGCTTGGCGGCGGCGTCGGCCACCGCGGTGGCGTCCTTGACGTCGATCCCGTTGGACAGCATCCACCAGGTGATCGCGCGGTACTGGGCACCGGTGTCGAGGTAGCCGAGGCCCAGCTTGGCGGCGACAGCCTTGGACGTGCTGGACTTGCCCGTGCCTGCGGGGCCGTCGATGGCGACAATCACTGCTGCCGGGGCGGTCCGAGCGGCGGTTTCCACGGTGACGAACACCTTTCTTGTACACGGGGCGGGGGTCCAAGGGCCATAAGGGCCTCGGACAAGGTTACTGGCTCACCCGCACGGTCCCGTCCACGGTGTCACTGCCGGATCGACCAGCCCCGCTCCCGCAGCTCCGCGGTGAGCACCGGCACCGCCTGCGGCTCGACCATGAGCTGGATGAAGCCCGCCTGCTGGCCGGTGGCGTGCTCGATGCGGACATCCTCGATATTGACCCCCGCCCGGCCGGCGTCGGCGAAGATGCGAGCCAGCTCACCGGGCTGGTCACCGATGTAGACGGCGACGATCTCGTAGGTCGCCGGGGCGGCGCCGTGCTTGCCCGGCACCCGCTCCCGCCCGGCGTTACCGCGGCGGAGCACGTCCTCGATGCCGCCGGCGCCGCTGCCGCGCTTGTCCTCGTCGGCGGACTCCAGAGCGCGCAGGGAACGCACCGTCTCATCGAGATCGGCGGCGATCTCGGACAGCACATCGGCGACCGGGCCCGGGTTGGCGGACAGGATGTCGATCCACATCGCCGGATCGGAGGCCGCGATCCGTGTCACATCCCGGATGCCCTGGCCGCAGAGGCGTACGGCGGTCTCATCGGCGCCCTTGAGGCGGGCGGCGACGAGGCTGGAGAGCAACTGCGGGGTGTGCGAGACGAGGGCGACCGCGCGGTCGTGCGCATCCGCGTCCATCACCACCGGGACCGCCCGGCACAGCGCGACCAGCTCCAGCGCGAGATTGAGCACCTCGGTGTCGCCGTCGCGGGTCGGGGTCAGCACCCAGGGGCGGCCCTCGAAGAGGTCGGCGGTGGCGGCCAGCGGGCCGGAGCGCTCCTTACCCGCCATCGGGTGCGTGCCGAGGTAGCCGGTCAGATCGCGGCCCATCGCCTCCAGCTCACGGCGCGGGCCGCCCTTCACGCTGGCGACATCGATGTAGGCCCGGGCCACCCCGCGCCGCATCGCGTCCGCCAGCGCCGTGGCGACATGGGCCGGCGGCACGGCCACGATGGCCAGATCGACCGGTCCCGGCGGCGCCTCGGCGGTACCCGCACCGAGCGCGGCGGCCGTCAGGGCCTGGGCCTGGTCGTGGTCCTCCAGGAACACCTGCACACCCCGCGCGTTCAGCGCGAGCGCGGCCGAGGTGCCGATCAGGCCGGTACCGATGACGAGTGCGGTCCTCACTGCGCGATGTCCTTCCGCAGCGCCCCGGCCGCGCCGAGGTAGACATGGGCGATCCCGGCCCTGGACAGATCGGTCTCGACATGGGCGAGCACCCGCACCACGCGCTCCATGGCGCCGGTGATGTCCAGCTCCTGGGCGCAGATCAGCGGGACGTCCGTGATGCCCAGGGCCCGCGCGGCGGCGGCCGGGAAGTCGCTGTGCAGATCGGGGGTGGCGGTGAACCACACGCTGATCAGGTCGTCCGCGCGCAGCTCGTTGCGCTCCAGAATGGCGGTGAGCAGCGCGCCGACCTGCTCCTGCATGTGCTCCGCGTCGTCCCGCTCCAGCTGGACGGCCCCGCGGACCGCTCGTACCGCCACGTCACTGCTCCCCTGCGTTATGTGCCGCGTCACGCACCTGTGCGCGCACTGATCAGCGTAACCAGCCGCACGGACAATCCGTACGGCGGCGGCCGGACCGGCGGCGCGGGACGGCGGTCCGCGCGCCCGGCGACCGCCCGTGCACCGACGGTGGCCGAGCCCCCGGGCCGGCCGGTAAACGGGCCGCCGAAACCTGGTGACACCGCCCCCTCCCGCCAGCGACAATCGCCGCCATGTCCGAAGCCGCCGCAGATCACTCCCTGGTCACCGAGCACACCGTCTACGCCTGTGTGGTGGGCTCGCGCGCCTTCGGCCTGGCCACGGAGACCAGCGACACCGACCGCCGCGGGGTGTTTCTCGCCCCCACCCCGCTCTTCTGGGGCTTCGAGAAGCCGCCGACCCATGTGGAGGGACCGCGCGAGGAGGAGTTCTCCTGGGAGCTGGAGCGGTTCTGCCAGCTGGCACTGCGCGCCAACCCCACCGTCCTGGAGTGCCTGCACTCCCCCCTCGTGGAGCGGATCGACGCCACCGGCCGGGAACTGCTCACGCTGCGCGAGGCGTTCCTGTCCCGGCAGGTCCACCAGACCTTCGCCGGCTACGCGGCCGGCCAGCTGAAACAACTGCGCGCCGACGTACGGCAGCACGGCACGCCCCGCTGGAAGCACGCCATGCATCTGCTGCGGATACTGGCCTGCTCCCGCGACCTGCTCCGCACGGGAAGGCTCACCCTCGACGTCGGCCCCGACCGGGAGAACCTGCTGGCGGTCCGCCGCGGCGAGGTGCCCTGGAACACGGTGGAACGCCGGATGGCGCACCTGTCCAAGGAGGCCGAGGCGGCGGTCTCCGGCTCCCCCTTGCCGGCCGAGCCCGACCGTGCGCGGGTGGCGGACTTCTTGTTCCGCGCCAGGCGCGCTTCCGCGCTTGCTTGACTTCCCACGTTTTTGGCTTTCCCGCCGTGGGTGTTGCTCGCCGCTTGTTGCCCGCTACGCGGTGCACCCGCCGTTGCGCCTGGCGGCGGGCGGTGCCGCTGCGCGGGGCTGTTGGGGTGCGGTGACGGGCCTGCGCGGGGGGGGGGGGGGGGGGGGGGGGGGGGGGGTGTGTGCGCATCGCCCCCACCCCCCCCCCACCCACCCCCCCACCCCCACGCTGT
>NZ_JBVHZH010000014.1:110957-111254 GCF_055574515.1 Streptomyces sp. NPDC029466
GGTGTGGTGGGGAGGCGCAGGAGGCTGTGGCGGGGGTGTCCCCCCCCCCCTCCCTCCCCCCCCCCCCCCCCCCCCCCCCCCGCTCCGACCCGTCCCCTCCCGTGGGATGGGTGGGAAAAGGCCGGTAGGAGTGCACGTAGGTGGTCCGGTGCGGGCCGTAGGGCCCGGTTTGGCTTACGGCGGCCAGCCCCCACCCACCTTCACCAACTCCCCCAACGGGAGGGGACGGGCCGGAGGGGGGGGGGGGGTGGGGGGGGGGGGGGGGGGGAGGGGCAACAAAAGACACCAAACGCGCTC
>NZ_JBVHZH010000014.1:111263-155368 GCF_055574515.1 Streptomyces sp. NPDC029466
CCCCCCCCCCCCCCCCCCCCCCCCCCCCCCCCCCAGCCCCCGGAGGTCCGTCACCGCACCCACAAACCACCCGGCCCGCCGCAGGCGCAACGGCGACCAACGACCACGGCGGGACAGCCGAAGACGTGGGAAGGCAAAAGCGAACGCTAAAGCTCGACCTCGCGCATGAGCATGCCGACCTCCGTGTTCGTCATCCGGCGGAGCCAGCCGGACTTCTGGTCGCCGAGGGCGATGGGGCCGAAGCTCGTGCGGACGAGCTTGTCGACCGGGAAGCCGGCCTCGGAGAGCATCCGGCGCACGATGTGCTTGCGGCCTTCGTGGAGGGTGACCTCGACGAGGTAGTTCTTGCCGGTGTTCTCCACGACCCGGAAGTGGTCGGCGCGGGCGTAGCCGTCCTCCAGCTGGATGCCGTCCTTGAGCTGCTTGCCCAGGTCGCGCGGGAGCGGGCCCTGGATCGCGGCCAGGTAGGTCTTCTTGACGCCGTAGCGCGGGTGCGTCAGGCGGTGGGCCAGCTCACCGTGGTTGGTGAGCAGGATGATGCCCTCGGTCTCGGTGTCGAGGCGGCCGACGTGGAAGAGCCGGGTCTCGCGGTTGGTGACGTAGTCGCCGAGGCACTGGCGGCCGTCGGGGTCCTCCATCGTGGAGACGACGCCGGCCGGCTTGTTCAGCGCGAAGAAGAGGTACGACTGGGTGGCGACCGTCAGGCCGTCGACCTTGATCTCGTCCTTCTCCGGGTCGACCCGGACGCCCTGCTCCATGACGATCTGGCCGTTGACCTCGACCCGCGCCTGGTCGATCAGCTCCTCGCAGGCCCGGCGCGAGCCCATCCCGGCCCTGGCCAGCACCTTCTGGAGCCGCTCGCCGTCCTGGTCGCCGAACGTCTTGGGGGTCTTGATCTGCGGCTTGTTGTGGCGGGCGCGGTTGCGCTCCTCCACCTGGGCGTCGTACTCACGGGGCCGCGCGGGCGCCTGTCCACGGCCGCGCTGCGGGCCGCCCTTGGGACCGCCCTTGGCACCGGGACCGGACTTGGCACCGGTACGGGGCCCGCCCTTGGCGCCGCCACGGGCCGCCGCGCCCCGGCTGCCCGTGCTCTTGGGACCGCCACTCTTGGCGCCGCCGCCCTTGGACCCGCCGCGCTCGTCCTTGCCGCCCGGGCCACCGGTTCCGCCGACGTCGTAGCGACGCTCCTCGGGACGGGGACGGCCGGCGCGCTGCTGCTTCTCGTCCCTCTGGTTGCCCGCGCCGCGGTAGTTGCCCCGCCCGCTGTCGTTGTTCCTGCCGCTGCTTCGCATCAATGATCCGTCTGAGAGTCGCCGCTGTCGTCTACGTCGAACGACGGGATACCTTCCGGGGAGTCGCCCTCGACCGCGTCCGCCTCCGGGAGGAACGGTGCGAGCTCAGGGAGCTCGTCGAGGCCGCGCAGGCCCATCCGCTCCAGAAAGTAATTCGTCGTCCTGTACAGGATCGCACCTGTTTCAGGTTCCGTCCCCGCCTCCTCCACCAGGCCGCGCTGGAGGAGCGTGCGCATCACACCGTCACAGTTCACGCCGCGTACGGCCGAGACACGGGAACGGCTGACCGGCTGACGGTACGCGACCACGGCCAGAGTCTCCAAAGCCGCCTGGGTGAGCCGGGCCTGCTGCCCGTCCAGAACGAAGCTCTCCACCGCGTCCGCGTACGCGGCACGGGAGTAGAAGCGCCAGCCCCCGGCCACCAGGCGCAGATCGAAACCGCGCCCCTGGCGGGTGTAGTCGTCGGACAGCTCGCGCAGCGCCAGCGCGACCGCACGGCGGGGCCGCTGCAACACCCTGGCCAGGTGTTCCTCGGTCGCGGGCTCGTCGACGACCATGAGGACGGCCTCCAGCGCGGGCTTCAGCTCCAGCTCGGCGACACCCAGCGCCCCGGCCGGCGTCCCTGGCTGCTCTCCCGGGGTGCCGCCCGTACCGGTCTCCGTGATGTCGTACGCCTCGCCACCGGCCGCGCCGCTCATGCCCGCTCCTCTCCTGCTCGCTCTGCCCGCGCCGCCGCGGCGGCGCGCTGTGCCGGTTCCTGGTCGAACTCGTCGGTGACCACCGGCTCGGCCCCCTCCGCGCCCGTCCAGCGGACCGTCAGCGCCCCCAGGGCCTCGTCCTGGTCCAGGACGACCACCCGCTCCCGGTAGAGCTCCAGCAGGGCCAGGAAGCGCGCCACGACGGTGAGGGTGTCCGGTGCGTCCGCGCACAGCTCCTGGAAGCTGCTCTCACCCGCCCCCCGCAGCCGCGCCATCACCACCTCGGCCTGCTCCCGCACGCTCACCAGCGGCGCATGGATGTGATCGACATAGACCTGCGGCCGCGCCTTGGGCTGCATCGCCTTCACCGCGAGCTTGGCGAAGCCCTCCGCCCCGGTGCTGATGACGACCTCGGGCAGCAGCTCGGCCAGCTGCGGCTCCAGGCCGACCGTACGCGGATGGCACCGGGCCTCGTCCGCCAGCCGGCCGCTGAAGATGTCCGCGATCCGTTTGTAGGCGCGGTACTGCAGCAACCGGGCGAAGAGCAGATCACGGGCTTCCAGCAGCGCGAGGTCCGCCTCGTCCTCCACTTCGGCCGCGGGCAGCAGCCGGGCCGCCTTCAGATCCAGCAGCGTCGCCGCCACGACCAGGAACTCCGTGGTCTGGTCCAGGTCCCAGTCCGGCCCCATGGCACGGATGTGCGCCATGAACTCGTCGGTCACCTTCGACAGCGCGACCTCGGTGACGTCCAGCTTGTGCTTCGAGATCAGCTGGAGGAGGAGATCAAAGGGGCCCTCGAAGTTGTCGAGGTGGAGGGTGAAGCGACCGTCGGTGCCTTCGGGGGGCTCGGGGCCCCCGGGGTTCTCGGTGCTCTCGGTGCTCTCGGTGCCGTCGGCGTTCTCGCTGCCATCGGCGTTCTCGCTGTCGTCGGCCTTCTCGGCACCCTCGCCGCTCTCGGGCGCAGTCCGGACGGACGCGGTACCGGGGGCCGTCGCGGGGCCCTCCCCGGCGGCGGCCGTCTCCGCCGCGCCGGAATTCTCCGGCGTCTCGGGCACCACGGGCTCATCCGGCACCTCGGCCGCCACGAGCCCCTCCGGCCCCTCGGAGCCCCGCAGCTGCCCGGGCACCTCCTGCACCGAAGGTGACGCGGGCGCCTGGGGCCCGCCCGGCGCCTGGGGCCCGCCCGGCGCCACCGCCTCCCCCCGCGCCACCAGCCCCGCGCCCGCCCCGCGGCCGAGGCGTCTGCGGGGGCGGGGCGCGGGGGATTCGTCGTTGGTCGTCGGCATCGCGGTCCATGGTGCTGCGGTCCCGTGCCGGGGCGACGGGCTGGTCACGGGCGGGAGACCCCGCCGAGGAGGCAGGCTATCCCGGCCCACCCGGCGTGACGTTTCCGCACCGCGGCGGCCGGCGCGGGAATTCTCGGCCGTCCTCCGCGGGCGACCACGGCGGCGGCCCCGACGGTGCCGACCGGCGGGCACGGACCGACCGGAAGCGGGCGTCAGCGGCCCCGCAGCCGCCGCACCAGGATGCTGGCGTCGCCACGGGACTCCAGGTCGGCGAGGACGACGGCGACCGCCTCGCGGACGATCCGGCCGCGGTCTACGGCGAGGCCGTGTTCGCCGCGCAGCACCAGCCGCGCATGTTCGAGGTCCATGAGCTCCTCGGCGGAGACATAGACGGTGATCTTCTCGTCGTGCCGTTCCCGGCCGCTGGGGCGGCGGTTGGCGCCGCGGGAACCTCCGCGGCGGCGGCCCTGGCCCCCGGTCTGCCCGGTTGCGGCGGCCGGCTCGGCACCGGCCTGGCCGCCCTTGGCCGTCTTGGCCCGGTGCCCCTTGGCGGTCTCGCCGTCCGTCTCGCGGCCGCTGTGCTCGGCCGGGGAGCCGACGGCGGGCACCCGGGGCGGGGTGGCCGGTCCGCCGTCACCGGCCGTCGCCGCCGGGGTGTCCGAGCCGCCGGCCCCGGGCCGACGCTGCCGTACCGCGGTGCCCGCCTCCGGCCCGTCCGCCGCCGGATCGGGCTCGCCGGCCGGTGCGGGTACCCGGGGGGTCTCGCCGCCGGCCGGGGAGCCGTTCGCCGATCGGCGGGGGCTGGAGGGCTGTAGCCCCACTCCCCCGGTGGTACGGAACAGTTCGTCGGCTCCCGGCAGACTCACTCGGCGTGACACCGGGCGAGCACCTCCCTGGCGAGCTGACGATAGGCGGCGGCACCAACGGAGTTGGAGGCGTACGTGGTGATCGGCTCACCGGCGACGGTGGTCTCCGGGAAGCGGACCGTGCGGCCGA
The DNA here is from genome assembly GCF_055574515.1 of Streptomyces sp. NPDC029466. Taxonomy (NCBI): domain Bacteria; kingdom Bacillati; phylum Actinomycetota; class Actinomycetes; order Kitasatosporales; family Streptomycetaceae; genus Streptomyces; species Streptomyces sp. NPDC029466. The sequence continues at coordinate 115,536 of NZ_JBVHZH010000014.1, forward strand.
TGACGGTGTGGTAGACGTGGTCGTCGAAGGCCTCGACGACCCGCGCCAGGACCTCACGGCTGTGCACGGTGCGGGAGTCGTACATCGTCGCCAGGATGCCGTCCAGCTCCAGCTCGGGGTTGAGCCGCTCCTGGACCTTCTCGATCGTCTCGGTGAGCAGCGCGACACCGCGCAGCGCGAAGAACTCGCACTCCAGCGGCACGATGACCTTGTGAGCCGCCGTCAGGGCGTTGACGGTGAGCAGGCCGAGGGAGGGCTGGCAGTCGATGACGATGTAGTCGTAGTCGGCCAGCAGCGGCTTCAGGGCACGCTGGAGCGTCGACTCTCGCGCGACCTCACTGACCAACTGCACCTCTGCCGCTGACAAATCGATATTGCTGGGCAGCAGGTCCATGTTGGGGACCGCGGTCTTCAGCAGCACCTCGTCGGCCGACATGCCCCGCTCCATGAGCAGGTTGTAGACCGTCAGGTCGAGCTCCATCGGGTTGACGCCGAGCCCGACCGACAGGGCGCCCTGCGGGTCGAAGTCGACGAGCAGCACCCGTCGTCCGTATTCGGCGAGCGCGGCGCCCAGGTTGATGGTCGAGGTGGTCTTGCCGACCCCGCCCTTCTGGTTGCACATCGCGATGATTTTGGCGGGGCCGTGGTCCGACAGCGGTCCCGGGATGGGGAAGTAAGGGAGCGGGCGTCCGGTCGGGCCGACGCGTTCGCGGCGCTGGCGCGCGGCGTCCGGCGCGAGCGTCGCGGCGTATTCGGGGTCCGGCTCGTACTCCGCGTCCGGATCGTAGAAGTGCCCCTCGGGCAGGTCGTCGTAGTCGGCGAGACGGGCGGGTTCTCCACTGCCCCGGTCGCCGGCCATGGCGTTCACGTGATGGCCGTCCATGCTCTGGTGGGCTGTCGTGGAAATACTCTGATGGGCTGCGAAGGTATGGACCGCAACGGAGCCGACAGCCTCGCGCCCCGAGGGACCCTGGTCCCGTACAACCACTCCTGGTTGACCGCCTCCGGGAGTAAATGTCGACTCATTCACAAGTCGTCTTACCTCCTTGGACGTGACCAGGAAACTTTATCGATAGGTCAGCGTGGCACCATGCCGACGGTTGGCGACTCTATGGCGTGTCGGGCGTCCGCAGCAACACAATCCACCGGACCCGGCACGATGTGTCGGTAACCGGACCCCCCGATGTCAAGGGCGCAAGCGGTATCGGACCGATGTTTCAGGGGTACGCGAATCGGTTAAAGGGTTACGTTCGCGGCGAGTTGAGTGCCGGCGGCGCGGAGGGCGGCGCGCCGCGGGTCGCACACGCGACCGGCCGGGCCTTGTCGACAAGGCCCGGCCGGTGGTGCGGCGTTGACGTCCGCGGTTGACGTCTCAGCCGAGGAGGGTGCGCAGTTCGACGTGCTCCAGGCCGTGCGCCTCGGCGACGGGGCCGTAGACGACCTTGCCGTCGTGCGTGTTCAGGCCCTTGGCCAGCGCCGGGTCACGGCGCAGCGCCTCGACCCAGCCGCGGTTCGCCAGCTCCACGATGTAGGGCAGCGTGGCGTTGGTGAGCGCGTGGGTGGAGGTGTTGGGCACCGCGCCGGGCATGTTGGCGACGCAGTAGAAGACCGAGTTGTGGACCGGGAAGGTCGGCTCGGCGTGCGTGGTCGGACGGGAGTCCTCGAAGCAGCCGCCCTGGTCGATCGCGATGTCGACAAGAACACTTCCGGGCTTCATCTTGGCGACGAGCTCGTTGGTGACCAGCTTCGGCGCCTTGGCGCCGGGGATCAGGACGGCACCGACGACGAGGTCGGCGTCGACGACGGCCTTCTCCAGCTCGTAGGCGTTGGAGACGATCGTCTGCACCTTGGTGCCGAAGATCTTGTCGGCCTCGCGGAGCTTGTTGATGTCCTTGTCGAGCAGGGTGACGTGGAAGCCGAGGCCCACGGCGATCTGGAGCGCGTTCCAGCCGGAGACGCCACCGCCGATGATGACGGCCTTGCCCGCGTGGACACCGGGGACGCCGCCGGGCAGCACACCGCGGCCGCCGGCCTGGCGCATCAGGTGGTAGGCGCCGACCTGCGGGGCGATACGGCCCGCGACCTCGGACATCGGGGCGAGCAGCGGCAGCTGGCGGCCGGCCGTCTCGACGGTCTCGTAGGCGATGGCGGTGGTGCCGGACTCCAGCAGGGCGTCCGTGCACTCCTTGGACGCGGCCAGGTGCAGGTACGTGAAGAGCGTCTGGTCCTTGCGGAGGCGGTGGTACTCCTCCGCGATCGGCTCCTTGACCTTCAGCAGCAGGTCAGCGGTGGTCCAGACCTCGTCGGCGGTGTCCAGGATGGACGCACCGGCGGAGACGTACTCCTCGTTCGTGATGGACGAGCCGAGACCGGCGTCCTTCTCGATGAAGACCTGGTGTCCGTGGCGGACGAGCTCGTGGACTCCGGCGGGCGTGATAGCCACGCGGAACTCGTTGTTCTTGACCTCGCGGGGGATGCCGACCTTCACGTCGATCACGGTCCTTGCTAGAGAGGGTGCAGGAGGAATTATCCCCTCATGCCTTGCATGACGGAACTGGCCGCGCCGAACGCGGTCCAGCCAGTCTATTGAAGGAGCTCCTCTTGTCTAGCCTTGCAAAGCATTAATTCTTGCGAGAAGCACCACCGATTTCGTAGGTCACTCCGGATGATCTCCAAGGAGTCGCTCTCCGGCCGCGCGATGGAGCCGTGCCGCGGCCGGATCTCCGAGCCGGTCGAGGGTGTCCGCAATCCGCAGCTGAAGGGCCGCCTCCAGTCGTCCGTCGCCCGCCTTACGGGCGGTTTCCAGGGCTTCGAGGCAGGTCCGCAGCGCTTCCTCGGGCCGCCCCGCGTACTCCTGCACCCGGGCCACCTCACCGGTCGCCCGCGCCTGGCCGGCCATGTCGCCGAGCCTCCGGAAGGCCCCGACGGCGGCCCGCCACGCCTTGAGCGCCTCGCCCCACCGGCCCGCATGGGTGAGCGCGCCGCCGATCCGGCCGTGCAGCCGCGCCGCGTCCGCGCCCTCACCCCGGGCGAGCCGCAGCTCCAGGGCCCGGCCGTACCAGTCGGCGGCCCGCTGCCAGTCGCCCAGCTCGGTGTAGGCGCCGCCCAGCGACTCCAGCGCCCGGCCGGTGGCCACCGGGTCCTTCACCGAACGGGCCGCCTCCAGCGCACCCCGGTAGCGGGTGGCCGCCTGTGCGGTCCGGCCCGCCTGGCCGTCCAGGTCCCCGAGGTTCAGGAGGGCGGCGGCCCGCTCCCGCGGCAGTCCGCGCCGCTCGGCGACCCGCAGGACGAGCCCGTGCAGCGCGTAGAGGTCCGGCGCGGCGGCCTCGGCGCCCTGGTGGGCCAGCAGGGTCCGGGTCAGCGCGGCCATCAACCGCCGGTCCAGGGTGTCGAGTTCACCGTCGGCGACGGCGATCCGGGCGGCGTCGAGCAGGGCGCCGCGGCGGCCGCGCAGCCAGTGCGCTGCGGCGGCCCGGGAGCCGAAGCGCAGCGAGCGCGGCAGCCCCGCGGTCTTCTGCCGGGCCGGGGAATCGGCCGGCTCGCCCATCGCCCGGCAGGACTGCAGCAGCCGTACGGTCCGCTCCAGCATCCGGGCGCGGGCCAGCTGGACCTCGGCCGGGCGCTCGTGCTCCGCCAGCAGATCGCGCACCAGCGGGCCGAGGCAGCCGGGAAGGCGGTACGGGAGATACAGGGCGGCGTCGGGCGCCCGGGCGCCGGGGACCTCGTCGTCCTCCGCGGTGACCGGTCGCAGCAGCCCGAGCGCGGCGAATTCGCCCAGGGTCGTGGCGGCCACCGCCACCGAGCAGCCGGCCAGCGCGGAGGCGATGTGCGCGTCCACCAGACCGCCCGGCGCCAGGGTGATCAGCCGCAGCATCCGGGCGGCGGGCGCCGGCAGCGCGTCATGGGCGAGGCGGAACGCGCGGAACAGCGGCCGGGCCCCGGTGGGCAGGTCGGGCGGCAGCGGGACGGCGTGCAGCGCCTGGCACAGATCGGCGACCGAGGACATCGGGCGGGCGGCGAGCCAGGCACCGGCCAGCACCAGGGCGGCCGGCTGGCCGCCGCACTCCTCCACCACGCGGTCGGCGGTCCGCGGGTCGACGGTGATCCGGGTCGGCCCGGCGTACCGGCTGAGGACGGCGACCCCGGCCGCGCTGTCCAGGCCACCCAGGGCGCACGGCCGGACGTCCGGAATACCGGTCAGCGGCCCCTGCGAGACCACCACGACCAGGCAGTCCGGGGCGTCCGGCAGCAGCGGTTCGACCTGGTCGGCGCCGGGTGCGTCGTCCAGGAAGAGCAGGGCCCGGCGCCCGGCGAGTGCCTCGCGCAGCCGCTCGGTCAGCTCGTCCTCGGGGGCGCCGGGCGGGGCGCCGGTGCCGAGCGCGGCCAGCAGCTCCCGTGCGGTGTGGCCGGTGTCGGCCGGTTCACCGTCCGGCCCGGTCAGGGTGGCCCGCAGCACCCCGTCGGGATGGTCGCCGGCCAGTTCCCGCAGCAGCTCCTCGGCCAGGGCCGTACGGCCGGAACCGGGGCGCCCGGCGATCAGCAGCACCCGGCTGCGGGCGCCCTTGCGGCCGGAGAGGGTGTCCAGCCCGGCACGGGCGATATCGGCGTGCAGCTCCTTGAGCTCGCGGCGCCGCCCGGTGAAGCCGCCGGGGGCAGGGGCGGCGGTCGCGGGAACGGTGGGGCGGGCGGTGGCACCGTCCTGGCGGGGCGCCCCCCGCGGTCCGGGCGCTGTCGTGGCAGGCGCTCTCGCCGCCTCCGGCGGGAGGTGCCCCCCGCCCACCGCCTGGTCCGTCACCGGCTCACGCTCCCGTCCACCTGCGCGTACGAATCCGCCGCTGGGGCGGACGCTGCCGAGCGTAGTTCACGGCACGTCACGTCTCGCGCAGCGCAGGGCGGTTACGTCACCCGATCGGATCGGCGGATCATCCGACGGGCGCGTCGTACGGCGGGGACGGGCCCGTCGGTCAGGCCTCGAAGGGGCGGGCCGGCCACGGCGCGTCGGCCGGGCGCAGCGCGTCCAGACCCGCACCGGCCTGGGCCGCGGTGAGTGCCAGCACCCCCACGACGAGGCAGTTGTTGTGCAGCTCACCGGCGAGCGCGCCACGGACCAGCTCGTCCTGCGGCACCCGCGCCAGCTCCATGTCGGCCTCCTCCTCGGAGACCTCGAAACGCTCCCCCTCGGCCTCGGACAGATCGCGGGCGAGGAAGATCCGCACGGCCTCGTCGCAGCCGCCGGGCGTGGTGTAGACATCGGTCAGCACCCGCCAGTCCTCGGCCTTGACGTGCGCTTCCTCGTACAGCTCGCGCTGCGCGGCGTGCAGCGGGTTCTCGCCGGGGATGTCGAGCAGCCCGGCGGGGATCTCCCACAGCTTCTGGCGTACGGGGTGGCGGTACTGGCGCAGCACCAGCACCCGGCCCTCCTCGTCGAGCGCGAGGACGGCCACGGAACCGGGGTGGACCTGGTAGTCGCGGGTCACGGTGGTGCCGTCCGGCATGACGACCTCATCGGTGCGCACGCTGGTCTTGTTTCCGGTGAACGGCGTCGTGGTCGCGGTGACCGTCCACTCCTCCGGGGTGTCCTTGATCGCCATGGCGCGTCCTCCTGTGTGTGCCTGTACCAACGCAGAAACCGGGGCACGACCTGCGGGAGGCCGTACCCCGGCAACCGTATCCGGCGTGGTGTCCGCTACTTCGCGGCGCCCGTCTTGCGCGCGACCGCGGCCTTCACCAGCCCGGCGAAGAGCGGGTGCGGACGGGTCGGGCGGGAGCGCAGCTCCGGGTGCGCCTGGGTGGCCACCAGGTAGGGGTGGATCTCGCGCGGGTACTCGACGTACTCGACGAGCTTGTTGTCCGGGGAGGTGCCGGAGAACAGCAGCCCGGCCTTCTTCTCCAGCTCACCGCGGTAAGCGTTGTTGACCTCGTAGCGGTGGCGGTGGCGCTCCTCGACGTAGGGCTGGTCGTCGTAGACCTCGCGGACGATCGAGCCCTCGGCGAGCTTGGCGGGGTACATACCCAGCCGCATCGTGCCGCCCATATCGCCCTCACCTGCGACGATGTCCATCTGCTCGGCCATCGTGGAGATGACCGGGTCGGCCGCGGCCGGGTCGAACTCGGTGGAGTTCGCGCCCTGGATGCCGGCCAGGTTGCGGGCCGCCTCGATGACCACGCACTGGAGGCCCAGGCACAGGCCGAGCAGCGGGAGCTTGTTCTCCCGGGCATAGGTGATCGCGCCGACCTTGCCGTCCACGCCCCGGTCACCGAAGCCGCCGGGGATGCAGACCGCGTCACAGTCCGCGAGCTGCTCGGCGGCCCCGGCCGGGGTCTTGCAGTCGTCGGAGGTGACCCACTTCACCTTCACCCGGGCCTTGTTCGCGAAGCCGCCGGCCCGCAGCGCCTCGGTGACCGAGAGGTAGGCGTCGGGGAGGTCGATGTACTTGCCGACCAGCGCGACCTTGACCTCGTGATCGGGGTTGTGGACCCGGTCGAGCAGGTCCTCCCACTGGGTCCAGTTCACGTCCCGGAAGGGCAGGTCCAGCTTGCGCACCACATAGGCGTCCAGGCCCTCGGTGTGCAGGACCTTGGGGATGTCGTAGATCGACGGGGCGTCGATCGCGGCGACCACCGCGGCCTCGTCGACATCGCACATCAGCGAGATCTTGCGCTTGATGGCGGTCGGCACCTCGCGGTCGGCGCGCAGCACGATCGCGTCGGGCTGGATACCGATGTTGCGCAGCGCGGCGACGGAGTGCTGGGTCGGCTTGGTCTTCAGCTCACCGGACGGGCCGATATAGGGGAGCAGCGAGATGTGCACGACGAAGACGTTGTCCCGGCCGACCTCGTGGCGGACCTGGCGGACGGTCTCCAGGAACGGCAGCGACTCGATGTCACCGACGGTGCCGCCGACCTCGGTGATGACGACATCAACGTCCTCGGTCGCCATCCGCCGGATGCGGTGCTTGATCTCGTTGGTGATGTGCGGGATGACCTGCACGGTGTCACCGAGGTACTCGCCGCGCCGCTCCTTGGCGATCACGGTGTTGTAGACCTGGCCGGTGGTGACGTTCGCGGAGCCGTCGAGGTCGACGTCCAGGAAGCGCTCGTAGTGGCCGATGTCCAGGTCGGTCTCGGCGCCGTCGTTGGTGACGAAGACCTCACCGTGCTGGAACGGGTTCATCGTTCCGGGGTCGACGTTCAGATACGGGTCGAGCTTCTGCATCGTGACCCGCAGGCCGCGCGCCTTGAGGAGAGCACCCAGGCTGGAGGCGGTCAGCCCCTTGCCCAGCGAGGAGGCGACGCCCCCGGTGACGAAGAGGTGCTTGGTCGTCGGAGATTTGGGCGGCATGGCCAAGAGGGGGCTCCCGTGGTCGCGAGGTGGAGAGGTGCGAAGCGGCGCCGTCCGGAGTTTTCAGGGGTGCCGTCGCTGCGGTTCGGGGGTTCTCGTGACCACCGGTCCACGGGGTACCAGGCTATCAGCGACCGGGCATGGTCGTGCCCGGCCACACAGGGCGACCGTGCGGTCACGGCCGAGGTGACAGTGTCACGTGACGGAGGCCACCCGTTCGGAGCACTTCAGTCCTTGCGAGCGTCACGCGGATCACCCACCTGCGTCGTATCCTGCTCGGACACTCGCTACGAGCCGTCCGGGAAGGCACCACCCCCGCCCGATTTCCGGTCCCGCTGCTCGGCGACGTTTCATGGGCAGGACGGACCAATACATACGTCCCATGGGGGGCGTGACTCCAGTTCGACGGGAGACGCACGTGGCCGGGCGCATCGAGGACTACGCACTTATCGGCGATATGCAAACCGCCGCTCTAGTGTGCCGGGACGGCACGGTGGACTGGCTGTGCCTGCCCCGCTTCGACTCGCCGGCGGTCTTTGCGGGGCTGCTGGGTACGGAGGAGCACGGATTCTGGCGGCTGGGGCCCGTCAACGGTCCCGGGGGGCGGCCCGCACCGGCCGACCGCCGGCGCTACCGGGGCGATTCGCTCGTCCTGGAATCGGAGTGGGACACCCCGCGCGGCACCGTCCGCGTGATCGACTTCATGCCGCCCCGTGACGGGGCGCCGCAGCTGATCCGCATCGTGGAGGGCGTCAGCGGGCGCGTCCCGATGCGTTCGGAGCTGCGGATGCGGTTCTCTTACGGCTGGGTCGTGCCGTGGGTGCACAAGATCGACGACCGGACGGTGGCGGTGGCCGGGCCCGATTCGGTGTGGCTGGACACCGAGGCGGAGACCTACGGCAAGGACCTGACGACCTTCTCCGACTTCACCGTCTCGCCGGGTGAGCGGGTCGCGTTCACGATCAGCTGGGAGCCCTCGCACAAGCAGCCCCCAGCGGTGGCCGACCCGGAGGGGTCGCTGGAGGCCACCGAGGAGTTCTGGCGCGAGTGGGTCGAGCACTGCACGTACCACGGTCCCTACCGGGACGCGGTGGTGCGCTCACTGATCACGCTGAAGGCGCTGACCTACGCGCCGACCGGCGGGATCGTGGCGGCACCGACGACCTCGCTGCCGGAGTGCCTGGGCGGGGTCCGTAACTGGGACTACCGCTTCACCTGGCTGCGGGACGCGGCGATCACCCTGTCCTCCCTGCTGCGCACCGGCTACCGCGAAGAGGCGCGGGCCTGGCGGGAGTGGCTGCTGCGGGCGGTGGCCGGCGACCCGGACAACCTCCAGATCATGTACGGCATCGCGGGCGAACGGGAGCTCGGCGAGAACGAGCTCCACTGGCTTCCCGGGTACGAGAACTCCCGTCCCGTACGGGTCGGCAACGGCGCCGCGGGACAGCTCCAGCTCGATGTCTACGGCGAGGTCACCGAGGCGCTGCACCTGGCGCACATGACGGGGCTGGCCCGTAACGACTACGCCTCGCTGCTCCAGATCAAGCTGATCCAGTGGGTGGAGAAGCACTGGGACGAGCCGGATGAGGGCATCTGGGAGGTCCGCGGCCCGCGCCGGCACTTCGTCCACTCCAAGGTCATGACCTGGGTCGCGGTCGACCGCACGGTCAAGCTGATCGAGTCCGGGGACGTCGACGGACCGCTGGAGCGCTGGAAGGACCTGCGCGAGACGATCCACCGGGACGTCTGCGAGAAGGGGTACGACAAGGAACGCAACACCTTCACCCAGTCCTACGGCTCGCAGGAGCTGGACGCCTCGCTGCTGCTCATCCCGCAGATGGGCTTCCTGCCGCCGGACGACAAGCGCGTCATCGGCACCATCGAGGCGATCCAGCGGGAACTGTCCACCGAGGACGGCTTCGTGCTGCGCTACCCGACGTCGGGTGCGCACGATCTCGGCGTGGACGGCCTGGAAGGCGAGGAAGGTGCCTTCCTGGCCTGCTCGTTCTGGCTCGCGGACGACCTCGCGATGATCGGCCGGGTCGACGAGGCCCGCAAGCTCTTCGAGAAGCTGCTCTCGCTCCGCAACGACCTGGGCCTGCTCGCGGAGGAGTGGGACCCCAAGGCCAAGCGGCAAGTGGGCAACTTCCCGCAGGCATTCAGCCATGTTCCGCTGATCGACACGGCGCTGCGGCTGACGGCCAGCGGGGCTTACGGGGGTTAGCGCCCCCTTCGGGGCGCCAACCTCCCGGCGTTCTGTGGTGCCGTCCGGCTTTCGGACGGCACCTTTCTTTGTCAGAACGGGGTCAGGGTGAGGGTGAGCTCCTTCGGGGCGGGGTCCTCGATGTAGGAGGCGAAACCGGCGACATCGTCGAAGGCGAAGCCGTAGGCCCTACCATCCCGGGTCGCGGCGTGCATGGCCCTGGCGTAGTGGTTGGTCAGCCGCTCCCGGTAGAAGGTGGCCGGGTCGGTGGTGGGCTGGGCGGCGTGCGCGGTGAGGGTGGAGCGGTTGAGGGCGGCGCCCAGGATGGCGGCGACCGGGCCGAGGGTGCTGTCGTTGGGGGCGGCGAGAGTGCCGTCGCAGAAGAGGACATCGCGGGTGGACGGCTTGCCGAAGGAGACCGTTCCGGTGGGGGCGGCCGCACCCCGGCCGATGCTCTGGGGGACAGTGAAGACGAGCTTGCCGTCGCGGACCCGGCCGGTGAAGGTGCCTGCGTTCGTGGTGACGGACAAGTCTTTGGCCGCGTAGGCGGACCATGCCTGGTCGATGGCGGGGGCGAGGTAGTCGGGGGCGAACAGTCCGCTGTCCAGGCCATGACCAGGGGCGATCACCCTCCGGTCGCCGATGACCAGCCGGTCGAAGCCGTCGGCGGCCCGGACATCGGCGAAGATCTTGGCGCGGGCGCCGTCCTTGAGCGTGCCTGTGGTCTGGTCCCTGGCCCCGGTGAGCTTGATCGCGAGCGGCACGCTGAACATGTCGACCATGGTGGTGTTGCAGTACATCCCGCCGGCGTTGTACGTGAACTCGGCGCAGTCGTGCAGCACGTCGTAGTTGGGGTCGCCGGCGACCCAGCCCGCCGGGTAGGCGAGCGCGGCCTTGCCGTTGCCGTCCTCGACCGCCTTGAACTTCAGCTTGCCGCCCAGCGCGGTGTAGATCCGGCCGGACATCCTGGGCAACTGGAGGGTCGTGGTGCCGCTCGCCGCGAGCGGTATGGCGTAGTCGGTGAAGCCGTCCGGCCCGTTGTCGGTCAGCGCCACGGGCTTGAGCTCACCGTCCGGGGTGACGTGCACCTGCTGGGTGCCGTCATTGCCCACGATGTAGATCCAGACCGAGGAGTTGGCGTAGGCGCCGGAGTTGTTGACGAGGTGCAGGGGCATTCCGGCGGCGGACCGGGCGGGCCCGCGGGGGGCTGCGGCCGGGGCGGGCGCGCCGTTCGCGCGGCCGGCCAGGGCGATTCCGGAGGCGGCGGCGCCGGCGGCGAGACCGCCGAGCAGACTGCGGCGAGTGATCACGAGGCGGCTCCTTGCGGGGCGGTGTGCCGATCGGTGGGGGTGACGTTCCGGCTGGTACCGGCCCCGGCGGGCGGCGGGACGGCGGCCGTCCGGCATCCGGGTCCGACTCTCATGCTCATGACATTCTCTCCTCGGCACGGTGGGGGGATCGTGAGGAGTTCTGGGGGTTACCGGGACTGAGAGCGCTCTCATATCGTGCGCTGTGCACCCTGCCGATTCCATGGCAGGCCGTCAAGTCATCGCAGACAAAAAGGAGTTGAATGGTGTCCGAGCCGAACGGTGCGCGGCCGACGCTGGAGGCGGTCGCGGCCCGCGCCGGGGTCTCCCGCGCCACGGTGTCCCGCGTGGTCAACGGCGGTGCGGGCGTCCGGGCAGCGGTCCAGGAACGGGTGCGCCAGGCGGTCACCGAGCTGGGCTACGTACCGAACAGCGCGGCCCGCTCCCTGGTCACCCGCCGCACCGGCGCGGTCGCCGTGGTCATCGCGGAACCGGAGACCCGGGTCTTCAGCGATCCGTTCTTCGGACGCCAACTGCGCGGCATCAGCCGGGAACTGGCCGCCGCCGACACCCAGCTGCTGTTGATGTTGGTCGAGCAGCGCGCCGACTACGACCGCATCGGCCGCTATCTGTCGGCCGGGCATGTCGACGGCGCGCTGATGTTCTCGCTGCACCGCGACGACCCGCTGCCCGCGATGGCCGAGCGCGCCGGGCTGCCCACCGTCTACGGCGGCCGGCCCGGCTGGGCGGGCGCCGGCCGGGAGCCGCGTCCGCTGTATGTCGACACCGACAACCGCGGGGGCGCCCGGCAGGCCGTACGCCATCTCCTCGGCCGCGGCCGGCGCCGGATCGCCGTGATCACGGGACCGCTCGACCAGACCTCCGCGGTGGACCGTCTCGACGGCTACCGCGAGGCGCTGGGCACGGCCGAGCCGGACCCGCGGCTGATCGCGGACGGCGGGTTCACGGCCGCCGGCGGCGAGCGGGCCATGGCCGAACTCCTGGACGCCGCACCGGATCTGGACGCCGTCTTCGTCTGCTCCGACCTGATGGCGAACGGTGCGCTGCGCACCCTGCGGGCACGCGGGCGACGGGTGCCGGAGGAGGTGGCGGTGGTCGGCTACGACGATCTGGAACCGGCGGCCTGGGCGGATCCGCCGCTGACCACGGTGCGGCAGGACGTGGAGGAGATGGGGCGGCTGATGGCCCGGCTGCTGCTGCGGCTGCTGGATCCGGGCAAGGCGGCGGAGGCGGACGCGGTGGAGCTCGCCCCGGTGATCACGGAGGCGCGGCTGGTGGTGCGGGAGTCGGGGTGAGTGGGCGGTGGCGCCGGGAGGTGCGTGTCTCCTCCCGGCGCCATACCGGACGGCGATCCGGACCGCGAAGCTCCGGATAGCGGACTACGGGTACCGTCCTCGCCATGGGGCAGGAAGCGAAGATCGAAGCCGAGGTCACGGTACGCAGGGCACTGGAGCTGCCCGCGCTGCGGCGCGGTCTGCCGGAGGTGCTGGCCGGCGGGGACCGCCTGGACCGCGCGGTCCGCTGGGTGCACGCGGGCGAGGTCCCGCATATCGCCTCCCTGCTCAAGGGCGGCGAGCTGCTGCTGACCACCGGCCTGGGGCTGGGGGCCCGGCCGTCCGAGCAGCGTGCCTTCATTCGTAAGCTCGCGGACCGCGAGATCGCCGCGCTCGTCGTGGAGCTGGGCTCCCGGTTCGCCTCCCTGCCGGTCGCGCTGGTCGATGCCGCACGGGACTGCGGGCTGCCGCTGATCCAGCTGCACCGCGAGGTCCCGTACGTCACGGTCACCGAGGCGATCCACACCGAGATCATCAACAGCCACTACGCACTGCTGCGGCGCGCCGACGAGATCCTGCGGCGCTGCACGGACGTGCTGCTGCGCGGCGGTGGCATCCCCGAGGTGCTCCGGCTGCTGGCCGTCTTCACCGGCAACCCGCTCTGCCTGGAGGCCCCCGACGGTAGCCCGCTCTACGCGGCGGGCCCGGAGGGCGAGGACGACGGTCCCGCGGAGGCCGACCCGCTGCTGGCCTGGGAGGGCCTGCGCGACACCGGTCTGCGGGTCGATGTGCCCGGCGGCGGCCACGGCCCCGATGCGGTCCGTGCCCGCCTCGTCCTGCTGCCCGTCAACACCCCCCTGGCGCCGGTGCACCGGATCGCCGCCGAACGCGCCGCCGATCTGCTCGCCGTCGTCATGCTCCAGTCCCGCCAGGAGGAGGTGCTCGCCGCCCGGGGGCGCGGCGACTTCCTGGCCGACCTCTCGGAGGGCCGGATCTCCGCGGCCGAGGCGCCCGCCCAGGCCCGCCTGCTGGGCTTCCGCCCCGGCTCCGAACCGGTGTTCCCGGTGGTGATGCGGATGCCGGCGGGGCTCCCCTCCCCCGGCAGCTGGGCGCTGCTCGCCCAGGCCCTGCGCGAGGAGCTCGCCGCCCCCGGGGTGCCCGTACTGCTCGGCGTCCGCCCCGTGGAGGGCCGGGTGCCGATACTGGTGGCGCTGCGCGCGGGTCAGGACCGGGACGCGCTGGCCGGCCGGATCGCCGAGGCGCTGCGCGCCGGGGTCGTCCGCGCGGGCCTGGACCGGCCGGCCGCGCACCGCCCGGTGGTCGTCGTCGGGACGCCCGGTGACTGGGCGGCGGCGGGCCCGGGTCTCCAGCATGCGGCGGAGGCCGCGGCCGCGGCCCAGGGCCTGCCGGAACAGCCCTGGTACGACGCCCGCCGGCTGGATATCGAGCTGCTGCTGTGGCGGATGCGCGAACACGGCGAGCAGGGTGTGCTCACCGATTTCGTGCAGCGCGCCATCGGGCCGCTGCTGGCCCATGACCGGGCCGCCCGTCAGCCGCTGCTGCCGACGCTGGAGGCCTATCTGGCCAGCGCGGGCCGCAAGGCCGAGACCGCCCGCGATCTGAATGTGAACCGGCAGACGCTCTACGACCGGCTGGCCCGCATCGCCCAGCTGCTCGGCACGGACCTGGACGATCCGCAGACCGTCCTGGGCCTGCGGCTGGCGCTGCGCGCCCGCCGCCACACGGACAAGCCGTAACGGGCGGCGGCCACCGGGTCGGCGGGTCAGCCCGCGACCGTCTCAGCCGCCGTCCCCATACCGAGCGCGATCAGCACCCCGCCCGTGGTGCGCTCCAGATTGCGGTGCACCCGGGGACGCCGCAGACGGCGCAGCAGCCGGCCCGCGCCGACCACGACCAGCAGCAGCCGGCCCGCCGCGATCACCGCGTCGACGGCCCCGAGCAGCAGCGTGGTGCCCAGCACCGAGTGCCCCTCGGGGAGGAACTGCGGCACCACGGCCACGAAGAAGATCCCGACGGCCGTACATGAATCGAATGCGGGGAGCCTATCGGTGGGGGCGGCAGGGAGCTGCTGGGCGGGTGACTGATGGGCCGACCCGCCGTAGTGGCCGTCCCGCTGTCCTGGCGGCCCGGCCGTCTCGTGGCCGGCCCGGCCGTCGGCTGAATCGGGCTAGGCCGGCTGAATGGGCTGGGTCAACTCGTCGTAGACGCTGAGGACCTGGGCGACGGTGTCGTTCTCGCTGGGCCAGCCGGCCGCCTGAGCGCGGCCCGCCTGGGCGAGCGCGTCCCGCCGCGCGGGGTCGGCGAGGAGCGCGAGAACGGTACGGGCCAGGGCGGCGGCATCCCCGTAGCGGACCAGTTCGGCGGCCCGGCCGACCAGTTCGCGGGTGCCGCCGGTGTCGGTGGCGACCAGCGGCACCCCGGCGCGCAGCGCCTCCTGGGCGATCAGCGAGCGCGCCTCCCACCGGCTGGGCAGCACCACCAGGTCGGCGGCGGCGAGGAGTTCGGGCACGTCGTCACGGCGCCCGAGCAGCTGGACGGGCAGCTGCTCGCTGTCGATCCGCCGCTGGAGCGCGCTCCGCTGGTCGCCCTCCCCCGCGATGGCGACCAGCGGCTGGGGGTCGAGCGCGCACCAGGCATGCGCCGCGTCCAGCAGCAGGTCATGGCCCTGGTTCGGATCGAGACGGCCCACCGCGAGCAGCAACGGGCGGTCCACCGCGCCCAGTTCGGCCCGTTCCTTGTGACGCGTCCGGTCGTGCTCCGCCAACGCGTCCGGTGTACCACCGGGCCGGGGGCGCGGAATCGCGACCGGCGCAAGCCGCGCATCACGGGCGCCCCGCTCACGCGCCCGGTCCACGAGATCGGAACAAGCCCCCAGCACCACGGCGGCCGCCCGTGCCACCCGCCGCTCCATCAGATGCACCACCCCGGCTCGCGCACCCTCGGTGTGCGCCTTGGTGTGCCAGGTGATGACCAGGGGGACCCGCCGCCCGCCCCGTGGGCCGCGCAGTCCGCGCAACGCCATCGAGGCCCGCAGCCCGGCCCGCAGGCCGTGCGCATGGACGAGGTCGGCGTCCCAGCAGGCGCTGCGCAGGACGGCCACGCTCGCCGGATCCATCCGCGGCGGGACCTGCACGAACCGCGCGCCCGCCCCGGTGAAGTCGTACGCCTCCTCGGTTTCCGGCGTGGCACAGACGGACACCCGTACGCCGCGTGCGACCAGCCCTTCTGCCAGCGACCGGACATGTGCCGCGCTGCCGGCGCTGCCGTGCCCGAGCACCTGGACCGTGCGCAGCGGCGACAGCCCGTGCGCCGAGGTCGGGGTGCTGATCACGTGGTCGGACTCCTGGGTCGGGGGCGGGCGGGGCCGTACCGGCGGGGTCGGCCCGCTGAGCTGCGGCGCACGGCGGCGGCCACCTGCCTGCCCGGCGAGGGGTCAGGACGCGGACAACGGGCCCGGGACTGCGCACCGCGCCCAGGATGCCAGCCCGGCGGGGTCAAATCGGCACCGTCCGGCCGCCGTTCCGGTGGGAAGTCTCACCCCAGCGCCCACCAGATCACCCACATGGGCGACAAACCGCCCGCGCGGATCAATGGCTCTTGAGGGTGACCCCACTCCCCGGAGCGCGCCTCGCGCCGTGTCACAGGGCGCGTGCGCCGCTACTCGGAGCGCGGCCGGTGTTTGGCCGAATAAGGAGTTGCCACGGGAGGCGTGATGCCGGGAATTACCGGTCTGGTCGTGTATGGCTCGTGGCAGCGGCTGTGGACAAGGCGCCGTCCCGGCGCACTCCGGTGGGGCCGCCGCTCGCTAACTGATCTTGGAGAACGTCGCTCTGCCTCGCCCTCGCCCCGCCCCGTGGACCGGACACCGCGAGGCGGCTCCCCCGGCTTCCGCCACCCGGGCCAAAAAACTTCGGGCGGCGATGTCGAGAACCCATGACCGGCTCCGTCCCCGGGGTGCACGCGACCACAATGGGACGCACCAGCACCGAGGAGACCACCATGGCCAAGTACCTGCTGCTCAAGCACTACCGAGGCGCTCCGGCCGCGGTCAACGACGTGCCCATGGACCAGTGGACGCCGGAGGAGATCTCGGCGCACATGGGGTACATGCGGGACTTCGCGGACCGGCTGGAGAAGACGGGCGAGTTCGTCGACGGTCAGGCGCTCGCCCCCGAGGGCACCTGGGTCCGGTACGACGGCGAGGGGCGCCCGCCGGTCACCGACGGCCCGTTCGCCGAGACCAAGGACCTCATCGCCGGCTGGATGGTGATCGACGTCGACAGCCACGAGCGCGCCGTCGAGCTGGCCGGGGAACTGTCGGCCGCCCCCGGGGCGGGCGGGAAGCCGATTCACGAGTGGCTGGAGGTGCGCCCGTTCCTGACCGCGACGCCCACCATCACGGAGTGCCCTCATCAATGAACGAGCCCTATGAACGAGCCCTATGAATGAGGCCCTATGAACGAGGCCCTGCTCCGGAGCCTCATACCGGGCGTCCTCGCAATCCTCGTCCGCCGCGGAGCCGACTTCGCGGCGGCCGAGGACGCCGTGCAGGACGCGCTGGTCAAGGCGGTCCGCGTCTGGCCGGCCGAGCCCCCGCGGGATCCGAAGGGCTGGCTGGTCACCGTGGCCTGGCGCCGGTTCCTCGACGCGACCCGGGCGGACGCCGCCCGCCGCCGCCGTGAGGACCTCGTCGACGAGGAGCCGGGGGGGGGGCCCGCGCCCTCGGTGGACGACACGCTCCAGCTCTACTTCCTGTGCGCCCACCCGTCGCTGACGCCGTCGTCCGCGGTGGCGCTCACCCTGCGCGCCGTCGGCGGGCTCACCACCCGCCAGATCGCCCAGGCCTACCTGGTGCCCGAGGCGACCATGGCGCAGCGCATCAGCCGCGCCAAGCGCACCGTCTCCGGCGTGGGGTTCGACCGGCCCGGCGACGTCGCCACCGTGCTGCGCGTCCTCTACCTGGTCTTCAACGAGGGCTACTCCGGCGATGTCGATCTCGCTGCCGAGGCCATCCGGCTCACCCGGCAGCTCGCGGCCGCGATCGACCATCCCGAGGTGGCGGGGCTGCTCGCCCTCATGCTGCTCCACCACGCCCGGCGCGCCACCCGGACCGCGGCCGACGGCAGCCTGGTGCCGCTCGCCGAGCAGGACCGCGGCCGGTGGGACACCGCGTCGATCGCCGAGGGCGTCGAGATCCTTCAGACGGCCCTCGCCCGCGACCGGCTGGGCGAGTTCCAGGCCCAGGCCGCCATCGCGGCACTCCACGCCGACGCGCCCACCGCCGAGGAGACCGACTGGGTGCAGATCGTCGAGTGGTACGACGAGCTCGCGCGCCTCACCGACAGCCCGGTCGTCCGGCTGAACCGCGCGGTGGCGGTCGGTGAGGCCGACGGACCACGCGCCGGCCTGGCGGCGCTCGCCGCCCTGAACGACTCCCTGCCTCGCCACGCCGCGGTGGCGGCGTACCTCCACGAGCGCGACGGCGACCTGACGACGGCGGCCCAGCTGTACGCCGAGGCGGCCCGGAGAGCGCCCAACCTCGCCGAGCGCGACTATCTGACGCGCCAGGCCGCCCGGCTCAACTCCGGGCGGGGTCGGTGACGGGTGGGGCCGGTGACGGGTGGTGCTCCCTCGCGGGGTGCTTGCCCGGAGGGGCAGGGCCGGTGACGGACGTGGCCGGTGACGGGCGGTTGCTCCCTCGCGGGGTGCTTACCCCGGCGGGGCGGCGATTCGGCAGGCCGTCAGCTGCCTCAGAGCGCTGCCGCCGCCCGGCTGACGCGGTCCCCCGCGGCCGCGGCGGCGATCAGTCCGGCGGCATGCACCGCCAGGCCGCGTCGGCCGTTGCCGGTGACGATGGCGAGGCCGAGCGCCGCGCCGAGGGCGTGCGCCCCGGCGTCCCCGATCATCGTGCGCTCCCCGAGGTCGTCGCCGAGGACGGCGGCCGCGGCCCCCATGGGCGCGGCGGACAGCGCGCCCGCCGGGCCGCGGCGCAGCAGCCCGGGGACGCCGATGGCCAGGACGGCGCCGGCCGCCCGGCCCGGCCGGACGTCCAGGAGGTTCACCAGATGCGCCGAGCCCGCGATCACCACACCTGCCAGCACTTTGTCGACCGGCCGCTCCTTGAGCAGGGCACCGGCCGCGAGCCCGGCGGCGCCGATCCCGAACAGCTTCACCGCCCCACTGGTGACCTCTTTCTGCCGGAGCGCCGAGAGGTGCGCCCGGAATCCGCGGCGTGGATCACTGGCGCCGAACACGTCGTCGTACGCGCCACAGCCCCCGGCGGCCAGTACGGCCAGCGCCCCGGCGGCCCGGGTCCGGGCGGGCAGCCCCGGTGCGGTGACGGCGGCCAGGGCGGTACCGGTGGCCGTGGCGAGACCCGCGTGCAGGTTCACGGTCCGGCCGGCGTAGTTCTTCCGCTCCCACAGGACGGCACCGCCCGGCGGGCGCTTCCTGAGCGCCGTGTACACGGCCCGGGTCGCCCCTGCCGCCCCCAGGAGCGCCGAGATCCGCCCCGACACCCTGCCGCCCGCCACCGCCGCCATGTCACGCCCCTCACCCAGGCCCTGCCGTGCTCGCTTCCCGTCACCCTAGGGGCGAGCGCCGGCGGGTCACGCGGGAACGACGTGACCGGCGACCGGTGGCAGGTGGTTGGTGGCCCAATGGCCGGTGGTTGGTGGCCGAAGTCCGGTAGCCGGTAGCCGGTAGCCGGTAGCCGGTGAGAGAGCTGAAGCACCAGGTCACGAGCCGCTGCTAGCTGCCCGTGCGCGCCGTCTCCAGCAGCTCCTCGGCATGCGCGCGGGCCGTTTCGGAGTCCTCCTGGCCGGCCAGCATCCGGGAGAGTTCGCGGACCCGCTCCTCGCCTTCCAGGACCGTGACACCGCTCCTGGTGACCGAGCCGTCGTTCGTCTTCGCCACCAGAAGCTGGCGGTCCGCGAACGCCGCGACCTGCGGGAGGTGCGTGACGACCACGACCTGCGCCGACTTCGCGAGTCTGGCCAGCCGCCGACCGACCTCGACGGCCGCCTTGCCGCCGACACCCGCGTCGACCTCGTCGAAGAGGTAGGTCGGTACGGGGGCGGAGCCGGCGAAGACCACCTCCACGGCGAGCATCACCCGGGAGAGCTCACCGCCGGACGCCCCCTTGGCGATCGGCCGGGGCGGTGCGCCCGGATGCGGCGCCAGCAGAAGTTCGACCTCATCGGCGCCGGCCGGTCCATAGGCCACCGTACGGCCGCCGACCTCGATGCCGTCGGCGTCCTCGGCGACCTCGGTCTGCCGGATCTCGACGATCACCCGGGCGTGCGGCATGGCCAGTTCGGCCAGTTCGGCGGTGACCGCGTCGGCGAAACGCTTCGCCGATTCCGTACGGGCATCGGTCAACGTTTGCGCCAGTTCGCCCAGTTCGGTACGGAGTGCGTCCCGCTCGGCGGTCAGCTCGCCGATGCGGTCGTCATCGCCGTCCAGTTCGGCGAGCCGGGCGGCGCTCTCCTCGGCCCAGGCGAGCACCGCCGCGATGTCCTGGCCGTACTTGCGGGTCAAGCTGTTCAGCGCGGCACGACGCTCCTCGACCGCGGCGAGCCGCAACGGGTCGGCGTCCAGGCCGTCCGCGTAGCCGGCCAGCTCGCCCGCCACATCCGCCATCAGGATGCCGATCTCGCCGATCCGCTCGGCGAGCCCGGCGAGCTCCCGGTCATGGCTGCGTACGGCCTCCAGCGCGCGATGGGCGCCGGCGACCAGGGTGGTGGCATCGACGCCCTCGGGGTCCTCGGGGTTGCCGGCCAGCGCGGCATGCGCCAGGGTCGCGGCGGAGGCCAGTGCCTCGGCGTGGCCGAGCCGCTCCGCCTCGGCGGCGAGTTCGGTGTCCTCACCGGGCTGCGGCTCGGCCGCCGCGATCTCGTCCAGGCCGAAGCGCAGCAGATCGGCTTCCTGTGAGCGCTCGCGGGCCCGCGTGGTCAGCTCGTCCAGCTCGGTGGCGACGGCGCGCAGCCGGCGGTGGGCGGCGGTGTACTTGGCCAGCGGGACCGCGACCGTGTCTCCGGCGTAGCGGTCCAGGGCCTGGCGCTGACGGGCCGGCCGCAGCAGGCCCTGCTGGTCGGTCTGGCCGTGTACGGCGACCAGGTCGTCGGCCAACTCCGCCAGGAGGCCGACGGGTACGGAACGGCCTCCCACATGGGCGCGCGAGCGGCCCTCCGCGGAGAGCGTGCGGCTGATCAGCAGCGCACCGTCGTCCAGCTCCGCACCGGCCTCCTCGGCCCGTACCGCGGCGGGGGCCTGGGGGCCGACGCTGATCCTGCCCTCCACGACCGCCGATTTGGCGCCGATCCGCACCAGGGCGGGGTCGGCGCGCCCGCCGAGCAGCAGGCCGAGGCTGGTGACGACCATGGTCTTGCCCGCGCCCGTCTCGCCGGTCACCGCCGTGAAGCCGGGGGACAGCTCGACAACGGCGTCGTCAATGACACCCAGGGACCGGATCCGCATCTCCTCCAACACGGATACGACCTTACGAGGTCCCGGGGTGGCCCCGCGACGGCCTCCCCTCACTCCTGCCCCCGCCCCTGCGGAAAACCGCAGCGAAAGACGGAGGAATTCCGCATGGTGCGTGATCACGCTCAGCCGTCAAGCTGATCACAGTCCGGAACGAAAGGTGTGGTCATGTCCAGCGGATCGACGTACCCGACGACGCATGCGGGGTGGTGCGGTCACCGCGCCGCGGCGGGAAAGACAGCGGTGGTCACGCGGGGTGCGGTGGCGTTTGCCGGCGCATCGATGCGGTGGCTCATCGCGTCGGTGAAGCGGCTCTTCGCGGCCGGCGCGGAGGCCCTGCCGTCCGCCGCGGACCGGGCGGCGGCGGCCGACGGCGCCGCGCCGGGCAGGGCCATCACTCCGCTCCGCGGCCGGGTCCACATGTCGATATTCGCGAGCGTCTTCACGAGCGGCCGGGCCGTCTCCCGGCAGCGCCGCGGATGCGTGACGCTCCGCGCGGCCGGCGTCCGCTGCCGCCGGAACCGACGGCAGCGGGGACGCACCGGAGACCCCTTAGTGCGGCGCCCCCCGCCACCCCGCCACGGGGAGGGCGAACTTGGCGACCAGGCGGTCCGTGAAGGAGGCATGGTGCAGACGGGCCAGGCGTACGGGTACGGCGCCACGGCGGACCTCGACGCGGGCGCCGGCGGGGAGTTCGACACTGCGGCGGCCGTCGCACCAGAGAATGCCGTGCGGCGTCTTGGGCTGGACCTCCACCGCGAGCACGGAACGCGGCGAGGTGACCAGCGGCTTGGCGAACAGGGCGTGGGCGCTGATCGGGACCATCAGCAGGGCCTCGACCTCGGGCCAGACCACCGGCCCGCCGGCCGAGAAGGCGTAGGCGGTCGAACCGGTCGGGGTCGCACAGACCACGCCGTCGCCGCCGAAGCGCGAGACCGGCCGGCCGTCGACCTCGGTCACCACCTCCAGCATCCGCTCCCGTGCGGCCTTCTCCACCGAGGCCTCGTTCAGGGCCCAATCGGTGTGTACGACATTGCCGTTGTTGCGCACGAGGACATCGAGCGTCATCCGCTCCTCGACCTCGTACGCCCGGGTGACGACCCGGTCGACGACCTTGTCGAGGTCGTCGCGCTCGGCCTCCGCGAGGAAGCCGACCCGGCCGAGGTTGACGCCGAGCATCGGGACCCCGGACGTCCGGGCGAAGTCCGCGCCGCGCAGCAGCGTGCCGTCCCCGCCCAGCACCACCAGGAGTTCGCAGCCCTCGGCGGCGCATACTTCGGAGTCGACGCGCTGGACCGACGACGGCAGCGGCAGATCCGCCGCCTCCTCCGCCAGCACACGCACCCCGATGCCGCTGCGCAGCAGCCCCTGGACAACGAGTTCGGCACTGCGGATGGCCGCGGGGCGGCCCGTGTGTGCGAGCAGGAACACCGTCCGCCCGGCTCCGGTGTTCTCGTGTGCTGCGCTGCCTTCAACTGCATGGGTAGTGGTCAACGAGGCCCCTCCGCCACTGCACGGTCGACGTCCGCCGGGTCGAGTGCAGGCGCCCCGGCGCGCAGCCACAGAAAGTACTCGACATTCCCGGAAGGTCCAGGCAGTGGGCTCGCAGTTACGCCAAGTACGCCAAATTCCAGTTCGGCGGCCCGGCTCGCGACCGCGCGGACGGCCTCGGCCCGCAGCTCCGCGCTGCGCACCACCCCGCCGCTGCCCAGCCGCTCCTTGCCGACCTCGAACTGCGGCTTGACCATCAGCACCAGATCCGCGTCGGGCGCCGCACAGCGGGCCAGCGCGGGCAGTACGAGCCCCAGCGGAATGAAGGAGAGATCGCCGACGACGAGGTCGACGGGCTCCGAGTCGATCTGCTCCAGGGTCAATTCGCGTACGTTGGTGCGGTCCTTCACGGTGACCCGCTCGTCGCTCTGGAGCGACCAGGCGAGCTGTCCGTATCCGACGTCGACGGCGACGACATGACGTGCGCCGGCCCGCAGCAGGACATCGGTGAAGCCACCGGTCGAGGCGCCCGCGTCCAGCGCCCGGCGGCCCTCGACCTTCAGGCCGAGCGGGACGAAGGCGGCGAACGCCCCGGCCAGCTTGTGCCCGCCGCGCGAGACATAGTCGGGGTCGCTCTCGTCCTCGCGGACGACCACGGCCGCGCTGGTCTCCACCTGGGTGGCCGGTTTGGTCGCGGTCGCCCCGCCGACGGTCACCCGGCCCGCGGCGATCAGCTGGCTCGCGTGCTCGCGGGAACGGGCCAGCTTGCGGCGCACCAGCTCCGCGTCGAGTCGGCGTCGTGCCACTCCTGCCACCTGTGGTTCAGCTCCTGTTGTCGTGCGTCGTCGAGGAAGGGGCGGGCGGCCCGGGGTGCTGGTCGAGACCGGCCAGCACATCGCGCAGCCCACGATGCACATCCTCGTACACCTGGAGGTGTTCGCTCGCGGGGAGGTGGTCGGCGTCGGCGAGGCGCCGCAGCCGGGCATCGACCGCGGCCTCACCGGTCGGTGCCACGTCCACCCCGATCGGCTGCGGCCCAGCGGGCCCCTCCGGCTCGCCCGCGCCGCCCGACCGGCCCCGTCCGTCAGGCTCAGCGGCACTGTCCGACTCGGCGTTGCCGCGCGGCTCAGCGACATCGTCCGGCCCTGCCACGCCGTCCGGCCCGACGAGACCGGCCGGGACTCGACCCGCGGTGCTCACGGCTCCGCTGCCCTCACCCTCGCGCTGCCCGGGCTCGTTCGGTTCCACAGGCTCTGTGGGGTCCCCTGGCGCGGCTTGCGCGGGCGCCTCCGGCTCCGGG
Source organism: Streptomyces sp. NPDC029466 (assembly GCF_055574515.1). Lineage (NCBI taxonomy): Bacteria > Bacillati > Actinomycetota > Actinomycetes > Kitasatosporales > Streptomycetaceae > Streptomyces > Streptomyces sp. NPDC029466. Next base: position 138,979 of record NZ_JBVHZH010000014.1, read on the forward strand.
CCGGACGTCGGCTCTTCCATGCCCCCGACGCTACCTCGGCGAAGCCGGTCGAGGAGGAACGAGCCGTCCCCGACCTGGCGTATCGTCGATCACGATGGCAACCCTCGACCAGTGCCGCGCCGCTCTCGACCGGCTGGCCCAGAACCTGTCCTCGGCCGACGGCAGCGTCCGCCAGGCCGCCACGTTCGACCGCTCACTCAGCTGCCGCATCACGGACCTCGATGTGACCTTCCTCGGGCGGCTGGCCGACGGCACCATCCAGGAGGTGACCAACGTCCCGGGCCCGCCCCCGCAAAAGGCCGACATCAGGCTGTCCATGGCGGGCGACGACCTGGTGGCCCTGGTGGACGGAGAGCTGAACTTCGCCAGGGCCTGGGGCAGCGGCCGCGTCAAGCTGGAGGCCGGCCTACGCGACCTGCTCCGCCTCAGGACACTGCTGTAACAGCAGCCCATCCCTCCGCGCCTGGCCAGGTGCAGCCCCGCTCGTGTCACACCCACGTGAGCCGGACCGCCGCCCGTCACGCCCCTTCAGCCGCGTCCCCGAGCGCCCCACCGGCCACGCCCTGACACATCACGCCCGGCGCGGCCCGACCTACCAGCCACAGCCCCACGACGCGCCCCGCCCTCTCCCTCTCCCTCCCCCTCTCCCCTACCGACCGCTCCCCCGCCCAACCCCCGCCGAAGCCTCCTCAGCCCCCGAGGCCTCCTCAGCCCCCACAGACTCCTGCACCCCCGCAGCCTTCTCCGCTGCCGGAGGCGCCCCCTCCCCCGCGGACGACTGCTCCTCCGTCGCCCGACCCCGGCGGGCACCCCCATTACGCGGCTTGCGTGCCGCCGGCACGACCAACGGAGTGCCGCTTTCCGGGTCCTCGATGATCTGGCAGCCGAGGCCGAAGACCCGCTCCACCAGTTCCGCCGTGACGATGTCGGCCGGGGCGCCCTCGGCGATGACCGCGCCGTCCTTCATGGCGATGAGATGCGTCGCGTAACGGGCCGCGTGATTGAGGTCGTGGAGGACCGCGACCAGCGTGCGTCCCTGTTCCTCGTGGAGTTCGGCGCACAGGTCCAGCACCTCGATCTGATGCTGGATGTCCAGATAGGTCGTCGGCTCGTCCAGCAGGAACAGCGGGGTCTGCTGGGCGAGCGCCATCGCGATCCACACCCGCTGCCGCTGCCCGCCGGACAGCTCGTCGACATAGCGGTCGGCCAGCTCGCCGACGCCGGTGGCCGCCATCGACTCCTCGACGATCCGCTCGTCCTCGGGCGACCACTGCCGCAGCAGCCCCTGGTGCGGATAGCGGCCGCGGGCCACCAGGTCCGACACGGTGATCCCGTCCGGGGCGATCGAGGACTGCGGCAGCAGCCCGAGTGTCCTGGCGACCTTCTTGGCCGGCAGCGAGGAGATCGCCGCGCCGTCCAGCAGGACCGATCCCCTGGCCGGTTTGAGCATCCGCGACAGCGCGCGCAGCAGCGTGGACTTACCGCAGGCGTTGGGGCCGACGATGACCGTGAAGGAGTGGTCGGGGATGGCGACCGAGAGGTTCTCGGCGATGACCCGCTGGTCGTAGGCGAGGGTGACGTTCTCGGCCGAGAGACGGCTCACTTCGGAACTCCTGGGGTTGTCGTGTCACTGCTGTGGGCCGGCCCGGTACCGGCCGCACCGTCGCCGGCCAGGGGCCGCCGCCTGCCGGGGGCCGCACCGTCGCCCGGCCCGCCGCGGGATAGCCGCCCGGCGCGGGTCGGGCCGTTCTCCGGCGTCCGCCGCCCGGCGCATCCCGCACCGCCCGCCGGCGCCCGCCTCCCGGCCGGTCCCTCCGGCGCCCGCCTCCCGGCCGGTCCTTCCGCCGTCGCCCGGCCGCTCACACCCGTCCCGCCTTGCGCTCCGTGGCCAGCAGCCACAGCAGATAGCCGCCGCCGAGGACACCGGTGAGCACCCCCACTGGCAGCTGGTCGGCGCCGAAGAGCCGCTGGGACGCCCAGTCGGCGGCGACCAGCAGCACGGCACCCATGAGGCCGGAGAGCACCAGATTGGGACCGGGCATCGGAGCACCGCCCCCGCTCCCCCCGCCCTTGAGCCAGCGCGGAAGGGTCAGCCGGCGGGCCAGCTGGGGTGCGGTGAGCGCGACGAAGGAGATCGGCCCGGCCGCCGCGGTGGCGGCGGCGACGAGCACCACCGCCGCCAGCAGCACGACGACACGGACCCGGTCGACCCGTACGCCGAGCGCGGACGCGGCGTCATCGCCCATCTCCAGCATGCGCAGCGGCCGCCCGTAGAACAGCAGCAGCGGGACGAGGACGGCGCAGACCGCGGCCAGTGGCTGGACCTGGTCCCAGTCACGGCCGTTGAGGGAACCGGTCATCCAGGTGGTGGCCCGGGTCGCCTCGACGATGTTCGCCTTGGTCATGAGGAAGAGCACCATCGCGTAGAGCATGGCGCTGGCTCCGATGCCGACGAGCACGAAGCGGTAGCCGTGGATGCCGCGCTTCCAGGCGAGCAGGAAGATGGCGATCCCGGTGCCCACCCCGCCGGCCACCGCTCCGGCCGCGACCCCGAAGGCATCGGCCTGGAAGTAGACGATGGCGGCCAGGGCGCCGACGGACGAGCCCTGGGCGAAACCCAGGACGTCCGGGCTGCCCAGCGGATTGCGGGAGACGGTCTGGAAGACGGCCCCGGAAACCCCGAACGCCGCCCCGACCAACAGCCCCACCAGAACCCGCGGCAGCCGCAGATCGTGCACGATGTACTGCTGGCCGGCGTCCCCTCCGCCGGTCAGGGCGGCGAGCACCTCGGCCGGGGTCATCGGGTAGTCGCCGGAGCCGATCAGGGCGACGGCGGCGGCCAGTGCGACGGCCAGCAGCAGCAGTCCGACGGCCGTGGCGCGTACGTCCAGGCGCACCGACAGGCCGCCCTTGGTGCGTACCGCCCGCACCCGCCGGGCCCCCGTCGCCCGGGTCTTCCCGGCCCCGGAACCCACCGCCTCACCGGACTTCACGGTCGCGCTCACAGCTGGGCCATCCTCCGACGTCGTACGAGATAGATGAAGACCGGTCCGCCGAGGACGGCCGTGACGATGCCGACCTGGAGCTCACCGGGCCGGGCCACGACCCGGCCGAGGACATCCGCACCGAGCAGCAGGACCGGTGAGAGCACCGCGGAGTACGGCAGGATCCAGCGCATATCGGGCCCGGTGACGGCGCGTACGGCATGCGGAACCATCAGGCCCACATAGACGATCGGGCCGCAGGCGGCGGTCGCCCCGCCGCACAGCAGGGTGACGGCGAGCATCGCCAGCACCCGGGTGCGGGTCAGCCGGGCACCCAGCGCCCGCGCCTGGTCGTCGCCGAGCGCGATGGCGTTCAGCGGCCGGGCGATCAGCAGCGCGAGGACGCCGCCCACCGCCAGGAACGGCGCGATCGCGGTGACCGTCGGCAGAGTGGCCGAGGCCAGCGAACCCACCGTCCAGAAGCGCATCTTGTCCAGCGCCGCGGTGTCCATCAGATTGACGGCGTTGATGTAGCCGACCAGGACGGCGGTCAGCGCGGTGCCGGCCAGGGCGAGCCGTACGGGCGTGGCGCCCCGGGTGCCGCCGAGGACGTACACCGCGACATTGACCACCGCGGCCCCGGCGAACGCGAACCACACATAGCCGGTCAGCGAGGTGATGCCGAAGAAGCTGACGGCGGTGACGACCGCGGCCGAGGCACCGGCGTTGATGCCGAGAACTCCGGGGTCCGCCAGGGGGTTTCGGGTCAGCGCCTGCATGACCGTGCCGGCCAGGCCGAGCGCGGCGCCGACGAGCAGGCCGAGCAGGGTGCGCGGGAAGCGGACATCGCGGATGACGACGTCGGTGTCGGAGCCGGAGTAGTGGAACACCCCGTGCCACACCTGGTCGAGGGGGATCTGCTTGGCGCCGACGGCGATGCCGAGGACGACGATGACGGCCAATACGGCCACCGAGACCACCAGCCCCGCGGAACGCAGGAGGGGGCGCCGCCGGGGTGTCACGGGGTCCGGAGCCGTTGCCGCTTCGGGGGGACTGTCAACCAACACGACGGTTAGGTTAGCCTACCCTCACATTCAACTCGCAGCCCCTCCCAGAGAGAAGTGCACCCATGAGCACCTCCCCACACGTCACTCTGTCCCGTCGCGGCATCCTGGCCGCGGGGGGCGCCGTCGGTATCGGCGCCCTGCTGGCCGCATGCGGCGGAGACAAGGGCTCGGGGGGTGCCGACAAGGGCGCCGACACCGGCCCGTGGTCGTTCACCGACGACCGCGAGCAGAAGGTCTCGCTGAAGAACACCCCGCAGCGCATCGTCGCCTTCACCGGCACCGCGGCCGCACTGCACGACTTCGGGATCGACGAGCAGATCGTCGGTGTCTTCGGCCCCACGAAGCTGAAGAACGGCAAGCCCGATCCGCAGGCGGGCGACCTGGATGTCGACAAGGTCACCATCATCGGCAACGCCTACAACCAGTTCAACGTCGAGAAGTACGCGTCCCTGCGCCCCGATCTGCTGGTCACGAACATGTACGAGCCGGGCGCCCTGTGGTTCGTACCGGACGACAGCAAGGACAAGATCACCCCGCTGGCGAAGACCGTCGCCATCACCTCGGCCCGGGTCCCGCTCGTCAAGATCATCGAACGCTACGCCGAGCTGGCCGAGTCGCTCGGCGCCGACCTCCGGGCGAAGAAGGTCACCGACGCCAAGGCCCGCTTCGAGAAGGCGTCCGCGGCGCTGCGCAAGGCCGCCAAGTCCCACCCGGTCAAGGTGCTCGCCTGCTCCGGCAGCCCGGACCTCTTCTACGCGTCCAACCCCGGCATCAACGCCGACCTCATGTACTACAAGTCCCTCGGCGTCGATCTGATCGTCCCCGACCACCTGGACAAGGGCGGCTACTTCGAGAGCCTGAGCTGGGAGAACGCCGACAAGTACCAGGCGGATGTGCTCCTGCTGGACAACCGGACCGCCACCCTCCAGCCCAAGGACCTGGCGGCCAAGCCCTCCTGGGCCAAGCTGCCCGCGGTCAAGGCCGGCCAGATCACCCCGTGGTCGAGCGAACCGCGCTTCTCCTACGCGGGCGCCGCCCCGCTCATCGAGTCGCTCGCCAAGGCCATCGAGGGCGCCAAGAAGACCAAGTGACGTACCGCCGCGGTGGATCGCCGGGCCCGGCCGCAGCACCTCCCGGCCGCCACGGTCCACCGCGGCACCCACGCACCTCAGCGCCTCGGCATACGCCGAAAGCCATCGCACCACCCGAAAGCCACCGCACCACCACACCGACAGTCCCCGCCCCGTCCCGGGAGGTCCCCCACATGACCACGACCGCCGCCCCCGCCACCGCACCGTTCCGCTTCTTCGACGTGCATGTCGTACGGACCCGACGGCTGAGCCCCTCCGTGGTGCGGGTCACCTTCGGCGGTGAACGGCTGGCCGAACTGGCCTCCGGCGGTCGTGACCAGCGCTTCAAGCTCTTCCTCCCGCAGCCCCACCAGGAGCGGCCGGTCTTCCACGACACCGGCGACGGCTGGTACACCACCTGGCGGGCGCAGGACCCGGCCGAGCGGCCGGTGATGCGCTCGTACACCATCCGCGAACAGCGCCATGAACCACGGGAGTTCGATGTCGACTTCGCGCTGCACGGTGCCGGGCCGGTCGCCTCGCCGCTGGCCGGCGGCCCCGCCTCCCGCTGGGCCGCGCAGGCCCGGCCCGGCGACCGGCTGACCGTCCTCGCCCCGGCCGTGGAGGACAACGGCGGTGTCGACTTCCGGCCGCCGGCCGGTACCGACTGGATCCTGATCACCGGCGACGAGACGGCACTGCCCGCGATCGCCGGCATCCTGTCCTGGCTCTCCCCCGGCACCCGCGCCAAGGTCTGGATCGAGATCGCGCACGAGGACGACCGGCAGCAGCTGCCGTCCTTCGCCGACACCGACATCACCTGGCTCGTCCGGGACGGAGCGACCGCCGCACGGCACGAGCCGGTGCTCGACGCCCTGCGCGCCGCCGAGCTTCCCGAGGGCACCCCGTACGCCTGGATCGCCGGCGAGTCCGGCACCGTCAAGGCGGTGCGCAGGCATCTCGTCCGCGAGCGCGGCATCGACCGCAGGGCCGTCAAGTTCACCGGCTACTGGCGCCGTGGCGCCTCCGAGGAAGAGCTGCTCGCGGAGCTGACGGCCGGTGCCCCGGCGCCCGAGGAGGACTGACCCCGCGCGCCGGGACACCCTCTCACCTGCCGATCCGCGCCAGCGCCGGCCCCGTGTCCGCCGCGTAACTGCCGTCCCCCGCCGCCGTCCAGGCCGCCGCGCACAGCGCCCGCAGCCCGTCGAGGGGTGCGCCCTCGCCCGCCACCCGCAGGGCGTCGCCGGCCGCCTCGGCCCGCCAGCCGCCGCACCGGAAACCGCCGTCGGCGGCGGTCACCTCCGGCTGCGGGGTCAGCAGCCCGCGCAGATCCTCGTCCACATAGGCGGGGCGGTGCTGCGGCGGGGCCGCCAGCAGCTCGGCGGGTGTGGTGACGCCGGTGAGCACAAGCAGCGAGTCGACCTCGCCGTTGCAGGCTCCCTCGATGTCGGTGTCGAGCCGGTCGCCGATCACCAGCGGCCGCCGCGCACCGGTCCGCAGCACCGTCTCGCGGTGCATCGGCGGCTGCGGCTTGCCCGCCACCTGCGGGCTGCCGCCCGCGGCGATCCGGACCACCTCCACCAACGCACCGTTGCCGGGCGCGATCCCACGCTCCTTGGGGATCGTCAGATCCGTGTTGGACGCGAACCAGGGCACTCCGCGCTGCACCGCGTACGCGGCCTCCGCCAGCCGCTCCCAGTCCAGCGAGGGGTCGTAGCCCTGCACCACGGCCGCCGGGTCGTCGTCCGCGGAGCCGACCGGGACGAGACCGCGCTCGCGCAGCGCCACCCGCAGCCCCTCGCCGCCGATGGCCAGCACCCGAGAGCCCGCCGGCACCTGCTCGGAGATCAGCCGCGCCACCGCCTGCGCCGAGGTGATCACATCGTCCGGACCGGTCGGCAGACCAAAACCGGACAGCTGGTCGGCGACGGCCTGTGGGGTCCGGGCGGCGTTGTTGGTCACATAGGCGAGGTGCATTCCGCCCTCCCGCGCCCGCGTCAGCGACGCCACGGCGTGCTCGATGGCCTGTCCGCCGGCGTAGACCACCCCGTCCAGATCCAGCAGCGCGGTGTCATATGCCTCGCTCAGCGCCTGCCGGGACCCGTCGGGCCGCCTGCGAACCTGCTCGTTCATGCCGTCTCGCTCCTCGCTCCACACATCGCGCCGGGCATCCGCCGCCCCCGGGGGCGCACTCACCGCACCGTGGGGACCCTCGCCCTCCACTTCGCGCGTACCGATATTTCCAGCCACGCACGGGCTGTCCCCCGATCTTCCCTCATCCGTCCGGCGGCATAGCATTCTTCAATGACCAGTACCGACGGCCTCCGCCTCCTCCCGTTCCGCGGGCTGCGTTACGCCCCGGAGCGGGTCAGCAGCCTGACCGCTGTGATGTCCCCGCCGTACGACGTGGTGGTCCGGCCGGACGGCGTGCGCCACTTGGAGACCGCCGATCCGTACAACATCGTCCGGCTGATCCTCCCGCACGCCGCTGACCCCACCACCCGCCACCGCCAGGCCGCCGACACCCTGCACCGCTGGCGCAGCGAGGGCGTGCTGACGCAGGACGCCGAGCCCGCGCTGTACGTCTACGAGCAGCGCGCCGGCGAGGTGCTCCAGCGCGGGCTGATCGGGGCGCTGCGGCTGGACGGTCCGGTGCTGCCGCACGAGGGCGTCATCCCCGAGGTGGTCGAGGACCGGGCCGCCCTGATGCGGGCGGCGGCCGCGAACTTCGAACCGCTGCTGCTCTCCTACCGCGGTGAGGGCACCGCGACCGGCGCCGCCGCGGTCATCGAGCGCGTGGTGGAACGGGAGCCCTTGCTCGCCACCACTACGGAGGACGGCTTCGCGCACCGCTTGTGGGCGGTCACCGACCCGGCCGACCTCACCGCCATCGACGACGACCTCACCCACCGGCAGGCCCTGATCGCCGACGGCCACCACCGCTGGGCGACCTACCAGCGGCTGTACGAGCAGCGGCCCGGCACCACCGCCGGCTCGCCCTGGGCCTCCGGCCTGGTGCTGCTGGTGGACACCGCCCGTTACCCGCTCCAGGTCCGCGCGATCCACCGGGTACTGCCGCATCTGCCGCCCGCCAAGGCACTGGCGGACCTGGCCGGCGCCTTCCGTGCCCGCGCCCTCCCCGGCGAGCTGTCCGCCGCCATGGAGGCCCTGGAGGAGACGCCCGGCACCGCCTTCGTGCTCGCCGGCGGGCCGGACTCCTTCCATCTCCTGGACCGTCCCGACCCCGGCCTGCTGGACCGGACGATCCGCCGGGACCGGCCCGAGGCCTGGCGGCAACTGGACGCCACCGTGCTGCACTCCGTCCTGCTGGACGAGGTCTGGCACATTCCTGACCACCCGTCGGACATCGGCTATCTGCATCACACCGAAGCCGCCGTCGAGCAGGCCGCCCGGCACGGCGGGACGGCCGTGCTGATGCGCGCCACCTCCGAGGAGACGGTCCGTCAGCTCGCCGAGCACGGCGTGACGATGCCGCGGAAGTCCACCTCCTTCGGCCCCAAGCCCGCCACGGGCCTGGTCCTGCGCACCCTGGACGGCGACGAGAACTGATCTTCAGGCGCCTTCACGGTCTCTCAGCCCCGCCCGGCAGTCCTAGTTAGGTTAGGCTTACCTCACTACGTCGCCGGGCGGGGTCTCCCTGCCCCTGCGCACACCCTGTCCTGCGCAGGACGTGGTCAACTCCGCACCAGGGAGGACACCTTCATGAGTCTCCTCGCGCATTCCGCCGAGGACCCGGCCGACCACCGGGCTTATCTGCTCACCAACGGCACCGCCCGGCACTACCGGAGCGCGGTCACCGAGAGCGTCACGCGGATCAGCGCCAAAATCGCCGGCACCGCCCAGCCGTTCACCGGCATCACCGTCGACGGCCTCACCCCCACCATCGCCGGCGTCGACCTCGACAGCCCGCTGCACGACGCGGCCGCCGCGCTCGACGAACTCGAAGAGGTCTACCTCCGCGACGCCGTCTACTTCCATCACCCGCGCTACCTCGCGCACCTCAACTGCCCCGTGGTGATCCCCGCCCTCGTCGGCGAGGCCGTGCTCTCCGCCGTCAACTCCTCCCTGGACACCTGGGACCAGAGCGCGGGCGGCACGCTCATCGAGCGCCGGCTGATCGACTGGACGACCGAGCGGATCGGCCTGGGCGAGGCGGCCGACGGCATCTTCACCAGCGGCGGCAGCCAGTCCAACCTCCAGGCCATGCTGCTCGCCCGCGACGAGGCCTGCCGCCGGGAGCTGAGCCGCGAGGGCGCGACCGACGCCCACCTCACCGACGTCCTGCCCCGGCTGCGCATCCTCACCTCCGAATGCAGCCACTTCAGCATCCGCAAGTCGGCCACCCTGCTCGGCATGGGCGCCGAAGCCGTCATCGCCGTCCCCTGCGACGACTCCAAGCGCATGCGCACCGACGCACTCGCCGCCGAACTGGCCCGCTGCCGGCGCGACGGCCTGATACCCATGGCCGTCGTCGCCACCGCCGGCACCACCGACTTCGGCTCCATCGACCCGCTTCCCGAGATCGCCGGCCTGTGCGCCGGATACGGCACCTGGATGCATGTCGACGCCGCCTACGGCTGCGGACTGTTGGTCTCCCGCCGCCGCGCCCTGCTGGCCGGCATCGAACGCGCCGACTCGGTGACCGTCGACTACCACAAGTCCTTCTTCCAGCCGGTCAGTTCGAGCGCCATCCTGGTCCGCGACCGCGCCACCCTGCGGCATGTCACCTACCACGCGGACTATCTCAACCCCCGCCGCATGGTGGAGCAGCGCATCCCCAACCAGGTCGACAAGTCGATCCAGACCACCCGCCGCTTCGACGCCCTCAAGCTCTGGCTCACCCTGCGCATCATGGGCGCCCAGGCCGTCGGCGAACTCTTCGACGAGGTCATCGACCGGGCCGCGGACGCCTGGAAACTGCTGCACGACGACCCCCGCTTCGAGGTCGTCGTCGAGCCCCGGCTGAGCACCCTGGTCTTCCGCTACGTGCCCTCCACCGACCAGGACCCCGAACTCAGCGACCGGGTCAATCTGCACGCCAGGGAGGCGCTGTTCGCCTCCGGCGCGGCGATCGTCGCGGGCACCGTCGTCGACGGCCGCCACTACCTCAAGTTCACCCTGCTCAACCCGGAGACCACGCTGGAGGACATCGCCACCGTCCTCGATCTGATCGCCGAGCACGCCGGCAGCTTCCTCGCCGAGCAGCCCCGGCCGGCCCTCAGCGCGCGCTGACCCTCCCCCGTCAACAGTCCCCCTCGGAGACCCCTGTGTCCGCCCCTTACGACTTCATCGCCATCGGCCTCGGCCCGTTCAACCTGGGCCTGGCCTGCCTGACCGAGCCGATCGACGGACTCGACGGCCTGTTCCTCGACGACAAGGCGTCCTTCGACTGGCACCCCGGCATGATGCTGGACAGCAGCCACCTCCAGGTGCCGTTCCTGGCCGACCTGGTCACCCTCGCCGACCCCAGCTCCCCCTTCTCGTTCCTGAACTACCTCAAGGAATCGGGGCGGCTGTACTCGTTCTACATCCGCGAGAACTTCTATCCGCTGCGCGCCGAGTTCAACGACTACTGCCGCTGGGCGGCCGGCAAACTCGACTCCATCCGCTTCGGCCACCGGGTCACCACCGTCGAGTACGACGAGCGCGAGGAGCTCTACGTCGTCCACGCCGAGCAGCTGCCCACCGGCGAACGTCACACCTTCCGCGCCCGCCGGCTCGTCCTGGGCACCGGCACCCCGCCGTACCTCCCCGACGCCTGCCGGGAGCTGGGCGGCGATCTGCTGCACAACGCCGGGTACCTCGACGCCAAGGCCGCCCTCCAGGCCAAGGACAGCATCACCCTCATCGGCAGCGGCCAGAGCGCGGCCGAGATCTACTACGACCTCCTCCAGGACATCGACAGCCACGGCTACCACCTGACCTGGGCCACCCGCTCCCCACGCTTCTTCCCCCTCGAATACACCAAGCTCACGCTGGAGATGACCTCCCCGGAGTACGTGGACTACTTCCACGCCCTCCCGCCGGCCACCCGCGACCGCCTCAACGCCACCCAGAAGCACCTGTACAAGGGCATCGACTCCGAGCTGATCAACGACATCTTCGATCTGCTCTACCAGAAGAACCTGGCCGGCCCCGTCCCCACCCGGCTCCTGACCAACACCGCCCTGCACCGGGCGCGTTACGACGAGACGTCCGGCACCTACACCCTGGGCCTGCGCCAGGAGGAACAGGGCACGGACTTCGCCCTCGACACCCAGGGCCTGATCCTCGCCACCGGCTACCGCTACCGCGTACCGGACTTCCTCTCCCCCGTCCGCGACCGCATCGTCTGGGACGACGCCGGCCGCTACGACGTCGCGCGCAACTACAGCATCGACACCACCGGCCAGGGCATCTTCGTGCAGAACGCCGAGCTGCACACCCATGGCTTCGTCACCCCCGACCTCGGCATGGCCGCCTACCGCAACGCGTGCATCATCCGCGAACTGCTCGGCCGCGAGTACTACCCGGTCGAAAAGGCCATCGCCTTCCAGGAGTTCGCCGCCCCGGCCGGTCCGGCCGGCCCGCACCACCCCATGGAGCTCCCGGCATGACCACCCCCCTCTTCACCCGCACCGACGCCGCTCTCGGGGAGTTCTCGCTCCGCCCGGTCGACCCGTACGGCGACGCCGAACTGCTGCACCGCTGGGTCACCCACCCCAAGGCCGCCTTCTGGCTGATGCAGGACTGCGACCTCGCCGCCGTCGAGAAGGAGTTCGCGCGCATCTCCGCCGACCCCTTCCACGACGCCTTCCTCGGCCTGCACAACGGCACCCCGGCCTTCCTCATGGAGCGCTACGACCCCGCCCACCGCGAACTCGTCGGCATCCACGCCGCCGAACCCGGCGACATCGGCATGCACTTCCTGTCGGCGCCCACCGACACCCCCGTGCACGGCTTCACCCGCGCCGTGATCACCACCGTCATGGAGATGCTCTTCGCCGACCCGGACACCCGCCGCGTCGTCGTCGAGCCCGACGCGCGCAACACCGCCGTCCACGCCCTCAACAAGGCCGTCGGCTTCGAGGTCCTGCGCACCGTCTCGCTCCCCTCCAAAGACGCCTACCTCAGCACCTGCACCCGCGACCAGTTCCTGGCCACCCGAGGAGACCACTGATGACCGCCCCCTCCGACGGCACCCCGCACCTGTCCGCCCGGGACGCCGTCGCCCACCTCACCCCCGGCCTGTGGGCCCGCGCCAACCGGCTGCTGATCCGCAAGGGCCTCGCCGAGTTCGCCCATGAGCGGCTGCTCACTCCCCGGCGCCTCCCGCAGGACGGCCACTACGCCGTACGCAGCGACGACGGCGCCACCGAGTACCGCTTCGCCGCCCGCAGACGCGCCCTGGACCACTGGCAGATCGACGCCGACAGCATCACCCGCCACCGCGACCACGACGAACTCCCCCTGGACGCCCTGGCGTTCTTCCTCGAACTCCGGGACTCCCTGGGCCTCGGCGAGGCGATCCTCCCGGTCTACCTGGAGGAGATCAGCTCCACCCTCTCCGGTACCGCCTACAAACTCGCCGCCGGCCGGCCCTCCGCCGCGGAGCTCGCGAAGGCCGACTTCCAGGCCATCGAGACCGGCATGACCGAGGGCCACCCCTGCTTCGTCGCCAACAACGGCCGGCTCGGCTTCGGCATCCACGAGTACCACGCCTACGCCCCCGAGACCGCGGCCCCGCTCCGGCTGATCTGGCTCGCCGCCCACCGCGACCACGCCACCTTCACCGCCGGCGCCGGCCTCGACTACGACGCCCTGATCCGCGACGAACTCCCCGACCGGACCCGCGCCCGCTTCACCGCCACCCTCACCACCCTCGGCCTCGACCCCGCCGACTACTACTTCTTCCCCACTCACCCCTGGCAGTGGTGGAACAAGCTCTCCGTCACCTTCGCCGCCGAAGTCGCCCGGCAGCGCCTGGTGTGCCTGGGCCCCGGCGACGACGACTACCTGGCCCAGCAGTCGATCCGCACCTTCTTCAACACCACCAGCCCCACCAAGCACTACGTCAAAACGGCACTCTCCGTCCTCAACATGGGCTTCATGCGCGGTCTGTCCGCGTCCTACATGGAGGCCACCCCGGCCATCAACGACTGGCTGGCCCGCCTGATCGACGCCGATGACACCTTCCGGGCCGCCCGCTTCTCGATCATCCGGGAGCGCGCCGCCCTCGGCTACCACCACCGCCAGTACGAGGCCGCCACCGCCAAGGGCTCCCCGTACCGGAAGATGCTCGCCGCCCTGTGGCGCGAGAGCCCCGTCCCCACCATCGAACCGGGCCAGCGCCTGGCCACCATGGCCTCCCTCCTGCACACCGACGAGGACGGCGGCTCCCTCGCCGCCGCCCTCATCGAGGAGTCCGGCCTGGAACCCGCCGTCTGGCTCCGCCGCTACCTGGACGCCTACCTCACGCCCGTACTCCACGCCTTCTACGCCTACGACCTGGTCTTCATGCCGCACGGCGAGAACGCCATCCTGGTCATCGAGGACGGCGCCGTGGCCCGCGTGATCTTCAAGGACATCGCCGAGGAGATCGCCGTCATGGACCCCGACGCGGTCCTGCCGCCCGCCGTCGAACGCATCCGCGCCGACGTCCCCGAGGACAAGAAACTCCTGTCCGTCTTCACCGACGTCTTCGACTGCTTCTTCCGCTTCCTCAGCAGCACCCTCGACGACCACGGCATCCTCGACGAGGACACCTTCTGGCGCACGGTCGCCGCCTGTGTCACCGACTATCAGACGGCCCACCCCCACCTCGCCGACAAGTTCGACCACTACGACCTGTTCACCGACGAGTTCGCGCTCTCCTGCCTCAACCGCCTCCAGCTGCGCAACAACCAGGAGATGGTCGACCTCCAGGACCCGGCGGGCGCCCTCCAGCTCATCGGCACCCTCCGCAACCCCCTCGCCCCGTACGCTCCGGCCTCCTGACCGCACCCCCACACGCAGAAGGGCGGGACCCCTCCCCGGGGTCCCGCCCTTCCTCATGCGTCACATCTCACGCGTCACATCTCATGCGTCACATCGGCTCAGCCGACGGCCGGCTCACTCCTTCGCGGCACCGGCCTCGCCCTGCTCGCCGTCATCCTCGGCCGTATCCGCCTCGTCGTCCTCTTCCAGCGCGTCGGTGAACTCCACGCCATCCAGCTCCGCGAGCCGGTCCGAGGCGTCCGTCGTACCGCCCTGGTCGGCCTCCAGCGCCCTGGCGAACCAGTCGCGCGCCTCCTCCTCACGCCCGACCGCCAGCAGCGCGTCCGCGTACGCGTAACGCAGCCGCGCCGTCCACGGGTGCACCGCACTCGACGCGAGCTCCGGGCTCTGGAGGGTCACCACCGCGGCGTCCGCCTGGCCCATGTCCCGCCGGGCACCCGCCGCGACCAGCCGCATCTCGACCTGGCCGGCCTTGTCGAGCTTCTGCACCTCGGGCTCACCGGCCATGGCCATCGCCTTCTCCGGACGGCCGAGACCACGCTCGCAGTCCGCCATGACGGGCCACAGCTCCACGCTGCCGGTCATCCGCCGCGCCGCCCGGAACTCCGCCAGCGCCTCGCTGTACTTGCCGACCGCGTACGCCGCGAAGCCCGCGGCCTCACGCACCGCGGCGACCCTGGACGCCAGCCGCAGCGCCACCCGCGAGTAGCCGTAGGCCTGCTCCGGGTCCTCATCCAGCAGCTTCGCCACCATCACCAGGTTCTTGGCGACATCATCGGCCAGCGTCTTCGGCAGGCTCAGCAGCTCCTGACGCACATCCTTGTCGATCTCCTCACCGGTGACATCCTCCGGAATCGGCAGCCGCTTGATCGGCTCCCGGTCCCGGTCCCGCCGGTCATCACGGCGATCGTCCCGCCGGTCATCCCGCCCCCGGCCACCGCCGTACGGCCGACGCCCCCCACGCTCGTCATCCCGCCGGAACCCCCCACGGTCATCGCGCCGCGGCCCACGGTCATCCCTACGGAACCCACCCCGGTCACCGCCACGGTCGTCCCGCCGGTCGCCACCGCGGAACCCACCACGGTCATCGCGCCGGTCATCCCGCCGGAAGCCGCCACGGTCATCGCGCCGGTCACCACCGCGGTACCCACCACGGTCACCACCGGACGGCCGGTCATCACGACGGAACCCACCACGATCATCCCGCCGGTCATCACGACGGTCATCACGCCGGAAGCCGGGACGCTCCCCGCCCCGCTCCTCCCGCCGGAACCCGCCACCACGCTCATCATCCCGCCGCGGCCCACGGTCATCCCTACGGAACCCACCCCGGTCCCCACCGCGGTCATCCCGCCGGTCACCACCACGGAACCCGCCACGGTCACCACCGGACGGCCGGTCATCCCGCCGGAACCCACCACGCTCGCCACCACGGTCATCACGACGGAACCCACCACGGTCCCCACCGCGGTCATCGCGCCGGTCACCACCGCGGTACCCACCACGGTCACCACCGGACGGCCGGTCATCCCGCCGGAACCCACCACGATCATCCCGCCGGTCATCACGACGGTCGTCACGGCGGAAGCCACCACGGTCGCCACCGGACGGCCGCTCATCACGACGGAATCCCCCACGGTCACCACCAGGGGAACGGTCGTCCCTACGGAAACCGCCACGATCGCCACCGCGGTCATCGCGCCGGTCACCACCGCGGTACCCACCACGGTCACCACCCGACGGCCGCTCATCACGACGGAACCCACCACGATCATCCCGCCGGTCGCCGCCATAAGAACGGTCATCCCGCCGCGGCCCGCGGTCATCCCTACGGAAGCCACCACGGTCCCCGCCGCGGTCATCCCGCCGGTCGCCACCGCGATAGCCGCCACGGTCGCCACCCGAGGGGCGGTCATCACGTCGGTAACCCCCGCGGTCACCGCCACGGTTGTCGCCGCGCGACCCGCGGTCGTCACGCCGGAAACCACCGCGGTCGCCGTCGTCGCGCCGCTGCGGCCGGCGCTCCGAACGATCGTCGGAAGAATTGGTGGACATCGACGTGACTCCTGTCTTCGGTACTGCATTCATTCTCGCGCACCGACCAGTTCGGCGCGCTTCGGAAAAACAAAAAGGACCCTTGGTCCCAGCGTGAACGCTGGGACCAAGGGTCCTGAAAGATTGTTCGGCGGCGTCCTACTCTCCCACAGGGTCCCCCCTGCAGTACCATCGGCGCGGAAAGGCTTAGCTTCCGGGTTCGGAATGTAACCGGGCG
>NZ_JBVHZH010000015.1:0-150823 GCF_055574515.1 Streptomyces sp. NPDC029466
AAGCGGAACCAAACAGACACCCCCCCCCCCCCCCCCCGACCCCCTCCTCCCCCCCCCCCCCCCCGCCGCCCCCCCCCCCCCCCCCCCCCCCCCCCCCCGTTCCTCCCCCCCCCCCCCCCCCCCCCCCCCCCCCCCCCCCTCGTCCGCGGCGACCATCGCGAACTGGATGTACCGGTCCGAGCGGGCCACCTGCTCCTCGCTCAGCCCGTGCGCCGCGGGATCGAAGTCGCACTCGGCCGCGATACGTGAACGGAAACCCTCGGGGTTGAAGAGGGTGATGCCACGGGTCGCCGTACGACCGGAGGACAGCAGGTCCCAGAAGGCGGGCACACCCACGCCGCCCGGAGCGACGATACCGACGCCGGTGACCGCCACGCGGCGGGTCATGACACCGGCTCCGTGCGTTCCGGTGGCGCGGCCGGTGTGCTCTCCTCCGTGCCCTCGGTGTCGACGTGGCCGAGCTCGGGGCGCGGTGCCAGCGGGCCGAGGTGGAAGACCATCCGGGCCTCGTCCTTCCCGACATTGCGGAAGCGGTGCCGCATGTACGGGGGGATCAGCAGACCCTGGTCCGGGCGCAGCGGGTGCGGCTCCCCGTCGAGGTCGACTTCGAGCATGCCCTGCACGACGTACACGAACTCCTCGGAGTACGGGTGGTAGT
Source organism: Streptomyces sp. NPDC029466 (assembly GCF_055574515.1). Taxonomy (NCBI): domain Bacteria; kingdom Bacillati; phylum Actinomycetota; class Actinomycetes; order Kitasatosporales; family Streptomycetaceae; genus Streptomyces; species Streptomyces sp. NPDC029466. Next base: position 659 of record NZ_JBVHZH010000015.1, read on the forward strand.
GCTCGCCGATGCGCTCGCCGGGCTGCACGAGTGCCATGCCCATGAAGCCGCTCGTGGCGCCCACCGCGCTGGGTGTCAGCATGGCGCGCAGATCACCTCCGCGCCGGCGGTTGGGCTGGGTCTCGCTGAGGTCCACGATGCGTGGGCGGTGCGTGGTCATGGCTGTTCCTCCAGGGGCGTGGTGCCGGCGGTTGAATGGGATGAGCGGCCTGCCTGCGGCCGGGGGCGTCAGGCGCCCGGTGCCCGGCGGTCGGTGATGAGGGCCATGTCGGCGCGCTCCAGGAAATGCGCGATCTCGCGGTCGTTCGACAGACCGCCGGCCACCTCGGTGTCGATGAGGCGCCGCAGCACGGCCGTCTTGCGGGGGCCGCGCACACCGAGCGACAGCATGGGGTCGCTGTCGACGGGGATACGGAGATCGACCATCCGGACCACGACGTCGTCGCGCTGGAAGATGGTGCTGCCGGCGACGGGGCAGGACGGGTCGTCGGCGGCCAGTTCGTCCTGGCGGGCCAGCATCCGGGCCAGCGCCATGCCGCAGCCCTCTTTGGCGGGGTAGTACAGCGCATGCCGGCGGACGCCGTCGGGCTGCTGTCCGCCCGCCGCGACGTGGTGCACCGCGGGCAGCGCGGCACGGGTGAAGAACACCCGGGCGGAGTTCGGGTCGCTGAGGTCGCGGTCCTGCTCCAGGTACGGGTTGATGGCTTCCTCGACGGCCCTGACCTCGGGCTGCTGGGAGATGTGCCGCAGCGCCGCGACCAGGTCGCCCTGCACCTCGACCGCGCGCACGACGCGGTTGCCGTGCATGAAGAGGGAGGTGCGGCGGAGCCTGGTGGTGTCGTCGACCCGGGCCTCCGGGGAGGTGTACCCGGCGAGGATCTCCGCGACCATCGATTCGCTGCCCGGCTTCACGGTGAAGGTCAGCGCGTGCCGGACCACGCCGTCGCCGACGCGGGGGTTGGCCTGGAGCCGTCCCTTGGGGGGCTCGGGCGCGAGGCTGGCGATGTTCGAGGTCTCGCGCAGCACGCTGAAGCGCAGCGACCGGGTGTCACGGACACAGCCGTGCAGCGGCTGCACCATCTTGACGTGTTCCTCGCTGTTGACCCAGGCCAGGAACGGCGGCGCGCTCTCCCATTCGCTGGTGATGAGCCACTGTGAGGGGTTCTCGATGGACTGGCACAGCTGGTCGGTGATGTGCCCGGGGACGGACGCGACCTGGTTGCGCAGGTGCTCGTAGGCTTCCAGGAAGTCCTGCTGGGCCCCTTCGTGGAGATCCAGGAGCAGCACGACCCGAAGCCGTGAGCCGTCGAAGGCTGACTGGGATATTCGTTCCGACAGCGTTGTCATCGTCTACGCATCTCCTTCGGGGCCCGACGGCCCCAGTGGTGCGTCGTCAGTTCCGGTGCGATCCGGTGACTGAGCCGGATGGTGGGGGCGGCCCGCCCGGTGTCCGGGGGCGTCCCGGATTCGATCGTGGCCGGGACCCACGAGCGGCGCGAGATCTGTGAGCCATGCAGGTGAACCGTGATCGAACACGGCCTCAGCCGGGCATTCGTGCTCCATCTGCCGTACACGTCCCTGGAGCTGGAGCACGCAATGAATCCCACCGCCGAAGACCGGGTTCCGGTACTCATCGTGGGCGGGTCCCTGGTCGGCCTGTCCGCCTCGCTGTTCCTGGGACGTCTGGGTGTCCGACATCTGCTGGTCGAGAAGCACTCGGACACCTCCCGCCACCCGCGCGGGCGGGGGAACAACGTCCGCACCATGGAGCTGTACCGGGTGGCCGGTGCGGAGCAGCGGATCCGCGAGGCCGCGTCCACGCTCGCCGACAACCACGGCATCCTCCAGGCGCGTTCGCTCACCGGTGACGAACAGGAGTGGCTGTTCAAGGAGATCGACCCGGGCGGCGGGCTGGCCAAGTTCAGCCCGTCCGCCTGGTGCCTGTGCAGCCAGAACGACCTGGAGCCTGTGCTGGTGCGCTGCGCCCGTGAGCACGGCGGTGACCTGCGGTTCTCCACCGAGCTGAGCTCCTTCGAACAGGACGCGCAGGGCGTGACCGCGGTCCTTACGAACCGGGAGACCGGCGAGCAGCGCACCGTCCGCGCGGACTACCTGATCGCGGCCGACGGCCCGCGCAGCCCGGTACGGGAGCGGCTGGGCATCGGCCAGACGGGGCCCGGCGACCTGTTCCACAACGTGAGCATCACCTTCCGCGCGCCGGCCCTCGCGGACGCCGTGGGCGACCGCCGCTTCATCGCCTGCTACTTGACCAACCCCGAGGCCGACGGCGCCCTGCTGCCGGTGGACAACCGCGCCGAGTGGGTCTTCCACGCCCCGTGGCACCCGGACCGGGGCGAGACCCTGGAGGACTTCACCGACGAGCGGTGCATCGACCACATCCGCCGGGCAACGGGCGTACCGGACATGCCGGTTGAGATCACCGGCAAGGCGCCGTGGCACGCCGCGGAGCGGGTCGCCGAACGGTACGCGGCCGGCCGGGTCTTCCTCGCCGGCGACTCGGCCCACGAGATGTCCCCCACCGGGGCGTTCGGCTCCAACACCGGCATCCAGGACGCGCACAACCTCGCCTGGAAGCTCGCCGCCGTACTGAACGGCTGGGCGGCCCCCGAGCTGCTGGCGTCGTACGAGGCCGAGCGGCAGCCGGTGGCGCGGGAGACCAGTGCGCGCGCCTCGGCCCGCTCCGCCGAGCACAGCCACCCGGGGTACGTCCCGGCGCCCGGTGCGGGCGGCGGCCGGCAGCGCGGGGTGCTCACCGTGGCCCTGGGGTACTGCTATCCGCACGGAGCGGTCGTCGGCGCCGATTCCGAGCTGCCGGTGGTCCCCGACCAGATGCGGCTGACCGGCGAACCGGGCACCCGCGCCCCGCACATGTGGCTGCACGCGGCCGGCGAGCGCCGCTCGACCCTCGATCTGTACGAGAAGTCCTTCGTCCTGCTGACCGGGACCGACGGCGAGATGTGGCGCACCGCGGCCAAGGGCGCCAACGAGGAGTTCGACCTGGGGCTGAAGTGCTACATGATCGGCACCGGCCCGAACGATGACCTGGCCCCCGAAGAGGGCGCCGACTGGGCCGAGAAGCACGGGACGACGCCGGAGGGCGCGGTGCTGGTGCGCCCCGACGGCTTTGTCGCCTGGCGGGCCGAGGGCCGGGTGGCCGACCCCGAGGCGGCGCTCCGGGAGGTCCTGGCCTCGCTGCTGTGCCGGAGCTGACCGGACCGGCCCGCCGCCGCCCGGTCCGACGGGCAGGGGCCGGCCCGCGAAGCACACGAGGCTGTTGAGAGTGGAGGGGCCGGCGGGACATCCGCCGGCCCCTCCGTCGGTTGTCTGGCCGGTCCCGTCGGCGCGCGAACGTATCTTCTGCCCGTCACCGCCGCAGGGGCATCTGAGGGCCCTCCCGGCCGCGTCCCGCAACTCGGGGAAGCGATTTCCGGTTGAGTCCGGGCATGGACGCCAAGAAGCCCGCCGCGCACCCCTTTCAGCGCATCGCGCTCCCCCGCCAGCCGCCGCCGCTGCCGCCGCCCGCTCCGCAGGCGCGCCGCCCGGCCGAGGAGGGGACGCCGATCTTCGACCAGCTGCTCAAGGAGTGGCGCTCGGGGGAGCTGCGGCCGGTGGTGTCCTGGCCGGTGGACGATCCGGGGAAGATCAGAGCGGGCTCCGCTGTTGGGACGGATGATGGCCGTCCCTATCCGCGGAACCGCGACGAGGAGCATGACCGTGAGTCTGTACGACATCCCCCTGCGCACCCTGACCGGTGAGCCCGCTTCACTCGCCGACTACCGGGGCAAGGCCCTGCTGGTGGTGAATGTGGCGTCCAAGTGCGGGCTGACCCCGCAGTATTCGGGCCTGGAGCGGCTCCAGCAGCGTTACGGGGACCGTGGCTTCAGTGTGCTGGGCTTCCCCAGCAACCAGTTCGCGGGCCAGGAACCGGGCACCGCAGAGGAAATCGCCACCTTCTGCTCGGCGACGTACGGCGTGAGCTTCCCGCTGTTCGAGAAGACCGAGGTCAACGGCGCGGACCGGCATCCGCTGTATGCGGAGCTGACGGGCACCGAGGACTCCGAGGGCACGGCCGGCGACGTCCAGTGGAACTTCGAGAAGTTTCTGATCGATGCCGACGGCAAGGTGGCGGGCCGCTTCCGGCCGCGGACCGAGCCGGAGGCCGAGGAGCTGGTCACCGCCATCGAGGCGGTCCTGCCGGGCTGATCCGATGACCGCGCCGCCGGTCCGCGGATGCGGGCGGCGGCGTACCGGAGGGCGCCGGTCAGGCAACTGCCGTGCCGGCGCCGTCCGTGACCTCAGCCGATCCGGCGGTGCCGGCGGCCGGTTCCTCGGCGGCGTCCTCGTCGGACACGATCTCGAAGGTGCCGTTCAGCCCGGTCATACGCAACAGCCGCGCGACGCTTCCGCCGTGGGTGACCCCGGTCAGCCGCAGCCGGCCGCCGCGCTGCCGGGTGCGGTAGCGGGCGCGGCTGAGCAGTGACAGACCGGCGCAGTCGATGAACGTCACCGCACGCACATCGAGCAGGAGATCGCTGCCCTGGACACCGGTGAGGTCGTCCAGCCGGTCGGACAGCACCGACACGGCGAGGATGTCCAGCTCACCGCGGAGTTCCAGGACGGTCGTGCCGCCCGCCGCGTGGCTGGGTCCCACAAGTCTCGGGTAGTACTGACCTTCATCCATCGGCCCGGCCCACTTTCGTGCCGAGGCGCGGGATATGGCCACGCGTCTGCGGCGGAGACGTTCGGTAGGTGTGGGGGGCGCCCGGCGCATTCCGGGCGGGTCGGCCCGTTTCCGGGTCGTGTGTGCTGTGGTGGTGTGTCGGCTGTGATCCTGCGTTTCTGCTGCTGTCCGTAGTTGTTTACGGCTTACCCGCAGGCCGCGGCCTCCAAGTCCCAGCGACCGGGACATCTACAGGTTGTCTCAAAGTCGACCCTCGTGGCCGTGGCCGATATAGGTACCCCGGGGCCTGGTCCCCGGGGCGAGGCAAGACCGACCGCGGTTTCGCGCAGGTCGCCGGTCATGCGCCCGGACGGCGCGCCGCGTACACCCGCGAGGGCCGCGGACACCGTGCGGCCGGAAATCGCGGCTACCGGCGCCTGCGGGGCCGCGCCGGACGCCTCGCCCGGACGGCCCCAATGGCACACTTTCGGGCGAATTAGACTGGGCGAATCGCCGAAAGTGTGAGGTGTGCCCTGAAGCCGTCGGATCCCGCTGAAGATCTCCCCGAACGGACCGCGCAGCGCCTGCCCGCGTCGGCCGGGGGGCCGGTCTCCGGGCTTCCGCAGCTGGGGGAAGAGAGGGGCGCGGTCGGCTCCGACCATGATCTGCGGCGGGCGCTGGACCGTATCGCCGAGGCCGCCGTCTCCCTCACGGGTGCGCACCGTGCCGCCGTCGCCCTCCGTGACGTGGACGGCGGTGGGACGGGCGAGCTGATCACGCACGGTGTCTCCCCCGGGGCCGGGTCGCCCGCCGGGGCCTCGCTGGAGGTGCCCATCCAGGTGGCGGGGGAGGTGTGCGGCACGCTGTATCTCGCGGGGAAGGACGACGGCGGGGAATTCGGCAACGGGGAACGGCATCTGGCGCGGATGCTGGCCGCCGAGGCCGGGCTCGCCCTGAACAACGCCCGGATGCACGCCGCCGCCCGGCAGCGACGACGCTGGATCGAGGGCGCGGCCTCCGTGACCACGGCGCTGCTGGCCGAGCCCGGGACCCGCTCCACGGCCACCCACGCCCTCACCGTCGTCGCCGAGCAGGGCCGGGAGCTGGCCGAGGCGGCGACCGGAGCGGTGCTGCTGCCGCACGCCGAGGGCGGTATGGAGGTGGTGGCGATCTCCACCGTGCTGTCGGAGGACGTACGGACCGAGGCATTTCGCGGCTGGATACCGCCCGCGAGCCCGGTGCTCCACCAGCTGCACGCCGGGCTGGCGGTCTTCTCCGACGACTTCGCCGCCGACCCCCGCTCGGTCTCCCCGCTGTCGCGCCACTACGGCCCGACGATGCTGCTGCCGCTGCGCAGCAACGGCCGGGTGCTGGGTGCCCTGGCGCTGTGCCGGAGGTCCGGCGACCGCCGCTTCAGCCATACCGAACGCACGCTGGGAACCCAGTTCGCCGCCCAGGCCGCGGTGGCGCTGATGCTCGTCGACCGGCACCGGGACCGCGAGCGGCTCGCCGTCTTCGAGGACCGCGACCGGATCGCCCGCGATCTGCACGATCTGGTCATCCAGCGGCTGTTCGCCACCGGAATGCTGCTGGAGACCGCCCGGCGCAAGGCCCTGTTGCCGGAGGTACGGGAGGGGCTCGGCGAGGCGATCGATGAGCTGGACGCGACGATCCAGGAGATCAGGACGGCGATCATCGCGCTCCAGCAGGGGCTGTCGGAGGCACCGCCCGGCCTCCGCACCCGGGTGTTGCGGGCGGCCGGCGCGGCGCTCGGCGGCCGCCCGTCGGTGCGGTTCGTCGGTCCGGTCGACGCACGGGTCGACGAGCGGACCGGCCGGGAGCTGCTGGCCGCGCTCGACCGGGCGCTGACGGCGGTGGGGGCGCCGTCGCCGCCCCGGGTGTCGGTCGTCGTGGACACCACCGCCACCCTGCCCGACGGCCGTCCGGGCGTACGGCTGACGGTGCGGTCCCCTGACGGCTCGCACCCGCCCGTGACCTGGGAACATCCGCTCGGCGGCCACTCCGGCCCCGGCATCTGACGGGTGAGCACACCGGAATGGCTTGACCTCAAGATTGGTTGAGGTTCTAGGTTCCTTTATGTCGCCGGTCACTCACGGCGATCCCGTGACGCGACCCCGGCACCCTGGAGGCCACGATGGACATGGAAGTCACCGCCTGGCACGCCCTGCACAGTTCGATGACCGCGCAGCAAGGACGGCGCCGCTTCTCCCGCGGCACCCTGCGCCGCATCACCGCGTTCGCCCGCCCGCACCGCCGCCGACTGGTGTGGTTCCTCGTCCTGAGCACCGTGACCGCGATGCTCGCGGTGGCCACCCCGCTGCTCGCGGGCCGGGTGGTGGACGCCATCGTGGGCGGCGACGCACCCTCCCTCGTCCTCCGCCTGTCCGGGCTGATCGCCGTCATCGCGGTCGCCGAGGCGGGCCTGGGACTCGTGACCCGCTGGCTGTCGGCGAGCATCGGCGAGGGGCTGATCCTGGATCTGCGCACCGCGGTGTACGACCACGTCCAGCGGATGCCGATCGCCTTCTTCACCCGCACCCGCACCGGAGCGCTGGTCAGCCGGCTCAACAACGATGTGATCGGTGCGCAGCGGGCGTTCAGCGACACCCTGTCCGGGGTCGTCAGCAATATCGTGACGCTGCTGCTCACCCTCGGGGTGATGATCGGTCTGTCCTGGCAGATCACCCTGATCGCGCTGGTGCTGCTGCCGGTGTTCGTGCTGCCCGCCCGCCGGGTCGGTCGGCGGCTGGCGGCTCTGCGCCGGGAGGGCGCCGACCACAACGCGGCGATGGGCACCCAGATGACCGAGCGGTTCTCCGCGCCGGGTGCCACCCTCGTCAAGCTGATGGGCCGTCCGGCCCGGGAGTCCGCCGAGTTCGCCACCCGTGCCCGCCGGGTGCGTGACATCGGGGTCCGTTCGGCCATGGTCCAGACGTACTTCGTCACCGCCCTCACCCTGGTCTCCGCCCTGGCGCTGGCCGTCGTCTACGGCCTGGGCGGCTTCCTCGCGCTGCGCGGACAGCTGGAGCCCGGCGCGATCGTCTCGCTCGCCCTGCTGCTCACCCGGCTCTACGCCCCGCTGACCGCGCTGTCCGGCGCCCATATCGAGGTGATGAGCGCGCTGGTCAGCTTCGAGCGGGTCTTCGAGGTGCTCGATCTCAAGCCGCTGATCACCGAGAAGCCGGACGCCCGGGCGGTCCCCGAGGGCCCGGTGTCCGTGGAGTTCGACTCCGTACGCTTCGGTTATCCGTCGGCCGACAAGGTCTCGCTGGCCTCCCTGGAGGAGGTCGCCACCCTCGACACCCGCGGCGGCGAAGAGGTGCTGCACGGCATCTCCTTCCGCGCCGAACCGGGCCAGATGGTCGCCCTGGTCGGCTCGTCGGGCGCCGGGAAGTCGACGGTGGCCCAGCTGCTGCCGCGGCTCTACGACACCGACACGGGGGCCGTCCGGCTCTCCGGGGTGGATGTCCGCGATCTGACCGCCGCCTCGCTGCGCGACGTCCTCGGGATGGTCACCCAGGACGGGCATCTCTTCCATGACTCGATCCGCGAGAATCTGCTGCTGGCCAAGCCGGAGGCGACCGAACCGGAGCTGTGGGACGCGCTGCGCCGGTCCCGTCTGGAGGAGCTGATCGCCGGACTTCCCGACGGGCTGGACACCGTCGTCGGCGAACGCGGCTACCGCCTGTCGGGCGGCGAGCGCCAGCGGCTGACGATCGCCCGGCTGCTGCTCGCCCACCCCCGGGTGGTGATCCTGGACGAGGCCACCGCCCACCTGGACAACACCTCCGAGGCGGCGGTGCAGGAGGCGCTCACCGAGGCGCTGGAGGGCCGTACCGCACTGGTCATCGCCCACCGGCTGTCGACCGTACGGGCCGCGGATCTGATCCTGGTGGTCGAGGACGGGCGGATCGTCGAGCGCGGGACGCACGAGACGCTGCTGGCGGCCGATGGGCGCTACGCGGAGCTGTACCGGACCCAGTTCGCCGACTCGGAGGACCGGCACGCCGCCGCGGATGCCGGGCGCGCGGACGCCGGCCCGGATCTCCTGCCGGAGTCGGCGCTGGTGAACTGACGCCGCGCCGGTGGACCCCCGCCTCTTGGCGGGGGCCTCGGTATGCCGAAAACTGAGGCGATGACGCAGCGCGCGGAACACTCCACGCTCATGGACCGCCTCGCCATCGACGACCTGATCACCGGGTACGCCATCGCGGTGGACGACGGCGACTGGCCCGGCTATCTGGCCCTGTTCACCCCGGACGGCCGGGCCGACTACCGCTCCGCGGGCGGCATCGAGGGCGGTGCCGAGGAGATGGCGGCCTGGCTCGCCGAGATGCTGCGGCACTTCGCGATACGGCAGCATCTGATCGTCAACCGCCGGGTCACCCTCGTCCGGCGGGACGGGGCCCCCGGCGACACGGCCACCGTCCAGGCCGACTACCTCAACCCGATGCGGCTCGCCGGCCCCGCGTCGGACGCCGGGGGCGGGCCGACCGCCCCCAACTACACCTGCGCCGGCCGCTATGAATTCGCCGCCCGCCGCACCACCGACGGCTGGCGGCTGACCGGGGTCGTCGTCCACGAGAAGTGGCGGCAGGTGCAGCCGGTGGCGGACTGAGGGCCGCGCCGTCCGTCGCGATCCGGTATCGGCCGTTGCGGCGACACCCCCTTTCGTTGATCGGCACACCCGCGCACACTGGCCGTCCGACCGGCGAAAACCGGCACCAGGGAGCCCGGCATGGACAGACCGCTCGGCCAGCAGCCACGGTGGCTGGGCTCCCCCTGGTCACGGGGCGTCGCCGCCGCGCTCGCCGGAGCGGTACCGGCCCTGACCTTTCCCGCCCCGTCCTGGTGGTGGCTGGCGTATGCCGCCCTGGTGCCCTGGCTGCTGCTGGTGCGGACGGCCCCGACGTACGGGCGGGCGGCGCTGGACGGCTGGCTGGGCGGCACCGGCTTCATACTCGCCGTTCACCATTGGCTGCTGCCGAGCCTGCATGTCTTCATCCTCGTGCTCGCCCTGCTGCTCGGTGCGCTCTGGGCGCCCTGGGGGCTGCTGGTGCGGGCGCTGCTGGGCGGTGCGCCCGGCGCGGGCCGGTGCGCCGCCGCGCTGGTGCTGGTGCCCTCGGGCTGGCTGATGGTCGAACTGGTGCGGTCCTGGGAGTACTTGGGTGGCCCGTGGGGGCTGCTGGGCGCCAGTCAGTGGCAGGTGCCGCCCGCGCTGCGGCTGGCGTCGGTCGGCGGGGTGTGGCTGGTCAGCCTGCTGATCGTGGCGGTGAACACCGCCCTGGCCGAGCTGGTCGCCCGCCCGGCGGCCCGGCTGCCCGCCGTCGCCGGGCTGCTGGTGTGCGCGCTGGCGGTCACCGCGGCCTGGTGGTGGGCACCACTCCCCCGCCCCGCCGGTACGGTACGGGTCGCCGTCGTCCAGCCCAATCTGACCGGCACCCCGGCGGAACGGCTGGCCCGGAGCGAGGCGCTCACCCGGTCGCTGGCGGGCCGCGGGGTGCGCCTGATCGTCTGGGGCGAGAGCAGCCTCACCCAGGACCCGGCGGACCGCCCGGCGCTCGCCGAACGCCTCGCCGCCCTCTCCCGGCAGACCGGCGCCGAGCTGCTGATCAACGCGGACTCCGCGCACGCCGAGCGGCCGGGCATCTCCAAGAGCGCGGTGCTGATCGGTCCGGACGGTCCGACCGGGGAGCGCTACGCCAAGATGCGGCTGGTGCCCTTCGGCGAGTACATCCCGTTCCGGTCCGTGCTCGGCTGGGCGACCCGGGTGGGCAAGGCCGCCCCGACCGACCGGCTGCGCGGCACCGCCACGGTGGTGATGCCGGTCGCTTCGGCGGGCGGCCTCCGCGTCGGGCCGATGGTGTGCTTCGAGAGCGCCTTCCCCGATATGAGCCGCCGTCTGGTGCGTGATGGTGCACAGGTGTTGGTGGCCCAGTCCTCGACCTCGACCTTCCAGGAGAGCTGGGCGCCCGCGCAGCACGCCTCGCTGGCCGCGCTGCGCGCCGCGGAGAACGGGCGGCCGATGGTGCACGCCACCCTCACCGGCATCAGTGCCGTCTACGGCCCGCGGGGCGAGCAGATCGGCGAGCGGCTCGGCACCGACCGCAGCGCGGCGGCCGTCTACGACCTGCCGCTGACCGAGGGCACCACCCCGTACACCCGGTTCGGCGACTGGGCGGTGTACGGGGCGGTCGGCGCGCTGCTGCTCGCCGGCGGGTACGCGGGGCTGCGGGCGCTCAGCGGACGCTCTGCGCGAGCGCCTCGGTGACGACCCGTTCGCACAGTTCGTGGGTGCGCAGCGCGTCCTGGGCGGACGGCTGCCGGCCGGCCCGTACGTCGTCCAGGAACGCCAGGACGATCTGCTCGATCCCGCGCTGGCGGGCGACCGGCACCCAGTCGCCGCGGCGCCGGACGCTCGGCTGCCCCTTGTGGTCGATGACCTCGGCGAGATTGACGACCTGGCGCTTGGTGTCCTGCCCGGAGACGTCGAGGATCTCCTCCGTGGAGCCGCTGAGGCGGTTCATGGTGCCGATCGCGGTGAAGCCGTCGCCGGACAGCTGAAGCACCACATGCTGCATCAGCCCCTCCCGGATCCTGGCGCGCACATCGATGTGGTCGACCTCTCCGGGGGCGAGGAACCGCAGGGTGTCGACGACATGGATGAAGTCGTCGAGTACCAGGGTGCGCGGGTCCTCGGGCAGGCCGATGCGGTTCTTCTGCATCAGGATCAGATCGCGGGCGTGCTCACGGCACTGGGCGTAGGCGGGCGCGAAGCGGCGGTTGAAGCCGACGGTGAGGCCCACTCCCCGCTCCTCGGCGAGCGTGACGATGCGCCGGGACTCGGCGAGCGCGTAGGCGATCGGCTTGTCGACATAGGTCGGCACGCCCGCCTCGATCAGCCGGGTCACGATCTCGGGGTGGGCGGAGGTGGCGGCGTGCACGAAGGCGGCGTCCAGGCCGGCGGCGAGCAGCGAGTCCAGGTCCGGGTGGAGCTGGGCCGCGGGCAGCCGGTGGGTGGCGCCGACGCGTTGCAGGGTGGCCGGGGTGCGGGTGTGCAGATGCAGTTCGAGCCCCGGTTGTGTGCCCAGGACGGGGAGGTACGCCTTCTGGGCGATGTCGCCGAGTCCGATGCAGCCGACCTTCACTCATGCTCCTTGGGTTGTGCCGCGTTGGGGGTGCCCCGCGTGCCGGAAGCATACGTGCCGGCCGGCGGCCGCCAGTCGGCGATCCCGTCCATGGTCCGCAGCGCCAGATCCGGTGCCAGGCGTGCGGGGACGGCCATCAGGGCGGCGCGCAGCGTGCAGGCCGGCCGGGAGCGCCAGGTGGTCAGCCGGCCGATCCGCTCGGCCCGGCGGACCACGTCCATGGTGCGCGGCAGCCGCTGCCGGGTGTACGCGGTGAGCGCGGCGGCGAGCCCGGCGTCCGGTGCGGCCAGGTGGGCCAGCACCACGGCGTCCTCGATGGCCTGGCAGCCGCCCTGGCCGAGGTTGGGGGTCATCGGATGGACGGCGTCGCCGAGCAGGGCGACCCGGCCCCGGTGGAAGGCGGGCGGTGCGGCGGCCGCGGTGTACACGTCGTTGCGGAGCACCGCGGCGGGGTCGACGGCCGCCAGGAGGTCAGGGATGGGGTGGTGCCAGGAGCCGAAGCGGCGCAGCAGTTCGGCCCGTTCGCCGTCGGGGGCCCGGCCGCCGGGCGGCACGGCCGCGGTGGCGTAGGCGTAGACCCGTCCGTCGTGCAGCGGCTGGGTGCCCCATACGCCGCCGGGGCCCCAGGTCTCATGCGCGGTGAAGGGGCGGTCGGGCGCGGGGGCGACGAGGCGCCAGGCGGTGAAGCCGGCGTAGCGGGGTCCGGGGTGGTCCGGGAAGAGGGCGCGGCGGACGGCGGAGTGGATGCCGTCGGCGGCGACGACGAGGTCCGCGGTGAGCTCCTCGTCGCCGGCCTCCCCGTGGATCCGCACCCGCGCCGGACGGCCGTCCGGCCCGGCGTCACCCGGGTCGGCCAGGGTGGCCGCGGCGGCGGTGCGTACCGCGCCCACGGGGAGCCGGCCGGCGAGCAGTGCGACCACTTCGGCGCGGTGGGCCACCACCACCGGGCCGCCGTAGCGCCGGACGGCCGCGGCCTGATCCATACGGGCCAGCCGGCGGCCACCGGGCAGCCGGAGTTCCGCCGCGGTCTGTGCGGGGGCCAGGGCGCGGATGCCGTCGCCCGCGCCCAGGGTGTCCAGGGCGCGCTGGGCGTTGGGGGCGAGACCGATGCCCGCACCTACGGGTTCCAGGGCGGCGGCGCGCTCCAGGACGGTGACCGACCAGCCGCGGCGGTCCAGTGCCAGCGCGGCGGTGAGTCCGCCGATTCCGCCGCCGATGACGAGCGCGGTGTGCTGCCGCATGCTGCCTCCCGTGTCCCGGGTCAACTACACATGTAGTTACCCTTGCCGTCAGACTACACCCGTAGTCGGCGACTAGGCTCCCGGTATGAACGCCCGCAGCGACCGCACCCCGGCGCCCGTCGCCGTCCCCCGCCATGAGCTGATCGCCGACGCGGCGCTGAGCCTGCTCGCCGAACGCGGGATGCGCGGGCTGACCCACCGGGCCGTGGACGAGGCGGCCGGGCTGCCGCAGGGCTCCACCTCGAATGTCGCGCGCACCCGGGCGGCCTTGCTGGAGGCCGCGGTGCGGCGGCTGGCGGAGCGGGAGGCGGCGGTGCTGACGGCGCGGGAGCGGCCCGCGGCGGCGCGGGCCGAGGCGGGCTCCGGGGCCGAGGACGCCGGGGCGGCGGTCGCCGAGGCGCTCTCGCTGGCGCTGCACCGCTACCTCTCCCGGCACCGTGAGCTGCTCCTCGCCCGGTACGAACTGGCCCTGGAGGCCACCCGCCGGCCCGAGCTGCGGGCCGTCTACGACCGGGCCGGCCGGGCCTTCCGGGAGCCGATGGCGGCGATGCTGGCGGCGGCCGGGTCCGCCGATCCCGAGCGGCATGCGATGAGCATGGTGGCCTGGTGCGACGGGATCCTGTTCTCCTGCACCGCGGGGCAGTTCCACGCGGCCGTTCCCACCCGGTCCGCGCTGCGCACCTCCTGCGCGGAGCTGCTCGACGGGATGCTGCGGGGGTGAGGTGCCTCCGAGGTGGCCGGGCCCCTCGCCGCCACCCGCTACGGCGTGTGCCCCGCCGCCCGGTCGATCCGCAGCTGGAGCCGTTCGATCGCGTCCCGGAGGCCCTGGCGGTATTCGCCGTCGGCGAGCGCGTTGACCGAGGCCCGCGCGCGCCGCAGCTGGGCGCGGGCGTCGGCCGGCCGGTCGAGCGCGGCGTAATCGGCCGCGATATTGAGATGCAGGGAGGGGAAGAACGCACGGAGCGCGACGAGGGGGTGGCGGGGGCCGGGGCCGTCGGCGACCCGGGGCTCCCTCGGCGTGGCGGCGGAGCCCGCGGGCCGCTCGGTGACAAAGCCCTCGGCCGCCTCCAGGGCCCGGAGGTCCCAGTCGAGTTCGTCCCGGGGGTCGTCCTGGGTGTCGGCCATGTAGTGGGCGAGGGTGCAGCGGTGGAAGGCGTCTCCGTGCGGCCCGATCTCGTGCCAGAGCGCCGAGAGACGGTTACGTGCCTCTTCCCGGTCGCCGCCGCGATGCAGCATGATCGCCTGGCCGATCCGGGTCAGCACCCCGTCCTCGGGCGCCGCCTCCCGCCGCGTTTCCACCACTGCACTCCCGTATCCGCTCACGCCATCGGTGGCCCGTTCCCTCGACGCTAACCGCCGGACGGGAGCCGCGCGCGGTGTGTGCGACGCACCGGGTGGTCCGGCCCGCCACCCGGGCCCGCCGACTCAGCCCAGGTCAGGGATGCGCCAGTCGATCGGGGCATGGCCCTGCGCGGCGACCGCCGCGTTGATCTGGGTGAAGGGGCGGGAGCCGAAGAACTTCTTCGCCGACAGCGGGGAGGGGTGCGCGCCCTGCACCACGGCATGCCGCTCCTCGTCGATCAGCGGCAGCTTCTTCTTGGCGTAATTCCCCCACAGCACGAAGACCGCCGGGTCGGGCCGGGAGGCCACCGCACGGATCACCGCGTCGGTGACCTTCTCCCACCCCTTGCCCTTGTGGGAATTGGCCTCGGCCTCGCGGACCGTCAGAACGGCGTTCAGCAACAGCACACCCTGCTGGGCCCAGGGCATCAGATAGCCGTTGTCCGGGACCGGGTGGCCCAGCTCCTCCTTCATCTCCTTGTAGATGTTCCGCAGCGACGGCGGCGTCTTCACGCCGGGCTGCACGGAGAAGCACAGGCCATGGCCCTGCCCCGCACCGTGGTACGGGTCCTGGCCCAGGATGAGCACCTTCACCTGGTCGTAAGGCGTCGCCTCCAGCGCCGCGAAGACCTGCTCGCGGGGCGGATAGACCGGGCCATTGGCCCGCTCCTGCTCGACGAAGTCGGTCAGCTCCTTGAAATAGGGCTTCTCCAACTCCTCGCCGAGGACCCCGCGCCAGGACTCGGGCAGCATGTCGGTCACCACGTCAACAACCTCCGGTGTGCGTTGCGTTCTCAGTCCCCGAACCTACCGGCGACCACTGACAACGCCGTCCGCGGGCCTTCCGGGCCGGCCCGGCAGCCGCGGTCCACCCCCTCTTCAGGCGGTATCGAGACGGGCGCGCTGGACGGCGTCCAGCCGCAGATCGAGCGCCGCCAGGCATTCGTCCAGCTGCGCCACAGAGCTCACGCCGACCACCGGCACCACGGGAACGGCGCCGCCCATCAGCCACGCCAGCACCACCTGGTTCACGGTGGCCCCGCACTCCGCGGCGACCTCCGCCAGCACCCGCAGCCGTGCCACCGAGCCGGGATGGTCGTAGCGCTCCGGCAGCGGTCTGTCCGTACGGGAGTAGGCGCCCGCCATCAGCGTCCCATAGCCGGTCAGCGTCAGACCGGGGTGGGCCGCCGCGTAGTCGAGGAGCTCCTCGTCGGCCTCGCCCTGCATGTCGGGCGGCAGGCCCCGGCGCGGCCGCAGATAGGTGTGCCGCTGCTGTACGGCGCGGAAGCCGGGCAGCCCACGGCCGGCGGCGGTGTGCCGGGCCTCGGCGAGCCGCCAGGTCCGGTGACCGCCGGCCCCGAGGGCCCCCACGGTGCCGTCCCGGACGAGGCCGGCCAGCGCCTCGACGGTCTCGTCCAGGGGGACGCGGCGGTCCTCCGGGTGCGCGTAGTAGAGATCCACCCGGTCGGTGCCCAGACGGCGCAGGCTGCCCTCGATCCCGGCGCGGACGGCCGCCCGGCCCAGGCCCTCGGCATTGGCGGGCCATGCGCTGCCGCGGGCCGGGTCGGGCCGGGCGCCGACCTTGGTGGCCACGACCGTACGGCCGGCCGCGCCCCGGCTGCGCAGCCAGCGGCCGAGCAGCAGCTCGCTCTCGTCGCCGGTGGCGCCGGGGAGCCAGCAGCCGTAGTGGTTCGCGGTGTCGACGAAGGTGCCGCCGGCCTCGGCGAAGCGGTCCAGGACGGCGAAGGCGGTCGGCTCGTCGACGGTGGTGCCGAACGGCAGCGTCCCGAGACACATCCCGCTGATACGGGGGCCCTGGTCGCCGCCGAGCGTGCGGTAGTGCATGGCATGTCTCCCTGGCAGGTCCGCTGACGCGCGTGGTGCCGGCCCCGATGAGGACCGGCACCACGGACTCTGCCTCTTGGAGCGCACACCAAGGCAAGCCGCGCGGGCCCGCCCGGTGCCGTCAGGCCCCGGCGTTGAGGAACAGACCGCCGTCGACGACCAGTGTCTGGCCGGTGATCCAGCCCGAGGCGTCGGACAGCAGGAAGGCCGCGGCCCCGCCGATGTCCTCCGGGACGCCGAGCCGCGCCATGGGGTAGCCGGCCGCCGCCTCCTCCTCGCGGTTCTCGTAGAGCGCCGCCGCGAACTTGGTCTTGACCACCGCGGGCGCGATGGAGTTGACCCGCACGCCCGGCGCGAACTCATGGGCGAGCTGAAGGGTCAGATTCACCATCGCGGCCTTGCTCATCCCGTACGCACCGATGAACGGCGAGGGCGCGAGACCGGCGATCGAGGCGATGTTGACGATGGCGCCGCCGTTGTCCTTCTGCCAGGCGTGCCAGGTGCGCTGCGCGAAGCCGAGCGCCGAGACGACATTGGTCTCGAACACCTTGCGCGCCACCCCCAGGTCGAGGTCCGCGATGGGGCCGAACACCGGGTTCGTTCCGGCGTTGTTGACGAGGTAGTCGACGCGGCCGAAGGTCTCCATCGCGCGCTCGACGGCGAGGGCCTGGTGGGCCTCGTCATGCGCCTTGCCGGCGACGCCGAGCACCCGGTCGGCACCCAGCTTCTCGGCGGCCTCCTTGAGGGCGTCCTCGTTGCGGCCGGTGATGACGACCCGGTCGCCACGGGCCACCAGGGCCTCGGCGATGCCGTAGCCGATACCGCGGCTGGCGCCGGTGACCAGTGCCACCTTGCCGGTGGGCTCGGGGAGCCCGCTGTCCTGCTCGGTCATGTCCGAAACTCCTGAGGTCGGTGGGGCGGTCAGTTGAGCGGGCCGCCGGCGACGTACATGACCTGGCCGGAGACAAAGCCGGCCGCGTCACCGGTGAAGAAGGCGATCGCGTTGGCGATGTCGTCCGGCCGGCCCACGCGCTGCACGGGGATCTGGGTGGCGGCCGCGGCCTGGAACTCCTCGAAGCCCATACCGACGCGCTCGGCGGTGGCGGCCGTCATGTCGGTGACGATGAAGCCGGGGGCGACGGCGTTGGCGGTGACGCCGAACTTGCCGAGTTCGAAGGCGAGGGTCTTGGTGAAGCCCTGGAGACCGGCCTTGGCCGCCGAGTAGTTGACCTGTCCGCGGTTGCCGAGCGCCGAACTGGAGGAGAGGTTGACGATCCGCCCGAACTTGGCGTCCACCATGTGCTTCTGGCAGGCGCGGGACATCAGGAACGCGCCGCGCAGATGCACGTTCATGACCGTGTCCCAGTCGCTCTCGCTCATCTTGAACAGCAGGTTGTCGCGGAGCACACCGGCGTTGTTGACGAGGACGGTCGGCGCACCGAGCTCGGAGACGACCCGGGCGACCGCCGTCTCGACCTGCTCGGCGTCCGAGACGTCACAGCCGACCGCGATGGCCTTGCCACCGGCCGCGGTGATCTTCTCGACGGTGTCCTTGCAGGCCGCCTCGTCGAGGTCGAGTACGGCGACGGCCCGGCCCTCGGCGGCCAGGCGTACGGCGGTGGCCGCGCCGATACCGCGGGCCGCGCCCGTGACGATGGCGACGCGCTGCTCGGTGGTGGACATGCGGGTTCTCCTCACCCTCGAAACCTCGACAAGCGGTCCGCCGCACCGATCCCGTGGGTGAGCAACCGCTTAGTAGCCTGAGCAGGGCTGACGCTAGAAGCCCGGCCACCCGCTGTCAACGCCCCACCACCGCGCCGTTGCCCACCCCACCTGTGAGACCGGCCGGGCCCGGCCCTCTCCATGACGAAGCGCCCGGCCCGCCGGAAGGCGGCGCCGGGCGCCCGAACAGCGATCCGGTGCTCCTCAGCGCACCAGCAGCTCCACCAGCCGCTCGGCCTCAGCGGCGGGATCGGCGGTCAGGCCGGTGTGCACCGGGCCTGGCTGCACGATGGTGCTGCGCGGAGCGATCAGCCAGCGGAAGCGGCGTCCCGCGTCATCCCCTGCCGCCTGTCCGGCCCGCTCGCCCCCCTCACAGATCCCCTCGACGGCGCCGAGCGCGGCCCGTACACCGGCCACATCGACCGTGGGGTCAAGGGCCAGCAGCCGGGCCTCGTCCAGATAGGTCCTGGCCTCGACGAAGCGCCGGGCACGGCAGTACACGACCACTCCGGCATTGATCATCTCGCCGCGCTCCACCCGGGGTACGACCTTCAGCAGGGCGTACTCGAAGACATCGCGGCCGTTGTGCAGTCCGGTCACTTCACTGCCCTCCGCGGCAGCTTCGCCGCCAGCCATTCCGGTGCTTGCGAGGGCTTGTCCCCGGTGGGCTCCCCGAGGGTGATGTGCTCACTGACCGTCCGGGCCCGGGCCAGCAGCGTGCGCACATACGCCTGACGCAGCACGTCCGGGGAGTCGAAGCCCGGCTCGTCGGCCAGCCATTCGTCCGGGACATCCGCCGCGATCTCGGTCAGCAGCTCTTCGGTGATCTGTGGCGCGAACTCCTCGGCCGCCGCGGCGACATCCGGCCCGAAGGTGGCGAGCACATGATCCGAGGCGTTGTACGGGCGCGCCGAAGCCTTCTCCGCGGTGGGCCAGTTGTGGTGCCAGATCATCGCCGCACCATGGTCGATCAGCCACAATTCGCCGTGCCACACCAGCAGATTGGGGTTGCGCCAGGACCGGTCGACGTTGTTGATCAGCGCGTCGAACCACACCACACGCCCCGCCTCGCGGGCGCTCACCTCGAAGGCCAGCGGGTCGAAACCCAGCGATCCGGGAAGGTAATCCATCCCCAGATTGAGCCCACCACTGCTCTTCAGCAGCTCCTGAACCTCCTGATCGGGCTCGCTCAGCCCGATGACGGGGTCGAGCTGCATCCGCACCAGCTCCGGCACCCGCAGCCCGAGCCGACGCCCCAGCTGCCCGCAGATGATCTCGGCCACGAGCGTCTTGCGCCCCTGCCCGGCACCGGTGAACTTCATGATGTAGGTACCGAGATCGTCGCCCTCGACGATCCCCGGCAGCGACCCGCCCTCACGCAAGGGCGTGACATAACGAGTCGCGGTGACTTCTGGCAGCATATTCCCAGGCAATCCGAGTCGTTAACCTTGTAATCGATGGCTAATGGCGGGCGAGCGCGAGGGAGAAAGTCGGCCTCGATCAGCCCTCGGGGATTATCTGGGGAGTTTCGACCGGCACGCTCGTCTCCCTGCCTCCCCAGCAGTCCGTCAATGACCGTGCGGCCCTTGCTTCCTGCCTCCGGGGCCTGAAGTGAGCATAGTAACTAAGCGTGACAGTCGGCGAGAAATGTCCAAGCCGTCGCGCCGGCGTCACCACCGCCTCCCCCGTCTCCCCCGCCTCGCACCGCCAGAGCCCTCTCCCCTCGGCACACGGCGGGACGACACCGGCCCCGGCCACCGCCGGTCTCCCAGTATGCGTACTCCCTGTGTTCGCGGCCACGGCATTTCCGGCGCCGCTGCTGCCCGCGGTCGAGCGCCGGGCCCAGCCTCCCGGACACAAGCGGCATCCGGACCGGCCGGTGTTCCAAGGATCCTCGGCCCGGTGGCCGGCCTCAGATGGGCTTGCGCCACACGGAGACGTGCTTCGCGGAGTCCTGGGTGAACGGCGCCCCGTCCCAGCCCGCGACGCGGCGTTCCAGCTCCAGCCCGGCGATCCGTGCCATCAGGTCAAGCTCCGCCGGCCAGGCATACCGGTGCCGGGAATTGTCGCGGCGGTAGTGGCCGTCGTCGCCGTCGCGGGTGAAGTGGTGCGAGACGAGAATCTGCTCAACCAGGTCGAAGGTGTCAAAGCCAAGATGTCGCTCCGAGACGTCGAACGGCACCGCGACCTGCCCGGGCGGCAGCCACCGCAGCGGCGGCACGCCCAGCTCGATGACGAATCGACCGCCGGGCTCCAGATGACGTGCCGCGTTGCGGAAGCACTCGACCTGCTCGTCCTGCGTGAGCAGGTTGCTGATGGTGTTGTAGACGAGATAGACCAGGGTGAACTCGCCGGGGACGACGGTGGTGGCCATGTCCCCGATGGCCACCGGGAGCGCATCCTCGTTTATCTTGCGCCGCAGGACCGCTGCCATGTGCTCGGACAGTTCGATGCCCACGACCGGTACGCCGCGTTCCCGGAGCGGAACGCCCACCCGTCCGGTTCCGATGGCGAACTCCAGCGCCCGGCCCTCTCCGGCAAGCTCGGCAAGGAAGGTGAGCGTCGGATCGAGAACGCCGGCCGAGGACATCTCGGCCTCCTCGGCGTCATAGCGGTCGGCGGTCACACGGGTCCACAGCTCACTGCTCGTCACGGGCAGCCACTGTGCCGGGTCTTGAGGGCGCTGTCGACTGTCTTTGGTGAGATGACGCCTGGGTCGGTAGCGGTGAACGACCGCACCCGCAGCAGGCCGACGCTCCCCGGGCCGGGCTCAGCCTGTCGAGCACCGCCGCGCCGCCGTACCCAACGAGCAGCCACCGGCCCAGGTCATCGCTACCCCCTGACCGGGTCGGCGCCCGACCGCTTGACGATCCGATCGTCGACCGCGATCGCCTTCCAGAGCCGGCCACTGATCCGGACCTTCACCGCTTCGCCGTCGGCAAGACGGACCTCGACGAAGTGGTACATATTCGAGCCGTCGAGCATGCCCCGGGATCTCTTGATGACGATGCCTTCCCAGGAGTCATCTCGTCCAACTTTGCGAGATTTGAACATGCCATGAAGCCTACGAGGGGCGGCAGCCGCCCGGCAGAGCCATGAGTCACCTCCTGGGGATGACATATGTCCTGCCAGGCGCATGTCCTGCCAGGTGGTTGCCCCGTCGCGCAATATGCAGTCGAGCGGGGCGGGCTCCTGGCGATGAGTCCGTCGAGGCTGTCCATGAAATGTGCGACTTTCCTCGACCGGCGATGGGTGGCACACCGGGGAAGAGAAATGCGGGGGACCTCGGCGCACCTTCGCGAAATACCTCCCGTACGGCGCGTGCCCCACGTCGCTGTCGGGCGCCGCGCTGGGCGAGGACATCGCCGATTTCGCCGTGACCGCCGGGCACGCACTCGCCGGCCGGGGTGTGAGCCCCCAAGTGGCCCTGCTGGCAGCGGGTTTGGGCATCACGCTGCTGCCCCGACTCGATCGCGGCACCCTGCCACCACCGTCCGTGTCGTCCCGATGCAGCCCCGCCCTCCCCTCGACTACATCATTTCAGGCCACTTACCCGGCTCCGCCAAGCCCACCAGCGCGGCATGAGCCACCTTGAGTCGAATTCGATGCGGAGGGTTGACCAGTTGATCCTGGCATGTATTCTCTAATCGCGAGACGGCATCGTTTAAAACAACCTCGGTAGCTTGGGGGATGCTTGTTAGACCGGTTCGGTTGGCAGCTGCAAGTTAGCGATCCAGTTTCCGTTAGCGGATATCTCTATAACGAGGCTCACCTTCACGCGGCACACGGTTTCATCAGGGGGCCCGCCTAAGACCGTATAGCCTGTTGAATTGCTTGCTCTTCCCTCGACGCACCGAAGGAGTGATCACGTAAAGACATTCCCAGACTATCTGGGGCACGGGCATTTGGGCATGACTTGTGATGCCGGCATGCGCGACAATATTTTTGAAGATGTTGCTAAAAATTGTGCAGAATCCGCCATTTAATGAGGCGTGTTACTAACCAGCTGAATTCCCGGCATGTGACTGAGTAAATCTCATCGTGCCCGGTTCGTTCGGATGAGGGAACCGAGGGCATCGACGCCCTCGCCGCGCTGCCCACTGGCCTGACCACCACCGAGGGGGAGTTGGTCTTCCTCGGCGACGCCCGGGCCAGCTCCGTGCAGCGCCCCAGGGCGGCCAACACTGCCCTTGCACGCCTGCGAGCCCCCGCAGAGCGGCCCTTCGCCTTACTCAAGAGCTGGCCGCGTGCTGCACAAAATCCGCATCAGCCCCGGACGGGGCACCGCCCTGCTGCATGCGCTCCTCGCCGTCAATCAGCAACAGCCCTCACTCGCAAGACGTAGAGATGAGATCTGCTCACTGAGCCCTATGAGTGAGCGGCGACATCTTACTGAACGAAGGGGAAAATCTTGACTGACACGTTTTCCGGTCGGCATCTCGAGATCGCCTGGCCCGACCTGGGTATCACCGTGACCGCGGAACTCGACGGTCGCAACACGGAACTTGCCGACGCGCTGTGGGAGGCGTTGCCCTACCAGAGCCTCCAGGGACACGCGCTGGTGGCGGGACAGCATCTTTATCACGCGGCACCGATACCGTCGCTGCTGCATCTGTCCGCTTCTACTCGGATCGCAGATCGGCGCGAGGCGCCCGATGGGACCGTATTCTGCTCCGCGCTGCAGCATTTAGGCATCAAGTACGGCACGTTGACCGAACCGATGCCGGCATCCCCGGTGGGCCGGATCCGGCAGGAGGATATGTCCGCATTACTGGAGGCCGGGAAGGCGGTCTGGGATTCGGTCTATTCGACGAAGAAGCCGATCCTGGCGGAGGTCCGCAAAGCGGGTACCGAAGGCGGCCACCGTATTCCGCAATTGACCGCCGCAGATCCCGACGCGAGCCGTCTCATCCACGACGTGTACACCGCGACCGAGCGGGCTTGGCTGTCCGCACCACAGGAGCTCGCTGATCTCCACGAGGGGGTGATCCCTTCCGGGGCAGGGAGTTTTGAGACGGTGTTACCCACCCTGTTGTTCGTCAACGGTGAGACCCGCCCGCTGGGTTACGCCATCTACGGTGGTCTGGTCCGGGCCGCGGTCCAGGGCATGCCGATGGATTCATTGCGTCACATGACGCGCCTGCTGGTCGGCATTCCGGCCGAGTTTCTGGGCTACTGCGGCCTGGAGCAGCTGTGGAGTTTCACCCAGCGCTTCCTGGCCTGCCTCGACCAGCTCGATCGCGACGATTTCCTGAGTGTGGTGAACCAACTGGCCCTCTACGTCAACTGTTTGGGCGGTTGGAATCTGCATCTGTACCCGTGGGACGCCGGAGATCACCTGCGCCAACTGCGCCCGATGGAATCGGTCCAGTCGTGAGCCAACTCCCGGAACGCACGGACGCCGTCGTTATCGGCGGGGGCGTCATCGGCAACTCAATAGCGTGCCGGCTCGCCGAGGCAGGCGTCGGTACCGTCCTGCTGGAGCGTGGCGCGCTCGGATCGGGATCGTCCGGGACCACTGCGGGCGTGGTGCGTACCTACTTTCCCGGCAACGCTCTCATCAGCAGCCTTGCCGCGCGGAGCCTGGCGGATTACCGCGCCTTCACCGAACGGACCGGAATCGACCTCGGCTTGCAGCGCATCGGCTTTCTCGTGCTGTTCACCGACGAACACCAGGTGCAGGACTTCCGGCACACCCAAGCTGCCCAGCGGGCGGCTGGAGTGGACGTCGAGCTCGTGACCGCTGCTGAAGCAGCGCGGCTCAACCCGCTGGTCGACGAGCGAACCATCCTGGCGGCAGCCTGGTCGCCCGAGGCCTACGCCTGCGATCCCGCCGCGATCGTGCGCGGCTATGCCATAGCCGCCCAGCAGGCCGGCGCCATCCTGCGCACGGAAACACCCGTCACCGGCATCGACCCGGATGGGCGGGTCCACACGCCTGCGGGCAGCATCCGCGCCGACACCATCGTCTGCGCGGCGGGCCCCTGGGCGGGAACGGTCGCCGCCATGGCCGGCGTGCGCCTTCCGGTGACCACCTACCCCGTCGAAATGCTCCTGACCGACACCCCCGGTAGTGCCCCGCGTGACGCTCTGCCGATGACCATGCACCCGTCCAGCCTGCGAATTCGAAGCTGGGGAGACCGCATCCTCGTCGGGATGGGCCGTCCCGCTCCGGACGAAACCCGACGGGCCTGGCTACAGCGGGTGTCGCACCACCTCGGCACGACCTGCCCGGCCCTCGCCGGCAACGGCCTCGCGAGCGGGTGGAGCGGAGACCTCGATGTCAGTCCGGACGGGATGGCTTTCATCGGCCGCGACGGCTCCCGCCCGTTCCTCTACGCGGCTGGATTCTCCGGTCAGGGCCTGTGCCAAGCACCTGCCGCCGGAGAGATCATCCGAGACCTCATGCTCGAAAAGGAATCCTGGATCGACACGGCCGGACTCTCCACCGCCCGCTGCCTCAGCGGTTCGGCCAAGGCCGGGTAGGAAGGCGTAACGCTTCCTCCAGGGTGGCGATCGAGTCGGCGGTGAGGTGGGTGCGACCCGCGTCGCGGTCGTGCGCGCGGCGCGGGCCCCACTTCAACCCCGCGTTCGGCGACTTGTGATCGATGTAGCAGTTGCCGGGAATTTTGTTCAGTTCTTACGAGAGGGATAAGCATGGCCGAGCACACTGGCGGAGAGTTCGTTCGGGAGATGATGCGGTGGCACTTCGGTCCGGAGACCGGGTCGCCGTTCTGGCTGAAACGGGCCGAGAGCCTCGACTTTGATCCGCTGATCGATGTCCGGGATTTTGACGATCTCGGATTGTTTCCCAATGTGGTGGACGAGCTGCGCGATGTCGGTGTCCGTGAGCTGATTCCCCGTGGCTACGGTGACGAGCACGGAGCAGCCGTCTACGAAAGCGGCGGTACCACAGGGCAGCCCAAGCGAGTGCCGTACGCCGCGGAGTGGCATCGGCTCAGCGTCGAATGGTTCAGTGAGCGGCTGGATGCTCATGGCGTACCTCGAAATGTCGACTGGCTCAGTGCGGTTCCCACCGGGCCGCACAATGTCGGAGCAATGGCGGTCGACACCGCGATGTCTCGGGGTGGGCTGAACTTCAGCATCGATCTGGACCCACGATGGGTGAAGAAGCTGCTCGCGCAGGGCCGGACGGACGTGGTCGAGGCCTACACCGATCACCTCATCGAGCAGGTCGGCTACATTCTGGCCGGCCAGGATGTGGGCGTCCTCTTCGCCACCCCGCCGATGCTGGAGCGCCTCGCGCAGCATGACGATCTGGTCGAGTTGGTGAACCGGAAGGTTCGCGCGATCATCTGGGGTGGTACCCATCTGGACGCCGACACCCGAGATCTGCTGCGCGACGAGGTGTTCGGAAGCGCCACGTTCGTCGGCGGGTACGGCGGCACGATGATGCTGGGGACATCGGTGGAGCGGCCCGGCCTCGGGGACGACGAGCCGTGCGTGTTCGACTCCTTCGCTCCGTACACCACGTTCCGGGTGGTCGACCCCGACACCGGCCGGGTTGTTCCGTACGGCGAGCGCGGGCAGATAGTCCTGCATCACATGAGCCGAAGTGCCTTGCTGGTCAACAATATCGAGCGGGATTACGCAACCCGGATCGCACCGGTGGATGGCGGCTTCGGTGATGCGGTCGCAGATGTCGCACCCGTGGCGTCCTTCGGCGATACGAAGGTGATCGAGGGCGTGTACTGATGTTGTCCCTGGACGTTCTCGGCCCCGGCGGCGCCTATCGGTCCCGGCGGCAGGAGACCATTGGAGATCTTGCCGGAAATCCGGTCGCGGCGCTGAGTCTCGCACCCTCGCTCTACGTCACCCGCGCGATAAAGGCCCTGCGCCGAGCGCCCGCGCTACCCGTTGACACACGGATCGCGGCATTCGCGGAGGCGGGCCGGTCTTTCGCCACGCAGTCGATCGCGGGACTGACGCCGGAGGAATATCAGCGCACCGTCAGCGCGGTCACCGGGATACCGATCACGGTGGTGCGCAATGCCACCGACGATATTGCGCGGGCCGCCGAGCGAATCCACCACAGCCTGGAGAACGCGCGGCCGGCCGGTGCGGTCGGCTCGTGGCGCGATCCGCGGGCCCGGAGCGGTGCGGCGGTGTGGACCCGGCGCGGTGAGGTGTTCGCCGTTCACGCGGCGGGCAATCACCCTGCGGTGCACCAGGGTTGGTTCGATGCCCTCGCTCTCGGCTATCGCGTGGCCGTGCGTCCTTCCCGTCGTGAGCCGTTCACCCCACATCGGCTCATCACCGCACTGCGCGAGGCAGGTTTCGGCGACGAGGGAATCGCGTTGCTGCCCACCGACCATCACGTGGCCGATGACATCCTCCGGCACGCCGACTTCGGCATGGTGTACGGCGGTGCGGATGTCGTGGGCAAATATGCGGGCGATGGGCGCATTCTGCCGCAGGGCCCCGGGCGCTCCAAGATACTCATCACCGCCGAAACCGAGTGGGAGCCGATCGTCGACACCCTTGTGGAGTCGATCAGCAGTGGTGGGGGCGTCGGTTGCGTCAACGCCACCGGCGTATTGGTCGAGGGCGACCCCTCCCCCGTGGCCGCCGCGATCGCCGAACGCCTCGCCGCGCTGCCCAGCCTGCCCCCGACGGATGAACGCGCGGTCCTGCCCGTGATGCCCATCGCTCCCGCCCGTCGGTGGGACGCCTATCTGCGGCAGCGGGCGGCGGGCACCAAGGCGTGGCTCGGCGGTGACGGAATCGTCGGCGATCTCGGCGATGGTTCCGCGGCGCTCCGGCCGGCGGTGCACCAGCTCGACAGCCCCTTCGCCGAACAGCTCGGGATGGAATTGGGCTTCCCCTGTGCGTGGGTGGCACCGTGGGACCGTGACGCCGGGATCCGGCCGCTGCGCGACACCCTCGTCCTCACTGCCGTCACCACCGACGCGGACCTGATCGACGCATTGGTGGCCGAGCCGACCATCGCCAACGTCTACGTCGGTGACCATCCGACACCGTGGATGGAGCACGGACTGCCGCACGACGGCTACCTCGCTGAATTCCTCATGCGCACCAAGACAATTCGATGCTGACCGAGGAGGGCGTCGGGCCGAGCACCGCCCCATGGGCTGCCGAGGTCAGCGGTGGTCCGCCAGGTGCGAGGTGTCGTTCAGCGATTGCAGCGACGCAGCCCCCTCCCCGGAATAGGCCACGGTCGACAGCGAGGCCGCCGACAGCTCCATCCGGAACAGCGACTCGGGCGGCGCGCCCAGCGCCAGCCGCACCAGCGTCCGCAACACCCCGACATGCGAAACGACCAACACCGTCTGTCCCTGGTAGCGCGCCAGGAGCCGGTCCCGCGAGAGCGCGGCCCGGCGCGCGACCGCGGTGAAGGTCTCGCCGGTTCCGCCCGGCACCGCCTCCGGAGAGGCGCGCCACGCTGCCAGCTCCTCCGGGTAGCGCTCGCGTACCTCGGCGAACGTAAGTCCCTCCCAGGCACCGAAATCCGCCTCAATGAGCCCGTCGTCGACTTGGACTTCCAGGCCCAGCCGTCGTGCCGCTGTCTCGGCCGTCTGCTGGGCTCGGCGCAGCGGTGAGGACACCACCGCCTGCACCGCGCCGCGTGCCACGAGCCTCCTCGCGGCGGCCTCGGCCTGCCGTTGCCCGGTCTCCGACAACGCCGGATCGGAGCCGCCGCTGCCGGACAACCGCTTCTCCGGAGTCAATGCCGTCTCACCGTGGCGGAGCAGCACAAGAGTCGTGGGGCTTCCCTGGTCGGCGAGCGCGAGATGCACGCCGGTCGTTCCATGACTGGTTCTGGCGCCGATGCGCATCGTGCCACCCTTTTCCATCACAGCCCCCGTCGTCGGCGGAATTGTGGCAAAGTGTGAGTTCAGCGCAGCGCGGCGATGACCGGCGCGAATTTCTCCATGTTGTATTCCATCACCGTGAAGTAGGTGAAGCCGTAGCGTTCGCGGCGTTCCTTGAGTTGTTGCGCCATCTCCGCCGGGGTTCCGATCAATACGCTGGGCAGCTCCTCGGGGTTGTGCGCGGCGTCGGGTGGCAGCGGCGCGAACCTGTCAGGTATCGCGGTGCTTTCGGCGGGCGGAATCACCTGCTGCACCATGATGTTCAGCTCCACGGCGTCGGCGCGGTCACCGAGCAGGCCGCGCACGTAGGTGATCCGTTCTTCCATCTGCGCGACTCCGGCCAGATGGATTTCCTCACCGGTGGTGCCGGCCCAGCCTCCGGGGAAGGCGATGACGTCGGCGTGCGCGGCGGCCACCCGCAGCAGCCGGTCGCCCCAGCCCGCAATCAGCAGTGGCGGCCCGGATGGTTGGGCCGGCCGCGGCCGATATTCGGTGTCCGCAAACAGACGGCGCAAGGTGATGACAGTTCGTTCCAGCTGTTCGACCCGCTTTCCGCCGCTGGGGAACGGAATCTCCGCGGTGTCGAACTCCGCCTTCACGTAGCCTGCGCCGAGCCCGAGTTCCATGCGCCCGTCGACGAATTGGTCGGTGCTCGCCACGTCACGCGCGAGAAGGGCGGGGTTGTAGAACGGCGTGTTCAACACGAATGTGGTCAGCCGTACCCGTTCGGTCGCTTCGGCTGCGAGCACCATTGCTGGAAACGGTGCGGGGAATCCCAGATGGTCGGCCACGCCGACTACATCAAACCCGAGTTCCTCGGCTCTGCGGCACTTCGCGCTCCACTCGCGTCGCGAACCGGGAACGAACATGTTGACACCGAAGCGGAACGGGCGCTGTAAAGGCATTACGCCTGTATATCATGCGATGATTCCCCCGTCATTCCGATTGATGGGACTGACATCATCTCCCTCAACTGCGCGACCACCGCGGGCGGTTCGGCACCCGCAACGGCACCCGCGGCCTGCAAGGCAGAGCGGCACTCCAGCACACCACCAGAGGTGTTACTCCTCGGTGAGCAGGCCGGCGCGCAGTTGGGTCAGGGCGCGGGTCAGAAGGCGGGAGATGTGCATCTGTGAGACGCCCAGTTCCTTGCCGATCTGCGCCTGGGTCATCTCCTGACCGAAGCGCATTTCGAGGATGTGCCGGTCACGCTCTTCGAGTTGATTCAGGAGGGGCGCGAGAGCGTGCAGATCCTCGACGAGGTCCATCTCCGCGTCGCGCTCGCCGATCAGATCGGCGAGCGGGGTGTCGTTGCCGTCGTCGTTGAAGGTGGCATCGATGGAGGAGGCGTTGTAGCCGTTTGCGGCCACCTGCCCTTCGACGACCTCGTCCTCGCTGATGCCCAATTCGGCCGCGAGTTCACTGACCTTCGGGTCCCGGCCGAGCCGGCCGGAGAGCTTCTCGTTGGCCCGGGCGAGGTCGACGCGTAGTTCCTGGAGGCGGCGCGGCACCCGTACGTCCCAGGTGGTGTCGCGGAAGAAGCGCCTCATCTCCCCGGTGATGTAGGGGATGGCCAGGGTGGTGAACTCGACGTCGCGGGACACGTCGTAGCGGTCGATGGCCTTGATCAGGCCGATCGTGCCGACCTGGAGGATGTCGTCCATGTCGTCGCCGCGATTGCGGAAGCGCCGGGCCGCGTAGCGGACCAGGGAGAGGTTCATCTCGATGAGGGTGTTGCGCGCGTACTGGTACGCGTGGGTGCCCTCTTCGAGTGTCTCCAGTCGCTGGAAGAACACCTGTGTCAGCTCCCGGGCGTCCCGGGGCGCGATGTTCTGCGGGTCTTCGATGTGCGGCAGGTCTTCCGGCGACGAAGCCGGAGCCGTGCGAACGTCAGCAGCGGAATCCTGGGCGTGAACTGCGGATGTCGCAAGGCCGGCACGCATAGTGGTGCTCCCTCCTGTGTCTTCCCCGGTCGCGAGGTCCGGTACCCGCACCCCGGAGAGGTATGCACGCCGTTTGCAGCCCGGCCCCGCACCGTCAGGGGGCGACATGGCGGCGGAGTACGTCGCGGGTGTGCTGGAACTCCTGCGTCAGGCGGGTGAGCAGTACTACCCGTGCCCCCTTCACGAGCGGACCCGCCCCCGAGACGCCCGGTGGCGGTGAATTCGTCGCGGGAGAAGCCGTTACGGATGCCCCGCCCGTCGTGGCAGAAACGCATGAATGCATGGGTGTGGCGGAAGGGCGCGCGGGCACACGGTGGTTCGGAGGTTGATAACTATGGTTCCGCTGCTTCTCGTTCTTCTTCTCGCCCTGGTCCTTTTCGGTGCCGGATTCGCACTCAAGGCGCTTTGGGTCGTAGCGGTGATCGTGCTTGCCGCGTGGCTGCTGGGCTTTGTGCTGCGTTCGGTGGGCCCCAGCGGCAAGCGAGGCCGCTGGTACCGCTGGTGACCGTAGAAATCACCGGGATCGGAAGGTGAATGAGACGTGGTGTTGAATCAATTATCGGCGACAAGCGGCACATCGGTGTCGCGTTCCCCGAGAGAGGACGTACCGTGCTGATGCCCCATCCGGTGATACTGCGGGACCTTGTGAAGCAGTACGAGGTATTCCGCGCCCGGGAGTCGGAGCGGAGTTCCTACGAGACCCGGCGGCAATTGGAGGACCTCTCCTACACGCTCTGCGTCTCCACCGGCACTCGGACCGTCGAAGCGGCCCTGGCCTTCGCGGCTCGGCAGCTCGACGCGGATCTGGCAGAGACGGCCCACGGACGGCCCCTCCCGGCGTCCCTCCAGCTCGCGAGCTGACCCATACGACTGGTTTGCGTCCCCCACCCCTTCATGAATCGACCCTTCACGAATCGCCCCTTCGTGAATCGACGAAAGGATTTCAGCGTGAGCGGCAATGAAAAGGCAAAGGCCAAGACCGAGCAGGTCACCGGCAAGGCGGAGAAGTCGGTGGGACGTGCTGTGGGCAACGAACGGATGGCCGCTGAAGGGTCCTCCAAGGAGGCCAAGGGCGATCTGCGCGAGGCCAAGGAAAAGGCCAAGGACGCCGTCAAGGAGTGACCACGTGGCGTTAGGTTCGGGCGGCGGAGCCAGGAATGCGGGCTCCGCTCAGCCCAAGGACGCGAATGTCACCGAGGTGAGCGCGTCAATCATCAGCACGTCGGCCCCGATGCAGGAATTGTCGGGGTCGACGTGCTTTCGCTGTCTGCGGGTTCCTGACTTCCCGTCGGGCAGCCGTTCTGCGGATTCTGCAGGAAATAGGCTCCAGTTGGGCAACAGCGGCGGAGGCAATGATGACGTCCCCCGGGGGCGAGGCCCGCGACGGCGCGGTGGCACCACGCAGCATCCAGTTACCGGGGATCGTGTTGGGGGTGGGGCTCGGCGGCTTCGTCGACGGCATCCTGCTGCACCAGCTCCTCCGGTGGCACCACATGCTCACCAGCACCAACCGCGACCGCATCGGGGTGAAGTACTACAACCCCCGGACCGTCTCCGGTCTGGAGATGAACACCATGTGGGACGGCGTCTTTCACACCGTGTGCTGGCTCTCCGTACTGCTGGGCCTGGCCCTTCTGTATGCACGGGTCACTAACCACCGGCGCCGCGTGTGGGCTTCCCGGGTGCTGTGGGGCTGGGCGCTGGCCGGCTGGGGCCTGTTCAACCTCGTCGAGGGCCTGCTGGACCACCAGCTCCTGGGCATCCACCACGTCCACGGCGGCCCCTACCAAGCGTGGTGGGACACCGGATTCCTCGTCCTTGGCGGTCTGCTGCTCGTCGGCGGCTACCTTCTTCAGCGCAGCGGCCGGCCCTTCGACCCCGACGCCCCTGTCTCCGGCCGTGCATCCCGGAGCGCCTGATGGGCCACGCCATGCCCCTGCACGACGCCCACACCTCCCCCAGCGGCTGGCCTGAAACGGTGGCCCCCGTACTCGGGCTGCTGCTCACCGCCGGCGCCTACCTGCTGCTCGCCCGCCGGGCCGGCCGCCGCAACCCCGCCCGGCGGTGGCGGCGGTGGCGGACGGTGAGCTTCCTGTCCGGGTGCCTTCTGCTCGCCCTCGCACTGCTGCCTCCGCTCGCGCCTCATGCGCACACCGACTTCCGCGCCCACATGGCCCAGCACCTGCTGATCGGCATGTACGCGCCCCTCGCCCTGGTCCTCGGCGCCCCCGCCACCCTGCTGCTGCGCACCCTGCCGACCGCCCGGGGCCGACAGCTGACCACCGTGCTGAACAGCCGGCCCGCACACGTGTTGGCCCACCCGGCCCTCGCACTGCTGCTGTCGACGGGGAGCCTGGCGCTGCTGTACTTCACCCCCCTGTACAACGCGACCGTGGGAAGCGCGGTGGGGCACTGGCTGCTGCACGCCCATTTCCTGCTGTCCGGGTACCTGTTCGCCTACGTCATCGCCGGCCCCGACCCCACGCCGTCACGGCCGGGAGTACGGTCCCGGCTGGTCTACCTCGGTGTCGCGATCGCGGCGCACGCGGTGCTCTCCCAGCTGATGTACGGCGGCTTCCTGGTCGACGTCGACGCCCCCATCGACAAGGTCCAGGGCGCAGCGGAGATCATGTATTACGGCGGCGATATCGCCGAACTTCTGCTGGCCGCCGCCCTGGTCGTCACCTGGCGCCCTGCCCACCGGACCGCCGGGGCCCGGCTGAAACTGCCCTGGGCACGCGGCGAGAGCCGATGTCGCGCCAGGACCGGTTCCCGGTAGCCGGGGCACTCGTGCCCGCCCCCTCGCCACTACGCCGGAGCCGCCCCGCCGTGTGCATCCGTACCGGCAGCGTGACCGGGCCGGAGTCAGGAAGCCGCTCCACACCGGCCGAAGTCCGGAAACCGCTCCCCACCGGGCCGAAGTCAGGAAATCGCTCCCCACCGGCCCGCGGCCGGCGCTGGACGCTGCGACCAGCCGCACCTTCCTGCTCCGGGCCTCGCTCGGCTCATAACCCCAGGTTGCGGGCCACCGGGGCACTGCGCACCTCGGCCCGGCCCGGTGTATCTCGGGAGGGGCGGGGACGCGCCGCCGCCGTCCGGGTGGTCAGCTCACCGGATAGCCAGCAGGCTGAAGAGGATGGTCCATCGGGGCGGAGGTGCCGTATGAGCGCAGTGCCGGCCACCCGTGCCCGAGCGCGCGCTCGACCGCGTCCGCTGGTGACGCTGCCCGGTGTCTATCTGCCACAGCACGACACCCGTCTTCTCTTGCGTGCCATGTACCGCGAGGGTGTGGGGCCCGGCACCGAGCTGCTGGACCTCGGTTCGGGCAGTGGGGCCCTCGCGGTGGGAGCAGCACGCTGTGGCGCCCTGGTCACCGCCGTCGACATTTCCTGGCAGGCGGTGCTGTCCACGAAGATCAACGCCTGGCTCTCCCGGCAGCGCGTCACCGTGTGCCGTGGTGACCTGACCGCGGCCGTCCGCGGCCGCTCCTTCGACGTGCTCGTCAGCAACCCGCCGTACGTCCCCGCACCCGGCACACGCCCGCCCCGGGGGCCCGCACGCGCCTGGGATGCGGGACGTGATGGACGGCTGCTCGTCGACCGCATCTGCGACATCGCGCCGGGTGCGCTGCGTCCCGGAGGTGTCCTGCTCATGGTCCATTCCGGGCTGTGCGGCACCGAGGACACCTTGCAGCGGCTGGCGTCCGCCGGGCTGCGGGCAACGGTCGGCGACCACGCGGTCATCCCGTTCGGCCCGGTGCTGTGCTCCCGGGTGGCCTGGCTGCGCTGCCGGGGCCTGCTGGAGGAGGCCCAGGACACAGAGGAATTGGTGATCATCCGTGCCGAGAACTCCTGAACGTCCACGCCGCGTCACCCTCGTCCGCAACGGCCCGCTCCTGGTGGAGGGCCCGGTCGAAGTGGTCGGTGACGACGGTGCGGTGGCCGTCTCGCACCGCTTCACGGTCGCGATCTGTATGTGTCGACGCAGCCGCAGCTATCCCTGGTGCGACACCAGCCATCGCACGCGTTCCAAGCCCATGTCCGACCCCGCGGACAGCGCCGGCTGCCCCGCAGAGGGCCGGTGTTGTGAAGGAGACCAGCGATGACGGCCGATCCCGCCGCCGCCCGGCCCGGCAGGCCCCAGCTTCCGCCACCGCGCGGCGGCCTGTCCGACACGGTGATTTCGTGGCTCCGTACCGGGCGGGGCCCCCTGCCGTCCCGGGAGGAGGTCCAGCGCGAAGACCCGTACGGGGCAGATCTCCAGCTCGCCCTCTATGTGCTGTACGAACTGCACTATCAGGGCTTCGACCGCGTGGCCGACGACCATGAGTGGGCCCCCGGACTGCTGGCGGTGCGGCGCTCCCTGGAGGAGGCGTTCCTCCGGGCCCAGCGGGCCGACGTCCCGGCGCTCGGTGCGCAGGAGGCCCTGGCCGGGCTGCTGGTGGAGCCCGCCGACGACGACGGCAACAGCGTCAGCCACTACTTGAGGCGCGACGGCCGGCTGTGGCAGCTGAGGGAGTACGCGGCCCTCCGCTCGCTGTACCACCTCAAGGAAGCGGACCCGCACGCCTGGGTCCTCCCCCGTCTGCGGGGCCGCGCCAAGGCCGGGATGGCGGCCATCGAATTCGACGAGTTCGGGGCTGGGCGCGCCGAGGACATCCACGCCCAGCTGTTCGCCGACCTCATGGCGGACCTCGCGCTGGAAACCGCGTACGGGCACTACCTCGATCTGGCCCCCGCCGAAGCGCTCGCCGTCCTCAATCTCATGTCCCTGCTGGGACTGCACCGTTCGCTGCGCGGGGCGCTGGTCGGCCACTTCGCCGCGGTCGAGGTGACCTCCTCGCCAGGGGCCCGGCGGCTCGCGGAGGCCATGCGCCGCACCGGTGCCGGCCCGGCCGCGGAGAGGTTCTATGCCGAGCATGTCGAAGCCGACGCGGTCCATGAGCAGGTGGTGCGCAGAGAGGTGGTCGACGGTCTGCTGCGGGACGAGCCGGAGCTGGACGCCGATGTCGGCTTCGGAATCGCTGCCACCGGTTTCCTGGAGGGCCGGCTGGCCGACTGCCTCCTTGCCGCCTGGCGGGCGGGCCGTAGTGCGCTGGCGGCCCCGCTGCCCATCGTCCGCGCCCGCATGCCCGTACGGAGCGGGACCTGACGACGCGTCGCCCTCAGGAGACCGGCGCGCGGAAGACATGAGGGAGACAGGAGGAGTGATGGGCGAGATCACGGAGAGCCTCCGGGCTCCGGCGGAGTCCACGGCCTCGCAGGAGCGACCAGCAGCCATCGCGACGGCACGCGAGTCCTTGGCCTCGACCGGAGTCCACCTCATGCCGGCGGCCACCGTGCGGGCGCACGTCGGTGCGGGAGAGGAGGCGTGGACGCGCTTCGCCACGCACTGGGGGGACCTCTCCCCCGACCGGTACGCCTCCGCACGCGGCACCCACCGACTGCGCCGTTACGGACAGTTCACGCTCACCGCCGCCACCGGTGAGCTGTCACAGCTGCCGGACACCCCGTTCCAGCAGCCGGACCGGAGCAACCCGCTCTATGTGGACGTCGACCGGCACTTCGACCCGCTGACCGACGCCTTTGCGGCGGACCCGCTCCTGCGCTCGGTCGTGTCGCTGCTCGGGCAGGTCGCGGGTGCCCTGGACTCCGCCGCCTGCTGGATCGCGAAGGTCCATCCGTTCCGCGTGGTCGCCCCCGCCGGCGGCGAAGGGCAGCCGACCCCGGAGGGCAGGCACCGCGACGGCGTGACACTGGTCTCGTCCTTGCTGGTCAGCCGCCGTAATGCGGCTGGGGGCCGGAGTGCCGTGTTCGCTCCGGACGGACATGAACTGCTCTCGGCCACTCTGGACGAACCCGCGAGTCTGCTGCTGTCGGACGACCGCAGCACCCTGCACAGCGTGTCAGCCATCCGTCCGCTGGACCCAGGCCGGCCCGCACACCGGGACGTATTGGTCACCACACTCACCCGTGCCTGACATCAACGCGTCGCGAGGGCCGCCCTCCCCACGGCCGTCCCGACCGGCCGAACGTCGTCATCCGCTCCAGGTCGTCGACGACATCCGCCAGCTGACCACGACGGCGCCACGAGGCCCGCTGACGCTGCGCGCCGGAGCCCCGCTCGGCGAGCCGGCGCAGAAACCCCACAGCCGGATCGAGATCCCCGTGCTCCTCCAGGGCGGGGCGCACATGCTCAACGAGCCGCGCGGCCTGTACGGAAGCGGGCAGGACCCGGCCCGTCAGCGCATCGACCCCCTTGCCGGGCCACCCGTCGCGCGCCGCCCGCCAATAGGCGGCCCGCACCAGCTCGCCACAGGTCTCGGGCCCGCGGTGACCACGCCGTACCCTCGCACCGGCCGTCATCACGAGCGCCCGGATCAGCACGGCCAGTCCGACGGTGTCCGCCGCCTCCGCCGGGACATCCATGACCCGGACCTCCAGGGTGGGCAGCCGGGGGTTGGGCCGCACGTCCCAGAACGGGGTGCCGGCGTCCAGCATCGCCTCGGACGTCCGCTCGTCATTGCCGCTCCGGGCCCCGTCGGCTCTCGCGTGCCGTTACGGGCCGGCAACCGTGGGGAGGGCGCGGAGAGGTCCCGGTCGGGCCGGCCGGCCGGCTCCGGCTCTCGCGTGCCGCGGCCTGGGAGCCCAGCGGCCGGGCGGTGCTACCGGAACCCTCGATGGCCTTCGGCGTCATGGTGCCTCCTTGCGCCGGTTCCTCCTGTCTACGCCGTACCCGGCCGGGGCGCGACCTCAGAGGCGCACCGGCACGGGCGCGCGATCCTCGTCCGGCCCAATAGGCGCCGGCCCACGCGTTATCGGCCACACCCCAGGCCCTGCTGGTCACCGACTGATCCGCGGCCCACGGTCCACGGTCACCATGAACCGCCGGGGGCCGCCCCCATCAGGCACGGCGCTTGTCGTGGCTCGCCTGCCGCAGCTGGGCGGTGTGCCGGCTGAGGGTGTTGATGCGGGTGGCGAGGTCGGGATGGTCTTCCTGTAGGTGCGGCTGAGTGGCGATGAGGGGCTCTATCAGGGTGGCGGGGTCGTTGCCGGCGAGCGCGTCGTTGAGGTGGCCGAGGGGGGTACGGGCCGCGGCGGGCAGGTTGGACAGGGCGAGGATCTGGCCGGCGAGCCCGCGGAGTTCGGCGGTGTGGTGGCGGGCCCATGTGGTGACGGTGCGGTCGGCGGCGCGATCGTTGCGGGTGGCCTGGACGCGTTGCTCCCCGGTGGTGCCGACCGCGCCGGGGCGCTGGCGGAGATAGCGGCGTTCGGCTGCCTGGCGGCTGGCGACACCGAGGGGGGCGGCGAGATCGGCCCAGCTGGCGCCGGCCCGGCGGGCGGCTTCGACCAGGCCCGTCTCCCATGTCGCGAGCTCCTCGCGGACCTCGCGCAGCAGCAGGAGGGAGGCCAGGGCCTGCTCGGGCTCCGCCTCGGAGCCCAGAGGATCGGCTGTTTGCTGTGTGTGGGCGCCGCGCATGGCCTGGTCGATCGCCCTGAGGGCCGCGGCGGCGGCAAGGAAGGAGGCCGGGCCGGTGGGTGCGAGGGGCGGGTGGTCTGGGGGCACCGCACACTCCGTTCTGTCGTCATCTGGACGACTTCGAGGTTGTCATCCTTTGGATGACATGCTACAACGGTGTCAGGTGAAGCGCATTGGCAGTTTCTGCCCAATCCTTTTGGAGGTGTTTCGCAATGTTGATGCGCACTGACCCCTTCCGCGAGCTGGACCGGCTCACCCAGCAGTTGATGGGGACCTCCGGTACCTGGTCGAGGCCGTCCCCGATGCCGATGGACGCCTATCGCGAGGGCGAGGAGTATGTGATCGCTCTCGATCTGCCCGGCGTCTCCACGGACGCGATCGATATCGACGTCGAGCGGAACATGCTGACCGTCAAGGCCGAGCGCCGGCCGATCGCCAAGGCCGACACCGTCCAGATGGAGCTCTCCGAGCGCCCCCTGGGCGCGTTCTCCCGCCAGCTCATGCTGGCCGACACCCTCGACACCGAGCACATCAGGGCCGACTACGAGGCAGGCGTTCTGACCCTTCGCATCCCGATCGCCGAACGCGCCAAGCCACGCAAGATCGCTATCGGCGGGGACGCGTCGCACAAGCAGATCGCGGGTTGAGCGAGACCGCACCCTGACGGAGGGCGGGACCTGGGCTCCCTTCCCCGCCCTCCGAGCTCCCCGGTGCTCCCACTCTCACCGGGTGACGTACGCCGCTTCGGCCCTCCACCACTGAACCGACCCTCGGGAGACCGGGACCTTGACGCTGCGGTCCCGGGCTCTCCCATGAACCGAGAAAGGCAATGACTCCGGTGTTCACCCAGCCTGAACCGACGCGGCCGGCACCAGAGATGACGTTCAAGCAGATGCTGGAGCGCGTGCGTTATGAAGGCGCGTACCCCACCCGCGAACGCGCCGAAGAAGTCGTACGTGCCGTTCTTGCGGACCTGGGCCGGCAGCTCACCGGCGAGGAACGCGTCGACCTCGCCGCCCGTCTGCCCGTGGAGGCCGCTCTGGTCTTCACCGCTCAGATCCCCGCCACGGAACAGCTCA
This sequence comes from Streptomyces sp. NPDC029466, assembly GCF_055574515.1. NCBI lineage: Bacteria > Bacillati > Actinomycetota > Actinomycetes > Kitasatosporales > Streptomycetaceae > Streptomyces > Streptomyces sp. NPDC029466. Next base: position 39,013 of record NZ_JBVHZH010000015.1, read on the forward strand.
CCGGATGGGGCTTCGTGAAGCACCTCGCCGCGCGCACCGGCGGCTCCCCCGCCACCGCACGGTGGGACACCGGCGCGGTCCTCACCACGGTCGCCCAGCTCGCCGGCGAAGAACTCCTCACCCGCATCCTCACGCAGCTCCCGCCCGGCTACGCGCTCCTCTTCGGCCGCGCCGAACTGATCCAGGCGGCCTGAGCACCCGGGGCGGAGAGCGCCGGTTGCCGGCAGCAGCACCACAGTGCCCGGAACCGTCGGCACCGGCCCCCGGGATCCCGCGCGATGCTGTGCTCTGTCCTGCGTAGCTTCGGTCTCCCTGCCGCGTCGAGTGCCGGCCGCCCTGCGGGCCGGTGATTCATTGGGCGGTGACAGGGCACCCGATGCCCGCCGAGCAGATGCGCACAGGAGGTCTCCATGGCAGCGAACCATGGCCCGCAGGACCCGGTGACCAAGCACCCGCGGCCGGAATTCCCGCAGCAGGACCAGCCGCACCCGGGGTGGACCGGGCCGATGGACCCGCCGCCCGACCACGGCGAGGAGAGCTACCGCGGCCACGGTCTGCTGACCGACCGCAAGGCGCTGCTGACCGGCGGCGATTCCGGGATCGGACGGGCGGTGGCGCTGGCGTACGCACGGGAGGGGGCCGATGTGGTCTTCACCCACCTGGAGTCGGAGGAGAACGAGGCGCGGGAGACTGTGCGGCTGGTCGAGGCGGCGGGGCGGAAGGCCGTCGCGGTCTCCTGCGACATCCGTGAAGAGGAGCAGTGCCGGGCGCTGGTGGAGCGCGCGGTCGGCGAACTCGGGCGGATCGACATCCTCGTGAACAACGCCGCCTACCAGATGTCCCAGCCGGACGGCATCGGCGCCATCACGACCGAGCAGTTCGACCGAGTGGTGCGGACGAACCTCTACGGCATGTTCTGGCTATCGAAGATGGCACTGCCCCACATGCCCAAGGGCGGCTGCATCATCAACTCCGCATCCGTTCAGGGCTACAAGCCGAGCCCGCACCTGCTCGACTACGCCATGACGAAGGGCGCCATCGTCACCTTCACGCAGGGCCTCGCGCAGATGCTCGCCTCGGACGGCATCCGCGTCAACGCGGTCGCGCCCGGCCCGGTCTGGACGCCCCTCATCCCGGCGACGCTGCCCGACACCGTCGAGTTCGGCAAACAAGCACCGCTGGGCCGCCCGGCACAGCCCGCGGAAATGGCCCCGGCGTATGTCTTCCTGGCCTCTCCGCAGGCGAGCTACATCACGGCGGAGATCGTGAACGCGACGGGCGGCACCCCGCTGCCGTAGCGGCTGGGGCCGGCGCACGGGTGTCCCGTAACGGCCCGGCTTCGCCGCCGCCCCTACGGCGGGGCCCGCCGGCGGCTCGTACGGCGAATGCGGGTGCGGGTGCGGGAGCCCGTGCACGGAGGCAGCCTGGAGCCATGCGGAACCATGGTCCTGGCAGAGCGCCGACCGGACGTGGGGACCAGCAGGCACGGCAACGGTCCGGGGCCCGATGCGTCATTCCGAGCTGATCACCTTCGGTCACAGCACCGCGGAGCAACAGCAGGTGATCGAGCTGCTGCGAGGAGCGGGCGTGCAGTCGGTGGTCGACGTACGGATCGGCCCCGGCAGCCGTCGCAACCCCCATCTGTTCCGCAGCCGCCTCGCCCACTGGATGCCGCGGGCCGGCCTCAGCTACCGCTGGGAGCCGGACCTGGGCGGCTTCCGCAAAACACCGGCCGACTCCCCGGACGTCGTCTGGCGCAATGCCTCGTTCAGGGGCTATGCCGCCTATATGCGTGAGCCCGCGTTCGTGGCGGCGATGGACCGACTGCTCGACGAAGCCGCTCATTCCCGCACGACGGTGATGTGCAGCGAGGCGGTCTGGTGGCGCTGCCACCGACGCCTGATCGCCGACTTCGCCACCGTCTCCAGACACGTCACCGTCCACCACCTGATGCACGACAACCGGCTCATGCCCCACCCCCCGACGCCGGGGCTGCGGCTACGCCCCGACGGCCTGCTCGTCTACGACGACACCGAGGCCGCGGCTGCCGGCCGGCCCCGCCAAAGTCGGCTCGGCAGAGACGAAGGCGCATGACTGGGGCCCTTGCGCCCCTCCCACCTACGTGACCTGGATCATTTCGCCGGAAATGTCTTGGGCCTAGGCTCCCCCGAAGGCTTCTTCGCGCCCCCGCACCTCCACACCTTCACGGGCCTTCACGGGCCGTTTCCGGCTGCGCCTGAGAAAGGACACGACACCGTGCCGATGTCCGCCGATCTCTCCCCCGTCATCGCCTCCACCACACAGTGGCTGCTGCGCGCCTACCCCGCCACAGGTGGCGCCCTGGACACAGCCCTGGCCCAGGCCCAGGCTCAGCAGGCGGCAACGGTCGCCGCGTGGCTGCGGTATCCGACGGCCGCGGATGCCGCGCTGCTCGCTCTCGTCGGCCCGGGTGGCTCGGAGCGGCTGGACTGGGTCAGCGGTGCCGAGGCGGTGGACGCTGCCGAGCCCGAGGAGGCGTGGCGGAGCTGGGTCGATGAGGTCGTGGCGAGCTGGGGCGCCTGCCTGCTCACCGTGCCGGCCCTTGCCGAGACCGCGGTGGCGGCCCTTGCGAAGACTGAGCACCTGGCGGGCTTGCCCCTCGACTTCCGCCGGCTGACCAGTCCCGACTCCCGCGACCGCCGGGCGGCGGCACTGCTGCGCCACCCGGACCTCCCCGCCCCCATAGCCGACCTGCACCGGGCCTCGCTCCTGCACCAGCTACAGGACGATGATCTCAACGCGGCTTGCGCCTAGGGGTGTCTGCGCCGTCCTGCCGGCCGGGCCGGGGCGGCCCGGCATCCGCTGGTTCGCGGTCCACGAGCCGGCTCCCCGTCCGGGCGAGCGCGCGGGTGGCCGAGCCGGCAGCGCATTACGGACGTGGGCGTACCGCGGCGCGCCTTCGTGGCGGCCTGGGACGCCACGGCCGGAGTCCCCGCGCCCGCCCCCTCCGCCTATGGAGAGCTCCCTCAGAGCGCTCGCAGCGCACGCCGAGGTCGGGGCGTGACGAGCCCAGCACCGGACGTCCCCGGCGTCGGAGACCAGATCCCCGAAGTACCAGTCGCCGTCATCGGCCCGGACCGCGCAGATCCCGCCGAGGTTGAGCACGAGGTCGGTCCGGAGGGGGCGCCGTTCGATGATGGCCGGGCCGAACGACTGCTTGGGAAGCGGGCCGTCGTCGGTGTACCGGTGGGCGAAGAAGGCAGTGATCCACCCCGTGACGCGGTCACCGCCGGAGGCCGATTCCCACTTGTAGAGCGAACGCCAGAAGGCGTGGTCGACACCCCACCCCGAAGCGGTCTCGCTGATCCTTTCCAGCACCGGGTCCAGGCGGGCGAACCACGGCCGCAGCCCGTCGAACCACTCCGCCAGCTCCCGCACCCGGGCCGTCAGCAGCCGCCAGTCCCGGTCCGTGCCTTCGAGCCGGATCCGGGGAATGCCGCAGAGGGTCTGCCACCGGAAGCGGTAGTACGGGCTGACCACGTCCATCAGCGCCACCAGCGTGGCCGTGGCGTCGGTCGGGGCGGTGGTGGAGAAGGCCGGCTGGAACAGGTCGGCCACCTCGTCGCCGATCCGGGCGCGCAGGGGCTGGTGAACCAGATTGATCGAGTGTTCCCAGTCGCACGGGGCCAGGTCGTCGCGTACGGCGATGGTCTGTCGGTGCCCGGCTGTCTCGGTGAAGAGGCCCTCGTACGTGGCGGAGTTGAGCCGGACGTGCACGGCCACCTCGTGCACGACGGCGTACCACAGCACATCGGGCGAGAGGCTCAAGGGCAGATGAGCCGTGAAGCACAGGTGGAGGGCGCGCAGCAGCAGGCTGGATGTGGGTTCGGCGGTCCCGGGCGCGTTGGTGGTCCAGCCGAGGAGGCCCTCGGTGCTGCGGTGGTGGATGCGCACCCGGTCGCGGAGCACCGCCCGCAGGAAGCGCTCGTTGTCGAGCTCGACGAGGTCAGCGGCGAGCCGGGCCGCGCCGGCGTCTTCGCCGAGCGGCAAGCCCATCTCGAAAGCCATGCGCGTCCCCCAGGAAGTGCCCTCGGCGTGATCCTAGGACGCCTGGTGTGCCCAACTGTCGGGCCGGGAGCCGTCGATGTCGGTGAAGCCGTATGCGCGGGCGAGTTCGGCGGAGGTGAGTGAGTGCTGGTTCCAGCGGGCCCGGGCGGGGTCCGTGGCCAGTGCTGCGATGGCGCGGCCGAGGTACCGGGGTGACTCGGAGTGTGCGAATCCGGCGGGGGCGGCGGGGTATCCCTCCACCGTGCCGTGCAGGGCGTCCCGCCAATTGGCCTCGGTGACCCCGAAATTGTCGAGCATCATTTCCGAGCGCAGCCATCCCGGGGTGAGGGCCACTGCGGTCGCGCCGTGGGGTGCGAGTTCGTGGCCCTGGGAGTACGCCAGGCGGTTCACGGCGACCTTCGCCAAGTCGTAGTACACCGAGATCCGGTAGTGGTCCGCGTTGAAGGCCGTGGTGCCGTCGGTGACCTCGACGAGCAGGCCGCCGGGTCGGTCGATCAAGAGGGGCAAGAGGTGGTGCGAGGTGACCAGGTGGGTCTCGACCGCCAGTCGCAGGATGCGCAGGCCCTTGTCCAGGTCGTGTTCCCAGACGGGGGTGTTCCACTCCGGTGGCGGGCCCTTGAGGATCTCGCCGCCCCAGATGTCGTTCACCAGCACATCGAGGTGGCCGTGTTCGTCGCGGACGCGTTTCGCCAGGCGTGCGACCTGCGCGGAATCCAGGTGATCCACCTGGACGGCGATTCCCTCCCCGCCCAGGCCGTTCACCAGCCCGGCCGTCTGCTCGATGGTTTCGGTGCGGGCGTAATCCGACTGGATCGCGGCGGTGCCCGTGCTGCTGCTGCGCCCCGTACAGATCACGGTGGCACCGGCTTCCCCCAGTGCGGCAGCGATTCCGCGGCCGGCTCCCCGCGTCGCTCCGGCCACCAGCGCGACACGGCCACGCAGAGCGTCGCGCCGGGGCGACCACATCACCATCACCAGCCACCTCCTCGGACACGGCCAGGTCAAGGGCAAGGGCATGGGGAAGAGCACCGCCAGGCCCAGGGCAACACCAGGGCCACGGCCACGTCCAGGGGTACCGCCGTCCAGGGCCACGGCCAGGGACGGCCACAGCCACAGCCACAGCCACAGCCACAGCCACCGTACGTCAGTCCCGCTCGCGTGACATCGAACGTGCTGGCATCGGGCTCGCGATTCGCCCTCGCGGACGTGTCTGCCTGCTCGGTCCACGAGGGGCCGGCTGATCGGTCGAGGAGGCGGCCGGGGCGGACGCTGTGGCGGTGGCGGTGGCGGACGCGGTGGCCGCCGCGGAGCCCGCGCGGCTCCGCCTGCGGGACTCGTCGGCGAAGATCCGTGACGCAGGTGTCCTGATGGACGCGAAGGCCGACCCGTGGCCTCAACACCTCCTATCTGCATGCCGGTTCACCGCCGCGCCGTATCAGTGCCGGGGCCGCAAACCCCCCGACCCCGGAGCCCCCTGCATTCGCGCCGAGTTCCGGCCGTGCGGGGGCTCATGGTTTCGATCGAGTGAGAGAAGGATCTGCGGCGAAGGGCGGCCGACATCGCGGAATATCCGGTTCCGAGGCGAGCCGTGCAGGGGCAGGAAGACGATTGGCGCCGTTGAATCCTGCACCTCTGTCCAGGTGTTGTCTCGTTCCTTGCCTCACTCACCGGGACAACTTGATGATCCGTTCGACCCTGCCAGCATGTGGCGGCGCGGACCGACCGTCGGCCCGCCGGCTCGAAGAACCTCCTCTGCGGGCCTGACCCGGAGGAGGAGCCGAGACGTACAGAGGAGTGGAAGATGTCGCGTCCCACCCGACGCCAGGTGCTGTACGGCAGTGCCGCCGCCGTGACCGGTGCGGTGCTCGCCGCACCGGCCGCCTTCGCCGAAACCGCCGCTGCCCGCCCCGCCGCAGGCCGCGGAGACTCAGCCGGTCACGGGCACGCAGCCGGGCACGGGCCGTCCGGCGGGCACCAGATGGCGGAGCCGTTCGACGAGGTGTACCAGGGCCGTCATATCGAGGGCTGGCCCGCCGATGACGGAGACCACGGGGGTCACCACGCCGGCCGGGCCGCCGGCCCGCACGAGGGGATGGACTTCGTCGTCCGCATCGACAACGACGACCTCCATGTGATGCGGAATGCCGACGGCACCTGGATAAGCCTGGTGAACCACTACGAGACCTTCACCACGCCACGTGCCCTGGCGCGCGCCGCCGTCCGCGAACTCCAGGGCGCCGACCTGGTCCCCGTCGTCACCGGCTGAGACCCGACCCTGCCCGTCCCCCCCACCGAGGAGTCCTCGACATGGCAGTCCGGAAGAACCAGGCGGACCTCACCGCCACCGAGAAGCGGAACTTCGTCGATGCGGTGCTGGAACTCAAGCGCAGCGGCCGCTACGACGAGTTCATCAGCACCCACAACGCCTTCATCATCGGTGACACCGACGACGGAGAGCGGACCGGCCACCGGTCACCGTCGTTCCTGCCCTGGCACCGCAGGTTCCTGCTCCAGTTCGAACAAGCCCTCCAGAGCATCACACCGTCGGTCATGCTCCCCTACTGGGACTGGACCGTCGATCGCACACCCCGCAGCTCCCTGTGGGCCGACGACTTCCTCGGCGGTGACGGGCGGAGCGGCGACGGCCGGGTGACCTCGGGGCCGTTCGCCTTCACCAGCGGCAAGTGGCCGATGAACATCCGGGTGGACGGCCGGACGTTCCTGCGCCGCTCGCTCGGCTCCGGGGTCCGCGAACTGCCGACCCGGGCCGAGGTGGACCGGGTACTCGCCATGACGGTCTACGACGCCGCCCCCTGGAACAGCTCGTCCGACAGCTTCCGCAACAACGTCGAGGGCTGGCGCGGCCCGAATCTGCACAACCGGGTGCACGTCTGGGTCGGCGGGCAGATGACCACCGGCGCCTCGCCCAACGACCCGGTCTTCTGGCTGCACCACTGCTTCATCGACAAACTCTGGGCCGACTGGCAGCGGATGCACCCCAAGTCGGAGTATCTGCCGACCGGCAACACACCCAACGTCGTCGGCCTCCACGACACCATGAAGCCATGGAACGACGTCACTCCGGCGGACCTGCTGGATCACACCAAGTTCTACACTTATGCGTGACAGGTACCTGACAGCTTCCTTATTTTTGAGGGCGGCGCCGGCCAGGGGCCGGTAGCGGGCACCTGCTGATTGCTGCGGCCCCTGCGCGGTCCTGCGGCAGGCAGTGCCGCAGGACCGCAGCACCTCAGCCGATGCGCACGCCCCGACAACAGGAGCGTGCGCATCGGCGCGCTACTCGGTGGTCAGGAACAGACAGTGCCGTCCGCCGGGACCTTGCCGTCCAGCAGATGGCCGTTCACGGCCTTGGTGGCGCACGAGTTGACGCCGTAGGTGCCATGGCCCTCGCCCTTGACGGTGAGCAGCACCCCCACGCCCTTCCCGAGCTTCTTCGCCATCTTCCGGGCGCCCGCGACGGGAGTCGCCGGGTCGCCCGCGTTACCTATGACGACGATGGGGGCTGCGCCGGGCGCCGAGACCTCCGGGGTGTCGCTGGTGCCGGTGACCGGCCAGCCGTGGCAGCCCAGCAGGCCCGTCGCGGTCAGCTCACCGAAGACGGGGGACGCCTTGCGGAACTCGGGCAGTCTGGCCTGCACCTCCTTGGGAGCGAGGCGCTGCTTGGTGTCGGCGCAGTTCACCGCTGTGTTGGCGGACTGCATGGTGTTGTAGTGGCCCTTGTCGTCCCGGCCTATGTAGCCGTCGGCCAGCATCATGAGGTTGTCGCCGCTCCCCTGCTCCGCGTGGGCGAGCGAGACCGACAGGGCCGGCCAGGCCTCCTTGGAGTAGAGCGTCGCGACGATGCCTATGGTCGCCTGCTCCTTGGTGAGCTTGCGTCCGCTCTTCGTCGGCAGCGGCTGCTTCGCGGTCTTCGCCAGGAGGCCGGCGATCCGCCGGCGCCCGTCCTCGGGGCTCCGGTACGGGCAGGTGCCGGGCGTCTTGACGCAGTGCGCGAGGTAGTTGTCCAGCGCCAGCTGGAAGCCCTTCGCCTGGCCCAGGGACTCCTGTACGGCGTTCTGGGTCGGGTCGACCACGGCGTCCAGGACGGTGCGGCCGACGTGCTTCGGGAACAGGTGGGCGTAGACGCCGCCCAGTTCGGTCCCGTAGGACATGCCGAAGTAGTTGAGCTTGGCATCGCCCAGTACCTGGCGCATCAGATCCATGTCGCGGGCGGCGCTCTCGGTACCGACGTGCGGCAGCACCTTCCCGGAGTGCTTCGCGCAGGCCGCCGCGGTCCGCTTGTTCTGCTCGGCTGCCCCCGCCAGATCGTGGTCCTCGGCGCGCTGCGCGTCGGTCTCCTTGTCGCTGAGGCACCGCACGCCCGCGCTGTCGCCGACGCCGCGCGGGTCGAAGCTGACCAGGTCGTAGTGCGAGCGCAGGGTACGGGCCGAGGCGTAGCCCGGCAGGGTGGCCACGCCTGAGGCGCCCGGCCCGCCGAAGTTGAAGACCAGAGAGCCGATCCGCTCGCCGCCGCCCTCGGCCTTGGCGCGGATCATCGCGAGGTCGATGGTGTCGCCGGCGGGCTTGGCGTAGTCCAGGGGCGCCTTCATGGTCGCGCATTCCCACGCCGTGCCGTCGGGCAGCTTGCCGGGCGCGGCACCACCGCCCTGAGCGGTGGACGGCGCCGTACACGGACGCCAGTTGAGCTTCTGGGAGGCGAGGGACGCGGGGAGAGCGGCGGCCCCCGCGGGCGTGGAGTTCGGCGGGCCGGTGTCGTCCTTGTCCGGGCCGCAGGCGGTGGCGCCGAGGGTGAGCAGGAGGGAGGCGCAGAGTAGTGAGGTGGTGCGGAGCGTCGGAAATCTGGACATGGCTGTCTTTCTGTTGCTGAGGGGGAGAGAAGTGATGTGCTGGGCGGGCTGAGTGATGTGCCGGCGCCCAGCACGAGTTGGGTGCTCGGATGGTCCAGGGGGCAGCCGGGTCGGGCAGTTGCTGCGTCGGGCCGGTGCCCTTGGTGCGGTGGTGCCGCCCTCGCCCCCTGTCGGGAGATGTGCGTGCAGCGGCTACAGCTACGCCGACCGGGGCCTCGACTTCACTGAGGCGGTGACTTGCGGTGGGGGGCGGGGCCAGGGCGGCCCGCTGGTGAGGGACTCGTTTCGTGGGGTCGGGGGGAGGCTGGTTCAGGTGCCCAGGCCGGCGTCTCGTGCCAGGAGTGCGGCCTGTACCCGGTTTTCGCAGCCCAGCTTGGCGAGGATGCGGCTCACATACGTTTTGACCGTGGCCTCGCTCATATGGATCCGCTGGCCGGCGTCCGCGTTGGACAGGCCCTCGCCCAGCAGCGCCAGGACCTCCAGCTCGCGGTCCGACAGGGTCTCCAGCCGACGGCGGGCCTGCTCGGCGCGGCGCACGCTCTGGCCGGACGCCAGCGAGTCCACGACATGGCGGGTGGCGCCCGGGGACAGATACGCGTCCCCGGCCGCGGCGGCCCGGACCGCGCGCATCAGCTCCGCCGGCGCCGAGTCCTTGAGCAGAAAGCCCGCACTGCCGTCCGCCAGGGCGCGCAGCACGTTCTGCTGCTCCCCGAAGGTGGTGAGGATCAGCACCCGAGCATCGGGGGCGGCCCGGCGGAGTTCGGCGAGGGCCGTCAGCCCGTCCATGATCGGCATCTGGAGGTCGAGCAGCACGACGTCCACCCGCTGGGCGCGGGCCAGTTCGATCGCCTCGCGGCCGTTCGCCGCCTCCGCGACGACGTCGATGTCGTCGGCCGAGGTGAGAATCATCCTGATACCCGCCCGAATGAGCGGCTCGTCATCCGTGACGAGAACCTTGATCACGAGTCCCCTGCGCCCTCTTGAACGGTCATAGCTGCGGCCGCTCACCATCATCCCCGATCACGCCGCCCGCCCGGACCTCACGGCGAGAGCTCCGCCCTTATGTCTTGACCTCGAAGGACTTCTTCTCGATCAACTTGCCGTCCTTGAAGCAGAACCGGAAGACCGGCTCCTTTTCCCAGCTGCTGCCGAACTCCGAGGAATTCAGGCTGAGGCACTTCGCGCCCTTGGGTACCGGCGGTGCGCCCTGGTCCAGGCCCTTGGCCAGGAAGGAGGAGCCGTCGGGCAACTGCTTGCGTACCGTGCTCTCGGACTGGCCCACCTTCACCGCTGCGTACTCCTTCGGCTCGATCATGGCCTTGTTCGCCTCGGTCGCGAGGAAGGCCCCGCCGACGACGACGCCGGCCACCAACAGCAGGACGAGCAGTGCCGCCACCCCGCAGCCGATGGCTATACCGCTGCTTCTCTTCTGCGCGCTCATGGCCTTGGCCAGCTCCTTCGGCGATCCGTTCCAGTCGATGACCGGATCAGCTTCGCCGAGCGAACCCGCCGCGATCTGCTGCCGAAAGTCGCCTGTGGGGTCAACGAACGTCGCCGTCTCGTCGCCGGGCGAGGAGCTGGTGGCACCGCGCTCCGGCGTGGTGTACGGCAGCACACCCGCCAGCCGGAAACCGCCGTCCGCCGTGGAGCCCACATGCACCATGCCGCCGACGAGCCGGGCCCGCTCCCGGAGCCCGGTCAGCCCCTGGCCGCCGCTCACCACGCTCCGGCCGTCGTCCGCGGTCTCGGGTACGGGGCCGTTCGCGACCTCCACGACCAACGAGTCCGGCTCATAGCGCAGTTCAATGGTGATCGAGGCGCCCGGGGCGTGCTTATGGGCGTTGGTCAGGCCCTCCTGAGCTATCCGGTACGCGGCATGGTCGGCGGTCGGGGCGAGCGGACGCATCTCGCCCGAGCGCCGCAGCTCCACGGCCGTACCCGCGCTCCGGGACACCTCCACCAAGCGCTCTATGCCTGCCACTCCGCGCGCCGGCGCCTTGGCGTCCTCCTCCCCCATCGCCTCCAGAGCAGGGGTGGGCGTGCCGCCCGCGACAGCCGACGGAGTGGTCCCGTCACCGGGGGCATGGGTGCCGTCCCGCAGCAGCCCCACCACCTCGCGCAGCTCGTGCATCGCGCCGACCGACGCCTCCCGCAGGACCCCCACGGCTTCCCGCTGTCGTCCGGTCAGTTCGCGGTCCACCTCCAGCGCGCCGGTGTGCACCGAGATGAGAGCGAGCTGATGGCCGAGGCTGTCGTGCATGTCCTGCGCGATGCGCTGGCGTTCGCGCATCCGGGCCTGTCCGGCGATCATCGCACGCTCGCGCAGCAGTTGGGCGTTGTACTCGCGCAGGGTGTCCAGCAGTGTGCGGCGCTGCGACCAGTAGCGGCCGGCGAGGCCGGGCAGGATGGTCGCGACCAGTGTCACCAGGGCGCCGACGACCAGGAGCGCCGGTGAGACGCGGGGCAACTCCCGCGAGAGATCCAGGCAGAAGGCGAAAACGTACGCGAGGGCGAAGGTGCCGGTCGCCCTGCCCACCCCGTCGATCCGGCGCCCGGCGGACCAGCTGGCGACGGGGACCAGCAGCGCGAAGCCGCCGAACGGGAACGACGCCGCGATGGCCACCAGCAGAATGGTCCCGGGCAGCACCCGGCGCAGCGGCAACAGCAGTCCGGCAGCCAGCGCGACGGCGACGATCTGTACCGCGCCCGCTTGGCGCAGGGCCTCGGTTCCCGCCGTGAGCGTCGCCAGCACCACGCTCAGCAGCGATTCCAGCACCATGCGCCTGGGCGGCCACATCCCGGGGCCGAAGAGCGCCCTGCCCGGTTCGGCCAGCCGCCGCAGCCCCGCACGCACCCTTACCGCGGGCGCCGGCCGAGCGCGCTGGGCACGCTCCATACCTTCCACACCTGTCACGCAGCTACGTTAAGCAGCCCCCCGCGTCGACGACACCACCTTTCGTCGCGACGTGCAGCAACGAAAGTCCCACGACAGTGGCGACGAGTCCGACGGCTCACTCCGTCAGTCGGGCGGGACGGGTGCGGTAAGGGCGGCCTGGACGAGCTGATCCGCGTAGGAAGCCGTGAGCCGGCCCGGCTGGAACAGGATCCGGTACATCATCGGGGCCACGACATGGTCCATGACCGCTTCTACTTCGGGAGCGGCTTCGCCCCGTCCCGTCGCGCGACCGAGGATGACCTCGATCTGTTCGGCGGCGTAGGCCGAGCACTGGCCGGCATTGCTGCCGTCGGGGTCGCCGAGGAGCGCGTCGCGTATATAGGCGCGGCCCGACGGAGAGGCCATCTCGTCGAGGAACTGCCTGGCCCAGGCCTCCAGATCGGTGTGGAGGCTCCCGTGATCGGCGGGCGGCTCCTCGGGACGCAGCCGTTCGACCGCCACGTCGGAGAGCAGCTCATGGAGGTCGCCCCAGCGGCGGTAGATCGTCGACGGGGTGACACCCGCGCGGGCCGCGACCGCCGGCACGGTCAACCCGGCCCGGCCCGCTTCGGCTTCGATTTCCCGGACCGCGGCGTGCACTGCCTCCTGGACGCGGGCGCTGCGCCCCCCGGGGCGAGCCATGGCCTTGGGACTCATGCCACCACCTTAAAGCAAAATCGTTGCATCTGGAGTGGGTCCTTCCTCTCTGACGTTCGTCGCTCAGCGGCAGCCCGCACCCGTGAGGAGCCCGGCCGGCCTCCGGCGAGGCGCACCGGTATCTACGGCTGAACCGGCTGCCGCGCACCTGCCTGACCGCGTTCTTCAGGCCATCCCCGGTGCCAGTTGACCGCGCCCGTCCTGGACGGATTCGTAGGCATGACCGGCACGGAGCACGAGGGCCTCCCCCTTGGGCGGCCCCATCAGCTGCATCCCGATGGGCAGGCCCGCGTCATCGCGGCCGACCGGCAGTGTCAGGGCCGGGATCCCGGTGATGTTCGCGGGGGCGGACAGGCGGACATAGGCGTCCGAGACACTCTCCGTCGTACCGTCCGGCCATTTCACGGCGTCCTCGCCCACCTCGGCGGCCGTCATCGGCACCGCGGGCGCAGCGATCACATCGACCTGTTCGAGCACGCGCCCCCACGCCTGGCGCATGAGCGTGCGGGCCCGCTGGGCCCGCAGGTAATCACCGGCCGAAAGGAGTTCGCCGGCCTCCAGCAGCACCCGGACGTCCGGGGCGTACAGCTCGGGGACGGACCGCAGGGCACGTTCGTGGTAGGCGGTGGCCTCCGGGACCATCAGACCCCATTGGGTCGCCTGAACGTAACGGGCCAGCGGAATCTCGACCTCGACGAGTTCGGCCCCGAGGTCCGACATCTGGGCGAGGGCGCCCCGTACGGCGGTCTCGACCTCGGGGCTGACCCGGTCGAAGTAGTAGTTGACCGGCACTCCGATCCGCAGGCCCGTCAAGTCCCCTTTCCCCAGGAGCGGGTAGCCGGGCCGTGCCAGATCGGAGCAAGCCGGGTCCTCGGAGTCGTTGCCCGTCAGTGCGGAGAGCACGAGCGCCGCGTCCCGCACCGTACGGGTGAGGGGACCGACATGGTCCAGGGACCAGGACAGCGAGGTCACACCGTGCCGGGGCAGGAGGTCGTAGGTCGGCTTCAGCCCAACGACTCCGTTCAGCGCCGCGGGGACTCGGATGGAACCTCCGGTGTCGGTCCCCAGGGCGAAGGTGGCCGCCCCGGCGGCCACGGCGACCGCGGAACCACCGCTCGATCCGCCCGCGATGCGGCCCTGGTCCCAGGCATTGCGCGTCTGGGGCGTCGTCAGCCCGTAAGCGAATTCATGTGTGTGCGTCTTTCCCAGGAGGACCGCGCCGGCGTCGAACAGGCGCCGGGCCACCGCGCTGTCGGCCGGTGCGACATGCCCCGCCCGCACCCGGGAACTGGCCGTGGTCGGCAGACCGGCGACATCGATGAGGTCCTTCAGCGCGAACGGGATGCCGTGCAGCGGGCCCCGATACCGGGCGGCCGTGATCTCGCGCTCCGCCAATGCGGCCGACTCTCGCGCCACTTCACTCGCCACGGTGACGTACGCCCCGAGCCGCTCTTCGACGGCGTCGAGTCGTGCGAGCACGGAATCGGTCAGCTCCACCGGGGACAGCTCGCCCTGCGCCACGGCGTCGGCCGCCTCGGCGAGGGTCAGTTCAAAGAGAGCCATCGGTGGCCGCCCCTTCGATGGTGTGGGTGGCGGGCGGTGTCTCCCCGAAGTCCAGTTCGCGCAAGGTGCGTACCACGGAGTGGATGTGGTTCGCGGTGGCGGCCACCTCGGCATGGCGCTCGCTCTCCAGCGGGAGCCCGGCACGGAGCGCCCCTCGCGCGGCCTCCGTAGCGGTGAGTTCAACGTCGCTCATGGATCCCCTTCCTGTGCGTGCAGGGCGCGTTGCGGAGCGGCCGCCCGGCGACCATCTCCACCATCCCCAGCAAAAGCAAAAGATTTGCCTTAGTCGACGGTAGGGGCTAGCGTCATCTAAAGCAAATAAATAGCGTTTGTGACTGAGGGGCCGTCACGAGCGGCGTCAGCTCCCGCATCTCCCCGACAGCAGGAGCCCACCGCCCGCCCCGGCCCCTCCGCCACCTGCCCTGACCGGGCGCCGCCGGGCCGCACCGCCTCGCCCCGCCCCTCTCCGAAGCACGAGCGAAGGAACGGAAAAGCACGCCGATGCACCACCACTCGACCCCCTCCGACGACAGCACGCCCGCGACCTGGGACCTGGGCGACCTCACCATCCACCGCATCGACGAGGTCGCCCTGCCCCCGCAGACCGGCCCCTGGCTGCTCCCGGCGGCCACCCCTGACGTGGTGGCCCAAGCACCCTGGCTACGGCCCGACTTCGCCGATGAGGCCGGCGTCCTGCGGCTGAGCAGCCACAGCTTCGCGTTCTCCGTGGACGGCCTGCGCGTCCTCGTCGATACCGGTATCGGCAACGGCAAACCGCGCGCCAACCCCGCCTGGAACAACCTCGACACCGACTACCTCGCGCACCTCGACGCCGCCGGCTTCCCGCCCCAGAGCATCGACCTCGTGATCCTCACGCACCTCCACACCGACCATGTCGGGTGGAACACGTATGCCGATGGCGCCACTTGGAAGCCCACCTTCCGCAACGCCCGCTATCTGACCTCCCGCACGGAGTGGAACCACTGGGCGGCGGAGGACATGGACGAAGCCCGGCAGCAGATGTTCCGGGACTCCGTCCACCCCATCAAAGACGCCGGCCTTCTCGACCTCATCGACATCCCGGCGGAGGGCACCGACATCGCGCCGAGCATCCGCCTGATCCCCACCCCCGGCCACACCCCCGGCCATCTCGCCGTCGAGCTCCGCGGCCGCACCTCCACCGCTGTGATCACCGGCGACTGCATCCACCACCCCGTCCAACTGCTCGACCCCACCATGGGAAGTTGCGTGGACACCGACCCCGACCAGGCCACCGCCACCCGCCGCCGCCTGCTCGCCTCCCTCGCGGACTCCGACACCCTGCTGCTCGGCACCCACTTCCCCGCCCCCACCGGCGGCCTGGTGCACTCACACGGCGACTCCTACCGGCTCACCCCGTTGACCAGGGAGTGAGCCGGAGGCCCGGGGCACCGCCCGACGGGAGGGCAGCACGTTTCAGGCCTGACGATGACCGGTCTCCGGGCCTTCCCTTCCCCGCAGCCGAGTCCATCCGGGATCATGAAGCATGCGCCCGGATGACTGGCACCTCACCGAAGACGTCGACGACTTCCTCGCCCGAGCCGGCGAATTCCTGCGCTCGCGCCCCGCCCTGCACACCACACCACTGACAACCATCGAGAGACTGCGCACACACGGAGCCGACGCATTCGGCACCACAGCCCCCGTCTTGGGCCGACTGGAGCGAGCGGGCAAGGTCCACGCCACCTTCTGCCTCATCCGCGGCCTGAGCCTCACCCATCTCGCCCCCGAACACGCCGACACCCTCGCCGCCCACCTGGCCGCCCTTGGGCACTCCCTTCCCTTCGTCAGCGCGGACCACAGCACCGCCACCGCCTTCGCCGAGGCGTGGCAGCGGCGCACCGGCGCCACACCCACACTGCGCGACCGGATCCGCCTGTACCGCCTCGGCACCCTCATCCCACCCACGCCGGCCCCAGTAGGCCGGGGCCGACCGGTGGGCGAACAGGACCGTGAGCAACTCATGCTCTTCTTGCGCGAGTTCACCACGGACGTCAGGGAAGCCGTGACCATAGACGCCGCTTCCTGGGCCGGCACACGCTTCGCCGACAAACACTTCACCTTCTGGGAGACCCCGGACGGCACGGCGGTCTCCCTGGCAGGCGCGACGTCGATGGTCGGAGGCATGGTCCGGGTGGACCCCGTCTACACCCCGGCTCATCTCCGGGGCCGAGGCTACGCGGGCGCCGTGACGGCCGAGGTGAGCCAGGCCGCGCTGACCGCAGGGGCCACCGACGTCGTGCTGTACGCCGACCCGGCCAACCCCACCAGCAACGCCCTCTACCAGCGCCTCGGGTACCTCCCCCTCGCCGAGTGGGCCGTGTACGACTTCGCTTCGACCGAACCGGAAGCCGGGTAGGGACCCGGAACCGGTCAGCCGGCGCCGGTCCCGGAAGCGGCCGGAATGGCGTGCTCTCCGATCGCCATCGCGTTGATGTGGCGGGCCGTCCCCTTCGTCCGGCGCGCTGGAGGGGGCGGGTCGCCCCCCTCGTCCGGCGCGCTGGAGGGGGTGGCGTAGCGGCAGGACGAGGAGCACGTGGGCAAGCACATCGCGACAGGCGTGACACGGGCGGTCTCGCGGTCTGCCCGCGTACCCCCTGTGTGGTCCGGTGGCGAGGTCGGGCGAGGGCTGGTAGCTGTGGATGGAGGGCGCACATCACCTCATCGTCTCGCCCCCGGAAGTATCGGAGTCCGGCGACGCACAGGCTCGCATACTGATCGTTCCTTCCACCCAACCCGGCCGCGGGCGCCCTTTCCGGTGACAGCGTGGGAGTTGGTGTTCATGACCCATGGAGCCCACCCGCCCCCGGTCAGGATCGTCGTGGGTTCACCGGAGGGTGGCGTCTTCAGGGAGAACTGGACGCGAGTGCGGCGCCCGGTCGTGGCCGTGTTCTGGCACTGGCGGACACGGTGGCTGCTGCACCGGGGAATGATTCACCCGAGACGATGGTGGAATCCGTGGGGGACCACTGTGGGGATCGCGTTCCTCTGCGTTCTGACTCTGGTGCTCGTGGCGTGGGGCATTGGCGGCTTGCTGGTCGTCATTCATCACGGCTGGCGTCAGCAGTGGTTCAGCCCGGACCACATGTGCTCCAGCGGTGTCGGCGCTTCCTGCGGAGCGTTCACCGGGGTCGTGATGCCGGTGTTCCTGCTGGCCGCCTCGACCGTGCTCTTCGTGGTGTGGAGGCTGTGGCGGGTACGCCGGTTCGCCACGCTCCCGGCGAGGAAGGAGCCTGGCCGCTTCGTTCAGACGGCGGGCAGCCTCATGGACGAGGTGGTCGGTCGCGATCAGCTCTGCAACGCGATCATGAACAACCTGCGGGACAGGAATGTCCGGCGCCCCCATGTCATCACCGGCAAGGTCGGATCGGGTAAGACGGCGGTCCTGGTCCATCTGGCCGGCAAACTCGCCGCCCAGGGAGCCGTCCCCATTCCGGTGCGGCTGCGCGACGCCCAAGAGGGGCTGGATTTCTGCAAGCTGGCCAAAGAGCGGTTCGACGCCGTGGTGCAGCCGGTAGTCCGGTCCCCCGCGGAGTCGGACAGAGTCTGGCAGTGGCTCCGGCAGCACTCGGACCGGATCGTCGTACTCGCGGACGGCCTGGAAGAGGCGCTCAACCAGGACGACAAGGTGAGCGGTCAGCGCGACATCCTCATCCGGGAGGCGATCGCGCGGGCGGACGACGAAGAGCTGCCGCTGGTGATCGCCTCGCGGCCGCACGATCCGTTGCGCGCGATGCAGGCCGCGATCTCGGAGCTGGAGCCGTTGAGCGATGAAGCGTCCTTGCAGTACGTCGC
Source organism: Streptomyces sp. NPDC029466 (assembly GCF_055574515.1). Lineage (NCBI taxonomy): Bacteria > Bacillati > Actinomycetota > Actinomycetes > Kitasatosporales > Streptomycetaceae > Streptomyces > Streptomyces sp. NPDC029466. The sequence continues at coordinate 56,917 of NZ_JBVHZH010000015.1, forward strand.
CCGCAGTGGCAGCTGGCGCGCCGACCCGATGCTGCTCGACCGGATCGTGGAAGCCGCCAAGATGTCCGAGTCCCCGCTCTACCTCCAGATCGCCAAGGATCTGCACAGCAGGGATTTGCTGGAGTCGCTGTGGACGGAGGACGAAGGCGGGGCCGATGTCGTACTCCATGACAGCTGGGCGCTGCGGGCGGACCTCTTGGAGAGGTGGCTCGACGCGCTGGTCGACGGGGAGATCTACCCCGAACTGCCCATCGGCCGTGACACGAGGCAGACGGTGGTGGAGTACATCTCGGCGCTGGCCTGCATCGGGCTGGCCGCCGACCACGGTGTTGTCGGGCTCTGGGAGCTCGATCCGTCCATAGGCCGGGACCAGAGCGACAAACCCGGGAGCGACGGCGAGGCGCGGCGCGCCGATGACGGATGGAACAAGCGCATCGCCATGACACTTGACTGCCAGGTGCGCCGGTTGCGGTGGGCGCAGGTCACGCAGAAGTCTGATCAGGGTAGGGAGGGCGACGCCCCTCATCGCGTGGGCAACCCCGGGCAGGGCTGGTCAACCCCTGTGGAGGGCCCCCGAATCGATGTCCGGCTGGCGGCGACTTGGGGCATGCGTATGGGGCTGGTGCATGAGGATGGGAAGGCGGTTCACTTCCAGCACAGCATCATGCAGTCCTATCTCGGATCCCGCCTCCTGCCGAGGATCTGCGACAGCAAGGACGAAGGCCGGCTCACGAAAGTGCTGAAAACGGGCGGACGAGAACTCCTGATAGCCCTCACGCTCCACTCGCGCTCGCTGAATGGGCATTGCGAAGGCGGTGGCTGCGGAAAGCCTGAGCCCAAAAAATGCCCGGACTTCGTCATATGCAGGCTGCTGCAGGACCGAGCCATGGAATTGCTGAAGGAAGCGGATGAGGGAAAGGATATGTGGGGCCGGTGGCGGGCCAGCAGGGACGGGGAGCTTGACGATCGCGGCAGTCCGCGCCTGAGGGCACTGGAAATGTTCGGCGCCGCCGTGGAAATAGACAGCGTCGCAGCAGCCCCGGAGCAGGACTGCATCCTTAAGATGATCAGGAGGAACTGGGGTCGCCTGGGCCGGGGCGAGGACCCCGTGAGACTCCGCGAGGCGAAACTCACTCTGGTGAAGCAGTGCGGTGCGGCGGCACGCCGGGTGGCTGCCGACCGGAGATGTAATCCGGCCTACGGGAAATTGTTTGACATTGGCTGCCATGAATTTGACTACCACGTGCGCGCCGGAATAGCGCAGGAGATAGGAACAGGCGGCGAGCAGGCGTACATGGCCGTGCATGACCGCCTGCTTGAGCCCGCACTCGACGTGCGGGAAACCGAATGCAGCTCGCGGCACGCATGTGTGCCGCCGCTGGGGCCGCCGGAGGACCGGGCACAGGGGGAACGGATGCACCGCGCGCGGCGGCGGGAGCGCGTGCGAGGCCGGCTGCGGGAAGAGTGGAAGGCAGCCGAGCAGGAGGCCCGGTGGGAGAAGTGGAGATGGAACTGCGACACGATGCGGGCTTGGGTCCTCCCCATGCTCGTGGACTCCACCATGATGACCCGTCACCTGGACTCCCCACGGGACGACTTGGAGAACTGGGTGGACATCGCGACCGGGGAAGCCGGCCACTCGGCCGATGTCGTGGCGCCGGGCACCGACATCGGCCTGGGCGTGACACTGGCTCAGGGGTTCAAGTTCGCCGCCAACCGCCGACCTGGCCCGCAGTCCGACAGACAGGCCCGGGAGTGGCTGGTCAAGCACGCCCAGGAGATGCTGAAGCGCAGCACGTTCTGGTACACCCGGCTGACGCTGCTACAGGCCCTGACCCTGTGGGCCCTGCCCGATGACGTCAACGAGGACCGGCCGATCCGTGGGCACGGGGCGGACCCCCGGGGCCAGGTCGAGGAGTGGCTGACTCTGGAGGAAGGGAGACGGAACGGGGAAGGCCGGTGGACGGAGCACCCGCTGGTGAAGGCGGCCGGCGAATTGGCGGTCCGTGCGCTACAGACCCGGCGCCCCGAACGGTTCCTGTGGATCGATGAGGCTGCCACCGCCAACGGTGTGGGCACCGAGGTCGGCCTTCCCGAGGACCGGCGTGCCCATAACCTCTGGATCCCGCCGTCCACGGGCTGGAGCACGATGGATCCCCTGGCCCAGCAGTTGCTCGCCGATGTGCTGCTGCTGGTGGTGCTCGGCGAGCGGGGGTACCGGCCGAGGGATCTGTTCCGCATCCTGGACTTCTGTTCCCGCGAGCGTACGCAGGTCCCGTCCTGCGTCATCAAGAACCGCAGCAGGCTGGACCCCGTACGGGGAGTGGAGCGCACTCTGCAACCCGGGTCCAACTGCACGGACGAGTGCCGACTGAGGCTGTGCCCGTATCCGGCAAAGGTGGAGAACCTGCGGATGGAGTTCAGCGAGGTCTTCTGCCTCCAACAACGCGACCTGCTGCAACGGTGGCGGCCCCGGACATGGCTCGGCCTGCGTTTCCGGCGGAAGGCTCCTTGGCAGCACAAGGTGCCGGTCGCCGGTATGCGCCGGTTCTGGGACCAGATGGGAGAGCGGGCGCGGGACGTGAACCCCGACGAGGCGGACCGCACCCGGACACGAGCCCGCGGGTACAGCCCTTAGGGTGCGCCACCATCTCTATTCCTCCCGCGCGCCCGCCGCGCGTCTCGTCGGGCTCGGACGGGCCGGTCAAGGCCCCTGACCATCCCTCTCGCCACAACCCCGAGAGCAGGGGCGGGGAGCCATTACGGGCCATCCCCGGCGAGACCCTGACAGCGGCGGGGCGTGCGCTTCGTCCGGGTGGACGAGGAACGGGCGGCGGGTGGGCTAGATCCTGGAGACGGCCGTCGAGGGGGCGGTGCTTCAAAGCGGAAGGGACATGATGAGCACGCACAGGTCGCGCCCCGCCGGGGTTTCCGAGGACAGGCTGAGCCGGCCACGCATACGGCAGGGGTTCCGTAGCGCCAGGTTGCTCGTCGGCTGCTATGTCGGCCTCAGTGCGCTGACGCTCCTCGCCATCATCCTGCTGCGCAACCACCCTGACCTCGTGACCGATGCCGTCTGGGTCCGCGCGACCATCGTCGTAGTCACGTCCCTGCTCATGGCCTCCTTCGCCACTCGGGCGGCGCGCGGCCACCGTCGCTCCTACCTCCGACTGCGGTGGGCCTCCGGCATCATGGTGGTGGCCATTGCGGTCATCATCGCGGTGCCCAGCGCCTTTCCGCTGTGGCTGAAGATGGAGCAGGGGGTCTGCGGTCTTCTGCTGGCCGGGGTCTTTGTGATCGTGCATGGCAAGCAGTTGCGCGCTGCGTTCGCCGAAAGGTAGGGCGGGTTCGCGCGGAAGGACGTGCGACTGCGGGCGCGGGCTCGTCTCGTCCCGCCCGGTGCGCGAGACCGCGCCTGTTCCCTTTCCCTCCGCACACTCCGCAGTCCCGCGCTCAGGCGGGCCGCCCGCGACCGGCGTACAGATCTGCGCGGACGAGAGCAGCCCGCGCAGATCCGTCGGTGGGAGGTCAGTCGAGGTCGTCCGAGTAGTCGGTGGTGGAGCAGCCGTCGATCTCGCCGTCGTCCGTCGAATTGCCGGAAGGAGCCTTGAAGTCCGGGGTGCAGTTGAGGAACAGCAGTCCGGCCTTGAGGAGTTGGCGCCGCTGGTCGTCGCTGCTCGGGTCGACGGCGAAGTCGTCGCCGATCATGAGGTCGTCCTGCTCGTCCTCGTCTCCCTTGACGGCGGTCTGGAACGCCTCCATGTCCTCGACGGTGAGGAAGTCGACGTCACCGCCGCCGCCCGCCGGGTCCTCGCACTCGCCGCCGCCGTTGATGCCCGTCAGCCCCATGGCTTCCACTCGCTGCACCTCGGGAGGCGTGGCGATGTCGACGCTCTCGCAGTGGAGCGTCGACCGGAGAAAGTCCCCGGCGTCCTGGGGTGAACCCACGGAGGGCAGACCGCAAGCGGAGACCGACGCCAAGGCGCAGACGGTTCCGGCAGTGGCGAGTATTCGGTGGAAACGCATGACGTCCCTTTGCAGTTGTGGCTTTGGGCCGAGCGCGCGCTTACCGGTTAGGGCGGGCGGTGCCTCGGCTGCGAGGGTGAAGAAAGCCCTCGGCTCTCTCCCCCGCTCCCCCGCCGTGATCAGTTGACCGGGACATGGTAAGCGGAAGCCAGGTCAAGGACGCACCGTCACTTGACCCGTCGGCTGCCGGGGCGGGCCGGCGGCCGTAATCGTCAAGCGGCGCCGCGGGCTCCACCGGCCCGGCCGGGCCGGGCACGTCGAGCTGAGCCCAGACCAACCCAGCCGAGCCCGGTCGAGCCGAGCCGAGCCGATGAACCGGGCCTCGATGGCCGTTTTTCTGCGAATTCGGGGCTCCGATAGACATTCCTCTTCACCTTTCCCGAGCCTTGCACCGCCCGCCCGATAGTGGCCCGCACGCACACCGCCGACACGCTCCGGGACGAGAGGCAGGCAGCAATGAAGGCACTGGAACGGAACGTGCTTCCGCTGGACGGGTGGCTGGGACGAGTGGAGCGGATGGTCAACCGGCTGCCCCATCCGTTTGTGCTCTTCGCCGGCATCTTCGGGCTGGTCGCCGTGGTGTCGACGGTGATTGCCGCCTGCGGTGTGTCGGTTCAGGTGCCGGGGGAGAAAAGCCCGACTCCCGTGCTCGGCGCGCTGACGCCGGAGGGCCTCAGTCATCTTCTCGGCACGGCCATCGACTCCTTCACGGCCTTCCCCGCACTCGGGCCGGTGCTGGTCATCGCCATGGGCATAGGGGTCGCGCAGGGTACCGGCGCCTTGGAATGTCTGATGCGGATCGCGTTCCTGCGGGTGTCGCGGCGCTGGGTTCCCTACCTTGTCGCCTTCGTCGCGTGTCAGGGGCACGTACTGGCCGATTCCGCCTACATCCTGCTGCCGTCGCTGGCCGCGATCGTCTTCAAGGCGGTGGGGCGGAACCCGGTGGCGGGCCTGCTCGGTGCCTTTGTGTGCGTGGGGAGCGGCTATGACGGCGGGATTCTGCTCGGCACTCTCGATGTGACCACGACCGGGATCACGAAGAGCGCGGCGGAGCTGCTGCCGGGCATCGACGGCTATCACGTACATATCGCCATGAACTGGTTCTTCACCGCGACGACCGGACTTCTGCTGCCCCTGGTCGGCGGTTTCCTCATCGACCGGGTGCTCGAACCACGGCTGGCGCCCTGGAACCCCAAGTACGACCCGGCGCATTCCGGAGCGGAGGACGGTGCGGCCACGGAGGCCCTGGCGACCCCGGCGCAGCGTCGGGCGCTGCTGATCAGCGGTGGGGTGACGCTGGCGGCCGCCGCGGCGATGGTCACCGCGTGGCTGCTGCCGGGCAGTCCGCTGCGTGGGGAGGACGGGGTGCTGGCGCCCTCCCCCTTCGTCGACAGCCTCGCCCTCGTGTTGTCCGGGCTGTTCTTCGTCTTCGGTGTCGTCTACGCCCGCTGTGGCGGGGTCGGCAAGGAGGCGCGTGCCGTCTATCCGCACCTCGTCGGCGCGGTGCGGGACATGTCCGGGTTCGTGGTGCTCGTCTTCGCCATCGCGCAGACCATCAATCTGCTGACGTGGAGCAACTTGGGCAAGCTGTTCGCCATCGGACTCGCGGAGGGTGCGAAGTCCGCCGGGCTCGGCGGATTCGGGATTCTGCTCGCCGTCGTCCTGGTGACCTCGCTGCTGAACCTGCTGATCACCTCGGGCTCCGCCCTGTGGTCGATCCTGGGCACCGTCATGGTGCCGGCCGGGATGCTACTGGGCCTGTCGCCCGCCGCCATGCACGCGGCCTTCCGGATCGGCGACTCCGTGACCGGGGCGATCACGCCCATGCAGGTCTTCCTGTACTTCGCGCTGGTCTCGGCGCAGAAGTACCAGCCCGAGCTGAGACTCGGCACGGTCATCTCCCGGCTGGTGCCGTTCGCGCTGTCCTTCGCGACGGTCTGGACCGTGATCCTCACCGGGTTCTACTTCCTCGACCTTCCGCTGGGCCCCGGCGCCCCCATCCATCTGCCGTAAACATCGCCCCCCTCAAGCAACTCCCCCTCGACCAAGGCAAGGACTGCAGATCTCTGTGACCGAGAATGACCTCCTGTGGCTGCCGGCCCGGGAACTGGTGGAGCTCCAGCGGCGCCGTGAGGTGTCGGCGCGCGAACTCCTCGCTGCGCACCTCGCCCAGATCGACGCGGTGAACCCGAAGGTCAACGCGATCATCACGCTCGCCGAGGACCGCGCCCATGAGCTCGCCGCCCGCGCCGATGCCGCCGTCGCACGGGGCGAACTGCTGGGCCCCCTGCACGGCCTCCCGGTCGCGCACAAGGACCTCGCCCCGACCAAAGGCATCCGCACGACCTACGGTTCTCCGCTCTACGCCGACCATGTGCCGGACCATGACGCGCTGGTCGTGGAGCAGTTGGTGCACGCGGGTGCCGTCACGGTGGGCAAGACCAATGTGCCCGAGTTCGGTGCGGGCATCCAGAGCACCAACGAGCTGTTCGGCCCCACCCGCAACCCCTACGACCTGAGCCTGACGGCCGGTGGCAGCAGCGGGGGCGCGGCGGCCGCCGTCGCGACGGGCATGGTGGCCCTCGCCGACGGCGGTGACACCGGCGGCTCGCTGCGCAACCCGGCGGCCTTCTGCAATGTGGTGGGGCTGCGGCCCTCGGTGGGCACGGTGCCGATGTGGCCGGCCAACGATCCGTTCGCACCGCTGAGCATCCAGGGCCCGATCGGCCGCACCGTCGACGATGTCGCGCTCCAGATGGCGGTGCTGACCCGGGCCGATCCGAGGTCCCCCTGGGGCCTGGGCGATCCGTCCCGGTTCCAGGTCGGCCTGGAGGGCGACTTCTCGGACGTACCGGTGGCGTGGAGTCCGGACCTCGGCGGCCAACTGGCGGTGGACGACGCCGTACGCACCGCGATGGAGCCGGTGCCCGGGGCCCTGGCCGGGATCTCCCGCAAGGTCGGCGTTGCGGCCCCGGACATGACCGGCGCCGACGAGGCGTTCCGCACCCTGCGCGGCTGGTACCGGGCGCTCAACTACGGTGACCGGTACGCCGCGAACCCGGAGGCGTTCGGCATCAGGGTCCGCCAGGACATCGAGAACGGGCTGGCAACGACCTCGGCCGGTCTGATGCGCGCACACCAGCTGCGCGGGCTGCTCTTCCAGCGGTTCGTGGAATTCACCCGCGAGTACCGCTATCTGGTGACGGTCACGACCCAGGTGCTGCCGTGGAGCGCGGATCAGCTGTGGCCGGAGCGCATCGGGCACACCAGGAGCGAGAACTATCTCGACTGCATGCGCTCCATGTACTGGTTCACGGTGCTCGGTGTGCCCGCCCTGTCGGTGCCGGCCGGCTTCACGGCGGACGGGCTGCCGGTCGGGGTGCAGATCGTCGGGCGCAGCGGTGACGACCTCGGCGTGCTGCGGCTGGCCCGGCAGATCGAGCGGACGCTCGGTGCGGGGCTGCGGCGGCCGGCCGTCGCGCTCCCGGTCCCCGGCGACGGTACGGACCGCGCCCACGTCACCGGCAACCGTACGGGCAGCGCCCGCGTCACCGGCTGAGGCCGCTCGGCCGCCAGATGTCGAGGGGGACGACGCCACGGCTTCGTCCCCACACATCCAGCAGATGACCGCACAGCTTGTCCTGGCGCAGCACCACGGAACGGTCCGCGATCTCCGCGTACGGCAGCGCCCGGCGCAGCTGCACCGCCCAGTCGTGGAGCGCGTCCACCGAGTGCAGGGTGACGGTGACCAGCAGGTTGTTCGCGCCGGACAGCGCCGCGCAGCTGCGGGTCTCGGGGAAGGCGCCGAGCCTGCGGCCGGCCTCCTCCAGCCGCTCGTCCGGGACGTTGAGCCACAGCAGGGCGCCGGTCGGCCAGCCCGCGAGCGGCCGGGCGACATCGCAGCGCAGGAGCAGGTCACGGTTGCCCAGCAGCCGGTTCAGCCGGCGCTGCACGGTCCGGGGTGTGACACCCAGCTCGGTGGCGATATCGGAGTAGCGGAGCCGGCCGTCTTTGCTCAGCGCGACGATCAGTTCGCGCTCCCAGGTGCTGTACGCGGTGGCCTCGGCGCCCTGCGGTTCCGGCCCGGTGCGGAGCAGAGTCCGCTCCTGGCGCTGGTTCAGCACGCCCAGGCGCCACTGCGAGCCCGTGCGGAAGTTGCGGGTCACCAGATGGGAACGGACCCGGACGACGCCCTCCTGCCGGGGCAGGCTCGTGAGGAGGTAGTCGGACATCGAGGCGAAGTCCGGGGTGAAGGCGATCGCGAACAGGTCATAGGTGCCGGCGACATGCTGGAGGGTGAGCACATGGGGCTGGTGGGACAGCTCGGCCGAGACCTGAGCGGCGCTGCCCGGCTCGCAGTGGATTTCGACGAAGGCCCGGCACGTCCGGTAGAGGAGACCGGGGCCCAGCGCGGGGGTGACCCAGGCCAGGCCCTTGCTGCTGAGGCGCTCCCATCGGCGGGCCAGTGTCACCGCGTCCTGGCCGAGCACCTTTCCCAGCTCGCTCCATGTCGCGCGGGGCGCGGTCTGGAGGGCGTTGGCCAGCAGCAGATCGGCCTCGTCCAGCTGTTCCGGACGCGGCACCTCGATTTCGCTGCTCACCTGACGAGTCTATAGAGGGGGCACTTCCCTCTCCAGGATGCCGCCCCATATGGCGCCGGACCGTAATCCCGGGGCCTGGAAGCCGGCCCCGCCCGCAGCGAAACAGCGCGGCCGGTGGCACCGAATTCCGGTATGCGGAGTTCTTGGTCCGGCGGTCCCGAGGGGCGGGCAAAATACGCTCCGGACTCGTCGGGCAGATACCCCTGAATCGCCTTCAGGGGGTGCGCGCGGGCCTGCGGGCCCGGCTTTGTGAAGCCGGGGTCGGTAGGGGTTGCCGCGCGTTATGCGCAAAAATTAGGTTCCCACCGGGGAATACCGGTGGCCCACGGGGAACTTCGTACGGCGCGTGCCGGCACTCCTCTCTGCGGGAACGCCGACCCGAGTGGTATCGGGATCCGCTCCGACCGCGACCGATCGAGAGGTTGCCTCATGACCTTGGCCAGTTCGGAACGAGTGACCATGTTCGTGCCGGATTTCCCTTTCGCCTATGACGACTGGCTGCGACATCCGGCCGGGCTCGGCACCGTACCCCGGCACCGGCACGGCACTCCGGTGGCGGTGATCGGCGGCGGGATGTCCGGGATGACCGCGGCCTATGAGCTGATGCGGCTCGGGCTGCGGCCGGTGGTGTACGAAGCCGAGCAGCTGGGCGGGCGGATGCGTTCGGTGCCGTTCCCGGAATATCCCGCGTTACAGGCCGAGATGGGCGCGATGCGCTTTCCGCTGTCGGCGACCACGCTGTTCCATTACATCGACGCGCTCGGGCTGCGTACCTCGCCGTTCCCCAATCCGCTGGCGGCCTGCACGCCCGCCACTCTGGTGAATCTGGAGGGGCGCACACACCGGGCGCGGTCGGCGGCCGATCTGCCCTCGGAGTTCCAGGAAGTGGCGGATGCCTGGGCCAAGGCGTTGCAGGACCGCGCCGAACTCTCCAGCTTGCAGGACGCGATCCGCCGCCGCGATATACCCGTACTGAAGGCGATTTGGAATCAGCTGGTCAAGGAGTACGACGACCAGTCCTTCTACGGTTTCCTCGCCACCAGTCCGGCCTTCGCGTCCTTCCGGCACCGGGAGATCTTCGGCCAGGTCGGTTTCGGCACCGGCGGCTGGGACACGGACTTCCCGAATTCCATCATCGAGATCCTCCGTGTCGTGTGCACCGCGGCGGACGACGACCAGATGACGATCGAGGGCGGCGCCCAGCAAGTGCCCCGTGGGCTGTGGACGCTTCGGCCCGACCGGCTCGCGCACTGGCCGGCCGGCACCTCGCTCGCCGGTCTGCACGAGGGCGCTCCCCGGCCCGCCGCCGTGGGCATCCGGCGCGATGCCGAGGGCTATACGGTGACGGACGCCGACGGGCGCCGGGACCGGTATCCGGCCGTGGTGTTCAGCCCGCACGTCTGGGCCCTGCTCAATCACGTGGACAGCGATCCGGAGCTGCTCCCGGCCGACCTGTGGAGCGCCGTCGAACGTACCCACTACATGGGTTCCTCCAAGGTGTTCGTGCTGACGGACCGGCCGTTCTGGCTGGACACCGATCCGGACACCGGCCGGATGGCGATGGGTATGACCCTCACGGACCGGATGCCGCGCAGCGTCTATCTCTTCGACTCGGGCCCGGACCGGCCGGGTGTGATGTGCCTGTCCTACACCTGGAACGACGACTCCCTGAAGTTCGCCACCCTGTCGGCGGAGCAGCGGCTGGAGCTGCTGCTGACCAAACTGGGCGAGATCTATCCCGGGGTGGATATCCGCTCGCACCTCATCAGCGCGCCGCTGACGATCACCTGGGAGACCGAGCCGCGGTTCATGGGGGCCTTCAAGGCCAATCTGCCCGGTCATTACCGTTACCAGCGCCGCCTGTTCAGCCACTTCATGCAGCACGAGCTCGATCCGCGGCATCGCGGCTTCTTCCTGTGCGGCGACGACATCTCCTGGACCGGCGGGTTCGCCGAGGGCGCCGTGACCACGGCGCTGAACGCGGTCTGGGGCGTGGTCAACCACCTAGGCGGCAGCACGGCTCCGGAGAATCCCGGTCCCGGCGATGTCTTCCACGAGATCGCGCCGGTCCGGCTCCCGGAGTGAGCCCGCGGGGTCTTCGGGCCGCGTACGGAGGGCCTGCACCGGACGGTGCAGGCCCTCGTCATCTCTCTGCGGTCAGACGGTTCCGGAAGTCGCCGACACCGCTTGGGAGATGGCGGCAATGATGCGGGGCGCTTGGGCGTTCAGGTAGAAGTGCCCGCCGGGGTAGGTCTGCAACTCGAAGCGGCCCATGGTGTGGTCGACCCAGGAACGGGCCTCGTCGACGCTCACCTTCGGGTCGCTTTCCCCGATCATGGCGTAGACGGGGCAGTTGAGCGGCGGCCCCGGCTGATAGCGGTAGGTCTCCGCGGCCCGGTAGTCGCTGCGGATCGCGGGCAGCACCGCGCGGAGCATCTCCTCGTCGTCCAGCGTCTGGGACTCGGTGCCGTTGAGCGCCTTGATCTCCCGGACCAGGGCGGCGTCGTCGTACAGGTGCGCCGTCTCCTCGCGGTGCCGGGACGGTGCCCGGCGGCCGGAGGCGAACAGGGCCTGGAGGGTGATGCCGCGCTGTTCGAGACGGAGTGCCACCTCGAAGGCGAGGGTGGCGCCCATGCTGTGTCCGAAGATCGCCAGCGGCCGGTCGGTCCAGGGCAGCAGCCGCTCGGTCACCTCGTCGGCGAGGTCCGCGATGTTGTCCAGGCAGGGCTCGGTCCGGCGGTCCTGACGGCCGGGGTACTGCACCGCCAGCACATCGATCGCCGGGGCGAGCGCCCTGGACACCGGGAAGTAGAAACTGGCCGAGCCGCCGGCATGGGGCAGGCAGACCAGCCTGGTCGCCGCCTCCGGCGCGGGATGGAACCGTCGGATCCACAGATCCTCATCGGCGTGCGCATTCACGTGTGCGTCCCCTCAGATTTCCGTACGGGTGAGAAACCCCTCGCACGACAGTGCTTGCCGGCCGTGCCGTCGGCAACCCCTAACCCTCGGCGGACGCCCCTACGGTAAGGGAGCAGAAACCACGATTTCCGGTCCGCGACAACGGACCGGAAATCGTGGCGGTGTCATACCCCTGGCAGCGACGTTCGCGAACCGCCACCGACACGGGGGAGGGGCATTCACCGGGGTCGCCTCACCCACCGTCTTGCGTGGGCTCGGCGTCGCTATTCTCCGCGGCTTTTGGCGGTCTCCGTATCCGCCGGTCCGCTCTCCTCGGAATCCGCCTGCTGCTTGGGATCCTTGTAATTCGGGTCGTGCAGTTTGCGCCGCCCGTCGACCTTACGGACCGCCCAAATACTGGTCATGACGGCGAAGAAGGTCAGCGGCCAGCCCATGACGAGCCGCGCGATGCCGAGCCAGGTGGTCTCGTCCATGTTGTAGAGCCACCGCTCCACCGCGAACCGGGAGAAGCTCAGGAACGACCAGAGCAGCGTCGCCAGGTCGTAGTAGAACAGCGACTTGCGGTCCTTGCGCCAGAATGCGCCCTGGAGGTTGGCCGCCGACCAGACCTGGCCGATCAGGGGCCGGCGCACCAGGACGGACAGCAGCAGAATGCTCCCGATACCGACGGTGATCCAGTTGCCCAGCAGGTAGTAGCCCTTGGCCTCGCCGACGAACACGGCGACGCCGGAGGTGATGAGGACGGTGCCGAGCCCGACGAACGCGGCGGCCAGCTTCTCCTTGCGCAGCAGTTGGAAGATGCCCACCAGGACCGCGGTGCCGATGGAGGCCCAGATCGCCGGCCACATGCTGGTCAGCGCGTTGACCACGATGTAGGTGATGACCGGCAGGATGGTCAGGATCGTGCCGTAGACCCCGCCGATGTACTCCCAGGCGTAGGCCAGCTGGTCCTGGAAATTCTCCGGTACCTTCTTCGGCTCGTCCTTGCCGGCCTGTTCCGGTGCGTCGGTCACGGACGAGGAGTGCGACTCGGCCGAGTGGTTCACGTCTCCCCCAGGTGAGAGTTTCCGGCCTTGGCTCGGTGGCGGCTATGCGGCCTGGTCACATCGGTGTCGTGCACGGTTCGTTCTCCCCACGAGGCTCTTCAACATGTCCCATGGTGGCCGGAGACGGTCCCTCGGACATCCCAGCTAGGTCCCAAGAAAGGGTGGAGGTAGCTCTACCCCCCGGCCGCCGGAGGTGCCCGGGGCGGTCGCTTCGCCCACCGCCGGGACGCGGCCGCTCACGCACGGACGATTCACCGCATAGCGCCGGCCCATTCCACCCGGGTCCGGCGAGTTGAGCAGGGGTTTTACGCTGCATGGCGCGCGTATTTCGGATTATTCATCCGCCGCCGAATTGGCGTCCGAAATGAGTAATGCGAGGGCATTTCTTCGTTCGCTCTTCGTCGCTCTGCGGGACGTCTGGCGCGCAATGGCGAACACCTCGATAAATGCCTGGCAAAAACTTTTCGATCTTGACGGCGCCACCTCTCGCTAATAAGTTCCTGGCCTGTCGCCTGGCAATTACCTTGAGGGGAGCATTCCATGACGGAGATTGACAGCAACGGGTCGGTGCGGGAATTGAGCTTCCCCATGGCCCGGCGCTGCCCCTTCGCCCCGCCACCGGAGTACGAAAGGCTGCGAGCGGACTCGCCGCTGGTGCGGGTGCGGCTGCCGCACGGCGGTTCCGCGTGGGTGGTGACCCGGCATGCGGAGGCCCAGCAGCTGCTGACCGACCCACGCGTCAGCTCGGATGCGAACCGTCCGGGCTTCCCCAGCGTCCGGCCGCCCCAGGAGCCGCCGGCCGACGAGGGCACGGACGCGGCCGAACCGCTCACCGCCGAGCAGCTCACCGAGCTGGCGGAGATCGCCCAGTTCCACGAGGGCCAGTTCATCAACCTGGATCCGCCCCGGCACAGTCACTACCGGCGCATGCTCATCTCCGAGTTCGGTGCGCGGCGGATGAACGAACTGCGGCCGGAGGTCCAGCGCATCACCGACCGGCTGGTCGACGACATGCTGGCGAAGGGCTCCCCGGCGGACCTCGTGGAGGATCTGGGGCTGCCGCTCTCCTCGCTGGTCATCTGCCGGTTACTCGGTGTCCCGTACGAGGATCACGAGTACTTCCAGTCCGCGACCAGGACCCTGGTCCAGCTGGACGCCGAGCCCGAGCAGCTCAAGGCGGCGATGGAGGGGCTCATCGACTTCCTCGACGAGCTGGTCAAGGCGGCCGTGCGGGAACCCGGCGACAACCTCATCGGCCGGCTGATCAACGAACAGGTCGGCAGCGGTGAGCTGACCCGTGCGGCGCTGGTGGGCATGGCCTTCCTGCTGCTGACCGCCGGACACGAGGCGACCGCGAACATGCTTCCGCTGGGCATGCTGACCCTGCTGGAGCATCCGCGGCAGCTGGCCGAACTCCGCGCGGACCCCGCGCTGTTGCCCGGCGCCGTCGATGAGCTGCTGCGGTTTCACTCCGTGTCGGACTGGGCGGCCTTCGACCGGGTCGCCGTTGAGGACATCGAGATCGACGGCCGGAAAATCATGGCCGGTGAGGGCATTTTCGTGCTGAGCGCGTCGGCCAACCGGGACGAGCGGGCCTTCGAGCGCCCCGATACGTTCGACATCCACCGCAAGGCCCGGCACCACATCGCGTTCGGATACGGGGTGCATCAGTGCATCGGGCAGAATCTGGCCCGCGCCGAGTTGGAGATCGGTCTGGGCACGCTGCTGCGGCGGATGCCCACTCTGCGGCTCGACAAGCCGATGGATGAACTGCCGTTCAAATACCAGAACTTCGTCTTCGGACTGCATGCGATGCCGGTCCGCTGGTAGCCGGTCCGCTGGTAGCCGCTCCCCCGGCGTCACCGGCCCCCTGTGGGCCGGGGCCGGTGACCCGCCGTGGGGAGACCGGTCGTTATCGGCCGGCCTCCAGTTCGCTGTCGAGGATGTCGAAGAGTTCCTCGGCCGTGGCGGCCCCCAGGGCGGACTCCTCCGGCCGCTCTCCGGGGCGATGCGTTTCGGTCCATGTGGTGAGCAGTCCGCGCAGCCGGGCCGCGACACCGGCGTACTCCTCGTCGTCCGGCGCCACGGCCGCCAGCTCCGCCTCCAGCCGGCGGATTCCGGCGAACACCGAGGCGGTCCGGTCCGCTTCGCTCTCGATGAGGCGACCGGCCAAGTGCTCCGCGACGGCCTCGGGCGTGGGGTGGTCGAAGACCAGCGTGGAGGACAGGGTCACCCCGGTGGCGGTGGTCAGCCGGTTGCGCAGTTCGACCGCGGCGAGCGAGTCCAGGCCGAGTTCGAGGAAGCCCCGGCCGCTGACCACCGCATCCGGGCGGTCGTAGCCGAGGACCTCGGCGACCTGCGCGCGGACGAGGTCCCGCAGGGTGCGCCGCTGCTCCTCGGCGGAGAGCGCCGCCAGCCGGGTGGCCAGGGATTCCGCGGCCGGGGCCGGTGCCTGGGCGTCGGCGGCAGGCCGGGACGGTGCCCGGACCACCCCGGCCAGCAGCGCGGGGACGCCCCCGGGGCGGGCCCGCAGCACGGCCTGGTCGATGCGCAGCGGGACCAGGGTGGTCTCCGCGGTGGCGAGCGCGGCGTCGAACAGCGCCAGGCCCTCGGCCGGGGCGAGCGGCGGGAAGCCGGACCGGGCGGCCCGGCGCAGACCGGCCTCGCCGAGCCGGCCGGCCATCCCGTCGGCCTCGTCCCACAGCGTCCAGGCCAGCGCGGTCGCCGGGCGGCCGGTGGCCCGGCGGTGCCGGGCGAGCGCTTCGAGGAACAGGTTGGCGGCGGCGTAGTTCGCCTGGCCCGCCCCGTCGAGCAAGGTGGCGGTGGAGGAGAACAGCACGAACCGGGTGAGTTCCAGGTCCGCGGTCAGTTCGTGCAGCAGCCAGGCCGCCTCCGCCTTGGGCCGGAAGACGTCGTCGAAGCGTTGCGGGGTCAGCGAGGTGAGGACCCCGTCGTCGAGCACCCCGGCGGCGTGGACCACGGCGCGCAGCGGATGCGCGGCGGGGACCCCGGCGAGCAGCCCGGCCAGGGCCGCACGGTCGGAGACATCGCAGGCGGCCACGGTCACGGTGGCGCCGAGCGCGGTCAGCTCGGCGCGCAGGTCCGCCGCACCCGGTGCGTCCGGTCCCCGGCGGCTGACCAGCAGCAGGTGCCGCACCCCGTGCGTGCTGACGAGGTGCCGGGCGACGAGCGCGCCGAGCCCGCCGGTGCCGCCGGTGATCAGCACGGTGCCCTCCGGGTCCCAGTCCGTACCGGTGTCCGGTGGGGCGACCCGCGCCAGCCGTGGCAGGCACAACTCGCCGTTTTTCAGGGCCAGTTGGGGCTCCTCGGTGGCCAGCGCACCGGCCACGGCCGGGCCGGAGGCCGGCCAGGAATCCACGTCGAGCACGGTGATCCGGTCCGGGTGTTCGGCCTGCGCCGAGCGCACCAGGCCCCAGACCACCGAGGCGGCGAAGTCGTCGCCCTCGGTCACCAGGGCGAGCCGGGAGCCGGCGAACCGCTCGTCGGCGAGCCAGGACCGCAGCAGCGTGAGGACGCGGTGCGCGATGCGGCGGGCGGCCTCGGGCGGCGCGCCCTCGGCGGGGGCACAGGGCACCACCAGGAGGTCCGGTACGTCCATGGCGGCGAGGTCGGTGTGACAGCGCAGGCGGACCCCGCCGGACCGTAGCGCGCGGCCGAGGGGGCCGTCGCCGTCGCCCAGCAGCGCCCAGTCGCCGGCCGGTGTGCCCGGGGTGGCCTTGGTGCTCCAGTCCGGCCGGAACAGCGACTGGGCCACCACGCCCTTCCGGGCCGCCGCGGTCTGTTCGGCGGCCACCGGCCGGGAGACCAGGGAGCGCACCGAGGCGACCGGGGCGCCCGTGGAGTCGGCGAGGTCCAGGGCGACCGCATGGTCCCCCGCGGCGGACAGCCGCACCCGCAGCGCCTTCGCGCCGACGGCCCGCAGGGTCACCCCGGACCAGGCGAACGGCACCCAGGGCCGTCCGTCCCGTGGGACGAACTCCCCCAGGTCCAGGGCGTGCAGGGCCGCGTCGAGGAGCGCCGGGGACAGCGCGAAGTCCGTGCCGGCGGCCCCCTCGGGCAGTGCGGCCTCGGCGAACACCTCCGCGCCACGGCGCCAGGCGGCGCGCAGGCCCTGGAACTCCGGCCCGTAGTCGTAACCGCGCTGCGCCATACCGTCGTAGAGCCCGCCGAGATCCACCGGTTCCGCCTCGGCCGGCGGCCAGACGCGCAGGTCGGGGCCGTCGTGGTCCGGGGCGGTGGCGGTGAGCCGGCCGGTGGCGTGCCGGGTCCAGGGCACCTCGTCCGGATCGTCCTCGGCGCGGGAGGACACCAGGACCCCGCGGTCGCCCTGTTCGTCCGGCGCGGCCACCTCGACCTGGAGCCGTACCGCACCGGATTCCGGCAGCACCAGCGGGCTTTCCAGGGTCAGTTCGGCCAGGACGGGGCAGCCCGTGCGGTCGCCGGCGTGCAGGGCGAGGTCGACGAAGGCGGTGCCCGGCAGGAGGACGGCGCCGTTGATGGCGTGGTCGGCCAGCCAAGGGTGGGAGCGCAGCGAGAGACGGCCGGTGTATGAGCGGGTGTCCGCCTGCGCGGACTCGATCACCGCGCCGAGCAGCGGATGTCCGGCATCGGCCTGGCCGAGCGCGGCCGCGTCCAGCTGCTGGTCCCCGGCGTCCAGCCAGAACCGCCGCCGCTGGAAGGCATAGGTGGGCAGGTCCACCGGGTGACCGCAACCGCCGTGGAACGCGGTCCAGTCCACCTCCGCGCCGTGCGCCCAGGCAGCGGCCAGGGCACCGGTGACCTCGCGGGTCTCCGCGCGGTCGCGGCGAAGGGTGGGCAGGAACACGGGCCGGTCCTCGCCGGGCACACAGTCCGGTGCCATCGCGGACAGCACCGCGTCCGGCCCCACTTCCAGGAAGGTGCGCACCCCGTGGTCCGCCAGCGCGCGGATACCGTCGGCGAACCGGACGGCGCCGCGGACATGGTCCACCCAGTAGTCCGGTGCGCACAGTTCCTCGCCGGTGGCGATCCGGCCGGTGAGGTTGGAGACCACCGGAATCTTCGGCGGCTTATAGGACATCACGCGGGTCACCCAGCGGAAGCTGTCCAGCATCGGCTGCATCCGCTGGGAGTGGAAGGCATGGCTCACCCGCAGCCGCTGGGTCTTGTGGCCGCGCGCGGCGAGGGTGGCGGCGATCCCGGTGACGGCGTCCTCGTCCCCGGAGAGCACCACCGAGGCGGGCCCGTTGACCGCGGCGAGGCCCACCCTCCCCTCGAATCGGCTGAGTTCGGCGGTGACCTCCTCCTCGGTGGCCCGTACGGACACCATCGCGCCGCCGGCCGGGAGTTCCTGCATCAGCCGGCCACGGGCGGCGACCAGGGCGGCCGCGTCGGGCAGCGACCACACCCCGGCCACATACGCGGCGGTGACCTCGCCGAGGGAGTGGCCCAGCAGGAAGTCCGGCCGCAGCCCCCAGGACTCCAGCAGCCGGAACAGCGCGGCCTCCAGGGCGAACAGCGCCGACTGGGCGTACACCGTCTCGTCCAGCAGGGCGGCCTCGGGACTCCCCGGCTCCGCCCACACCACGGCGCGCAGCGGGCCGGGCAGATGGACGTCCAGCTCGGCGCAGATCTCGTCCCAGGCGCGGGCGAACACCGGGTGGGCGGCGTACAGTTCGCGGCCCATCCCGAGCCGCTGGGCGCCCTGGCCGGTGAACAGCACGGCGACCGCGCCGGACCCGGCCTGTCCTTGGCGGACCCCCGGCCCCGGCGCGCCCGCGGCCAGGGCGTCGAGGTCGCGGGTGAGCTCCTCCCGGTCGGCGGCGACCAGTACGGCGCGGTGTTCCAGCTGTGCCCGGGTGGTGCCCAGTGCGCGGCCGACCTCGGTGAGGGCCTGCTCGGGGTGCTCGTCGAGGAAGGACTTCAGCCGGGCGGCCTGCGCCCGCAGGGCGTCGGGGGTGCGCGCGGAGACCGGCAGCGCGAGGACCGGGGGGTGTGCGGTGACGGGCGGCGGTGCGGGGGCGGGCGGGGCCTGTTCCAGGATGAGGTGCGCGTTGGTGCCGCTGAAGCCGAACGAGGAGATGCCGGCCCGGCGCGGACGGTCCGTGCGCGGCCAGGGCCGTGCCTCGGTGAGCAGTGCGGCCGTGCCCTGCGCCCAGTCGACATGCGGGGTGGGCTCGGTGACATGCAGGGTGCGGGGCAGCAGTTCCTGCCGCATCGCCATGATCATTTTGATGATCCCGGCGGCACCGGCGGCGGCCTGGGTGTGGCCCAGGTTGGATTTGACCGAGCCCAGCCACAGCGGTTCGGTACGTCCGGTGCCATAGGCCGCGATCAGGGACCGGGCCTCGATCGGGTCGCCGAGCCTGGTGCCGGTGCCGTGCGCCTCCACCGCGTCGACCTCGTGCGGGTCCAGTCCGGCGGCGGCCAGGGCCTGGCGGATCACCCGCTGCTGGGCGGGGCCGTTGGGCGCCGTGAGGCCGTTGGAGGCGCCGTCGGAGTTGACCGCCGAGCCGCGGACCAGGGCGAGTACGGGATGCCCGGCGCGGCGGGCGTCGGAGAGCCGCTCCACGACCAGTACGCCGACGCCCTCGGACCAGCCGGTGCCGTCCGCGTCGGCCGAGAAGGGCTTGCACCGGCCGTCCGGGGCGAGGCCGCGCTGCCGGGAGAAGGACAGGAAGGTGCCGGGCGCGGCCATCACGGCCACCCCGCCGGCCAGGGCCACCGAGCACTCCCCCTGCCGCAGGGCCTGGCAGGCCAGATGCAGCGCGACCAGGGAACCCGAACAGGCGGTGTCCACCGTCATCGTGGGGCCTTCCAGGCCCAGGGCGTAGGCGACCCGGCCGGCGATGACGCTGGTGGTGTTGCCGGTGGAGAGATGGCCCTCCAGCCCGCCGGCCCGGGTCAGCCGGGGGCCGTACTCCTGGGGCTCGGCGCCGAGAAAGACCCCGGCGCGGCTGCCGCGCAGCGCGGTCGGGTCGATGCCGGCCCGCTCCAGCGCCTCCCACGAGGTTTCCAGTACGAGCCGCTGCTGCGGGTCCATCGCCTGCGCCTCACGCGGGCCGATCCCGAAGAACTCCGCGTCGAACTCCGCCGCGTCGTGGAGGAATCCGCCGCGGCGGACGTACGTCTTGCCCGGGGCGTCCGGGTCCGGGTCGTACAGGGTCTCCGGGTCCCAGCCGCGGTCCTCGGGCAGTGCGGTGATGACCTCGCCGCCCTCGGCGACCAGCCGCCACAGCTGTTCCGGGCCGCCGATCCCGCCGGGGTAGCGACAGCCGATCCCGACGATGGCGATCGGGTCCGCTTCGTCGGCCGCACCCGTCTGCCGCGGGGGCTCGGAGCTGGTCTCCGTGCCGTCCGTGCCGTCCGTGCCGTCCGCACCGAGCAGTCCGGTGCGCAGCTGCCGGGCCAGCCGTACCGGGGTCGGATGGTCGAAGGCCACGGTGACCGGGAGCGGCAGTCCGGTGGCCGCCACCAGCCGGACATGCAGATCGGCCGCGGTGAGCGAGTCGAATCCGAGGTCGGTGAAGGGGCGGTCCGGGGCCAGGGTCCGCGGTGCGTCGTCGGGCCGGACCCGGCGCAGCGCCCCGAGGGCGTGGTGGCACACCAGATCCAGCAGCGCCCGGTCCTGCTCGGGCCGGGACAGCCCGTGCAACTTCTGGATCAGTGAGGGGTTTTCGTCGAGGGCATTCATACGCGGACTCCGACCGAGGGCCTGTGGATCAGGTGAGCGTGTGGTACTCCGCGCAGTCCTGGAGGACGGCGACCGGGGGGTGGAAGGTGTTCATCGGCTTCTTCCGGTCGAAGCTGCCGGAGTGCGCGTACGCCACCAGGACGCCGTCCCGCTGCCGGACGAGCAGATCGGGGTTGCCGTCCAGGTCGATATCGGTCACCGCGAGCGCGTCCTCCAGCGGGTTCCAGTCCGCTCCGAGGTTGCCGACGGTGTACCAGGTGCCCTGACCGGCTCCGTCGCCGAGGAAGCCGTCCGGTCCGGGCGGGAACTCGTAGACGCACAGATCGCCGTTGTCGCGCAGGATCAGCAGATCGAGCCGGCCGGTGCCGGTCACATCGGCCATGCCGAAGGGGAAGTCGGTGGGTTCGGTGACGGTCAGCCGCTGCGGCGTCTTGTCGAAGGTGTCGTTCTCCACCACGTCGCCGGTGTTGCGGAACCAGTCCACATGGCCGAGTTCGCTCTCCCGGCCGAAGGTGTCGTCCTTGCCGTCCCCGCTGACGTCGGCGACGCCGATGCTCTCCCAGATCCGGCCGTCGTCGCGGCGGCCGGACATCCGGATCGGCTCGCTGAGGGTGTTCAGGCCGTTGAGGCCGCCCTTGTTCTCGTAGAGGTAGACCCCGTGCGGATGCTCGGTGTTGACCGATTCCTCGCTGCCGGCGAGCACGCTGGCCAGACCGTTGCCGCGGATGTCGATGGTCCGGATGATCAGGTGCTTCTCCCAGCTGAAGTCCACACCGATCGTTACCGGGTCGAGAAAGGTGCGGGTGCCGTCGAACGTTCCGCTGTGCGGGAAGACCAGCAGTTCACCACTGGTGTCGTGGCGAACGAGCAGATCCCGCTTGCCGTCGCCGTTGAAGGATTTGCAATGGCCGTTCATGATCATCGCCGGCATGTCTCAACTCTCCTCGGTCAGCCGATCGTGTGCCTGGTGGCGCGGGTACCCGGGGGTCAGTCGGTACCGGGATCCACCCCGCGGGACCGCAGGAACGCGGCAAGCCCCAGGGGGGTGGGCAGTGCGAAGAACTCGGCGAGGCGGATCTCCGCTCCGAAGGACTCCTGGATCCGCTGCACCAGCAGCGCGGCGAGCAGGGAATGCCCGCCCAGGACGAAGAAGTTCGCGTCGGCGGTGACGTCCTCCCGGCCGAGCAGCTCGCGGAACATCGAGAGCAGCGCGTCGACCAGGGCATCCTCGTGGTGTTCCGCCGCCGCGCCGTGGCCGGCCGCGGCGCGGCGGGCGGTGGCCAGCCGGGTGAGATGCGGGTAGTCCACCTTCTCGTTGGCGTTGGTGGGGAGTTCATCGGTGAGGACGAAGTCGTGCGGCACCGCGGACGAGGGCAGCTTCGCCCTGGCGTGTTCCCACAGCCGCTCGGCGAGGCCCTCGGTGGGGTGGGCCACCACGAAGGCCACCAGCACGGCGTCCGCGCTGAGATCGCCGACGGTGACCACGGCGGCGTCCGTCACCTCGGGGTGTTCCCGCAACACCGCCTCGATCTCGGCGAGTTCCAGGCGGTTGCCGCGGAGCTTGATCTGTCGGTCCACCCGGCCGAGCACCTCCAGTGTTCCGTTGTCCCGCCAGCGGGCCAGGTCTCCGGTGCGGTAGAAGCGCCCGTACTCGGGGTGCTCGCCGAACCGTTCGGCGGTGAGTTCCGGGCGGTTGTGGTAGCCGATCGCGACTCCGGCGCCCGCCAGGCACAGTTCGCCGTGCACCCCGAGCGGGAGTTCCCGGCCGACCGGATCCAGGACGAACGCGGTGGTGTTCCGCAGCGGGGTGCCGGCGTGCACCGCCCCGTCAGCGGCGTCGAGCCTGCCCGCGGTGGACCAGATGGTGGTCTCGGTGGGGCCGTAGACATTGCGGACCTCAGCGGCGGCCTCCAGCAGCCGCGCCGCCAGGTCGGCGGGGAGCGCCTCGCCGCCGCACAGCACCCGCCGGCCGGCCAGCTGGTCGCCCACCTGATCGAGCACGGTCCGCCAGGTGGTGGGGGTGGCCTGCACGATGCCCACGTCGTGCCGGACCAGCAGGTCCCGCAGCACGCCGCCGTTCACCCGGGCCTCGTCGGGGGCGACGGCCAGCCGTCCGCCGGAGGTCAGCGGGAGGAACAGCTCCAGCGCGGAGATGTCGAAGGCGAAGGTGGTCATCCAGAGCGTGGCATCGCCGGGGCCGGGCGCGAGCTCGTCGAGGAAGTGCCGGACGAGGTTGGCCAGGTTGCCGTGCGAGACCTTGGTGCCCTTGGGGCGGCCGGTGGAGCCGGAGGTGTAGATGAGATACGCGCAGGAGGCGGGGTCCGGGTCCGCCGGGAGGGCGGCGGGCCCGCCCTCCGCGGTGCGGAGACCGACCATGTCCAGGCGGGGGGTGCCGTCGGGCAGGGTGACCGTGTCACCGGCCAGTACGGCACGGGCGCCGGAATCCGAGAGCTGGTAGGCGATCCGGTCCGCGGGATGGTCGGGGTCGACCGGGAGGTAGGCGCCGCCGGCCAGCCAGACGCCCAGGGCCGCGGCGGCGAGTTCGGGTCCGCGGCGGGCGGCCACGGCGACCACCTCGCCCTCGGTCACCCCGGAGGCGGTCAGCAGCGCCCGGGTGTCCGCGGCCGCCTGCCACAGCTCGGCGTAGGTCACGTTCCGGTCGCCGTGCGCGACGGCGACCGCGTCCGGTGCGGCGGCCGCCCGTTCGGCGACGGTGCGCAGCACGGACGGGGTCGGTGCGTCGGTGGCGGTGCGGTTGGCCGCGGCGATGACCGTACGGTCCCGCTCCGACCACGCGGACAGTTCGCCGACCGGCCGGTCCGGTTCGGCGCCGGCCGCGACCAGCAGTGCGTCATAGCGCTGGAGAAGGAGTGCGACATCGGCGCGGCGGTGGGACTCCACCCCGTACAGCGCCTCGACGGTGATGCGGTCCGGCTCCGAGAGGATGTCGAATTCGAGGTTCATCCGGCTGTAGCCGTTGCGGACCATCAGGGCCCGCGCCGGGAGACCGCCGATGGTCGTCTCCGCGGACAGCCCGCCGGGCAGGTAGTTGAACATATGCCGGAACAGCGTGGTGCTCCAAGCGGAGTTGACCCGCGGGATCTCCGGCAGCAGCAGGTCCACATGCACATCGACATGGGAGACCGCCTCCAGGAACACGTCCCGGGCCTGCCGCACCAGCGCGCGAAAGCTCTGTGCCGGGTCGGTCCGGACGCGCAGCGCCAGGATGTTCACGTAGTAGCCGATGGCACCGGCGGCCTGCTGCCCGCGGATGTCGGCGGGCGAGCCGATCACGATGTCCGGCCCGGCGCCGTGCCGGGCGAGCAGCAGATAGTAGGCGGCGAGCAGGATGACGGGTTCGGAGGCCCGCAGCTCCCTGCGCAGCCGGCGGACCACGTCCCGGGCCTCGTCGGAGAGGTCGTGCGCGACGGTGGCCCCCTTCAGGGTGGTCTCCGCGCTCCCCTGCCGGTCCATCCACAGATCCAGCGCGCCGGCGTCGAAGCCGCTCAGATGGTCGCGCCAGAACCGGAAGCTCTCCGGCCGGGGTTCGTCGGCGGCGACCGCCGCGACCGGCACGATCGCCTCGCCGGAGAGATCCTTTCCGGCGAGGACCGCGTCGTAGAGCCGGGTGAGCTCACCCATCACGATCTGCGCGGACGCCACATCGAACACCAGGTGGTGGGCCACGACGCAGAGCACATCGCCCTCGGGCGCCTCGACCTGGCAGATCCGCAGCATGGGCCGGCCGTTGAACTTGAACGGGCGGGCGGCGAGCGCGGTGAGATCGTCCGCCAGCCCGTCCGCCGTCGACCGGCTCACCTCGATGTCGACCGTGGCGTCCGCCGGGGCCAGGACCGCCTTGCGCAGCCCGGCGCCCTCGTCATGGAAGACGGTGCGCAGCACCTCGTGCTTGCGCAGGAGCCGGGCGGCGGCCTCGCGCAGAGCCGTGGTCCGCAGCCGGCCCGCCACCTGGATGGCGGCCGGGATGTTGTTCACCCCGCTGTCCGGGACCAGCTTGTCGAGCAGCCACAACGCCTCCTCTTTCTGACTGGCCCGGGAGAGGGGCGTACTCATGGGCTGCATGCGCGAGTTCCTTTCGACGTGCTGGGGGGCGGTCCGTCAGCTCAGCAGGCCGGTGACCGTGGTGGCGACGTCGGGCGTGCGCAGCAGATCGGCGTGCTCGACGGGGAAGCGGATCTCCTTGGCCACCCGGTCGGCCCGGTCGGCTTCGGACAGCGGGTTGAGGCCGCTGGTGGGGGTCGCGGAGGTCATCGCGGTCAGCGACTTCCAGCCGGCCGTCGGGTCGAGGTCGCTGCCCCGGACGAAGAAGTGCAGGAACAGGCCGAAGGTGGCGACGAATTCCTCGCTGCGCTTGGCGTCCAGGCCCACCCGTGCGAAGGCCGCGCCGCCGACCTCCCGGAAGATCTCCAGCAGCCGCTCACCGAACTGCTTGATGTCGCCCTCGTCGGTCAGCGCCTGCCCCGCGGCCTGCTGGGCGTGCGCGACCTCCTCCGGCGTGAGCAGCCCGGACATCCCCTCCATGGTGGTCAGGAAGTGGTGACAGACCACATCACGCCGGGGCAGCTCGGGGTCGAAGCCGATGAGTGCGGGCGTCTCGCCCTGGCTGCGCCCGATGCGCTCGGCCAGCGCCGCCGCGTAGACCGCTCCGACGCAGTAGCCCATGACGGCCCGGACCGGGCGGCCCTCCCGGAGCACGTCCGCCGCCCAGCGCTCGACGTAGTCGGCGCCGGTCATTCCGGCGTCCTCCTCCGGGGCGGGCGGCAGTGTCTCCCAGAGCGAGAATTGCGGATGGGTGAGCGCGACGAAATCCGGAAAACCTGCCTGCGGCCTTCCGGTCACCGCGAAATCGACCGCGAGTACCAGATCCTTTCCGTCCGAAGTCAACGATTTCCACGAGCCGGGAACTGCCATGTGGATTCACTCTCCGAGCTGAGCGTGTCGGTGCACGCAGCGTATGGGCGTACCAGGAGCCGGAACACCCCTAAGGAACCCCTTAGTACCCCGAACCGGCCCAGGGGGAAGGCCGGTTCGCCGGACGGGACGGGCCCGTCCGGCGAGGACCTGAACAACACCCGGGCGGTGTCAGGCGAGTTCGGATTCCAGGAACTCGACGACCGCGTTGGGGGTCGGATAATCGTAGACAAGCGCGGCGGGCAGCGACAGTCCGGTGATGCGGTTCAGCGCATTACGGAATTCGACGGCGGACAGCGAATTGAATCCGGCATCGAGGAAATCGAGGTCGGGTTCGACCGCCGCGGCGCTTTCGTGTCCCAGTGCCCGGGCCGCCACACCGCGGGCGATTTCCAGCAGTGTTTCCTGCCGGCCCGCCGCGTCCTGCTCCTTCAGGTAGGCCCGCAGCGCGTCCGGATCCACCTCGTCGCCGGTGTCCGCCGCCGCGGGTTCCTGGGCGAGCCGGCGCACCTCGGGCAGGGCACGCAGCAGCGAACCGGTCCGGGTGACGGCGAGTTCCGCCCAGTCCGCCTCGGCGACCGTGACGGACTGCTCGCCGCACTCGACCGCCCGGACGAACACGCTCTCCGGGGAGAGCGCACCGTCCCAGCAGAGCACCGTTCCGCTGAGCCCCTCGGCCCGGCGCCGGCGCACCAGCTCCTCGCGGTACGCGCCCGCCGCGGTGACCGCGGCCCGCGACGGATCGCCCCAGGTGCTCGCCGCCGGGGCGAGCAGGACGAACGCGGCGGTGTCACGGGCGAGTTCGTGCAGAATCTCGGACTCGTGCACGGCCCGCTCCAGCACCTGGCCGAACTGCGCGACGGTGGCGGAGCCGACCGGCTGGTCCTCGGCGCTGCCGATGCCGTGCACGACGGTGCTCAGCGGATGCGCCGCGGGGACGCGGCCCAGCAGCCGGGTCACCGCCTCGCGGTCCGTCAGTGCCTCGTCGATGACGGTCACCGGGACGCCGAGGGACTCCCCCGCGAGTGCCGGGGGCACCAGCAGATGCGCGGCGCCGTTGCGGGCCAGCCAGCGGGCGAGGGGCGCCCCGGCGGCGCCCAGTTCACCGGCGAGCAGCACGGTGCCCGTGGGCCGCCAGGGCCGGTGGGCGGCGCCCCGGCCGGCGTGGCCGAGCCGGCGGGCGAACACCCCGGAGGGGCGCAGGGCCAGCTCGTCCTCACCGTCGGCATCGGCCAGCAGCTGGGCCAGCCAGGCTCCTTGACGTGCGTCCAAGGACTCCGGGAGGTCGATCAGGCCGCCCCGGTGTCCGGGCCGGGCCGCGGCGACCGCCCGGCCGAGACCCCACACCAGCGCCGCTGCCGTCCCGGCCGTACGGCCCGTACGGGTCAGCGAGACCGCGCCCCGGGTCAGGGACCACAGCGGTGCTTCCGGCGCCGCGTCGTCGAGCGCCTGGGCCAGTGCCATGGTTCCGGCCACGCCGGACGGGACCGCGGGGTGGTCCGGATGCGGCTGCTCGTCCAGCGCCCACAGGGAGACCACTCCGGCGATGCCGGCCGGGAGTCCGGCGAGCAGCCCGGTCAGCCGTTCCCGGCCGGCGTCCGCGCCGGTCACGGTGAGCTGCCGCACCTCGGCGCCGTGCGCCCGCAGCGCCTCGGCGACCGACCGTGCGCAGTCTCCCTCCAGGTGCTGCTCCGGGACGAGCAGCGCCCAGGTGCCGGACAGTTCGGCGGTGGGCAGGTCGCTCACCGCGTGCCAGTCGGCCCGGTAGCGCGTGCCGTCCACCGCGGACTCCCCACGGCGGAGGGCGGACAGCGCCGGGAGCAGCGCACCGATCGGCTGGTTCTCGTCGAGGTCCAGGGTACGCAGCAGTGCCCCGAGGTCCTCCCGTTCCACCAGCTCCCAGAAGCGGGATTCGACCGGGTCGGAGGCGTCCGGCCGGCCTTCGCCGGACGGGCCGTCGGCCTCGGGCCAGTACCGCTGCCGCTGGAAGGCGTAGGTGGGCAGGGCGACCCGGCGGCCACCGCCGCACAGCGGGAGCCAGTCCACCGTGGCGCCGCGGACATGGGCACCGGCCAGGGCCTGGAGCAGTGCTTCGTCCTCCGTCCGGTCCTTGCGCAGCGCGGGCAGGAACTCCCCGCCGGGCAGACTCTCCTGGCCCATGGCGCTGAGCACACCGCCGGGGCCGAGTTCGAGGAAGGTGTCCAGCCCCTCGGTGTGCAGCGCCTGCATGCCGTCGTGGAAGCGGACGGCTTCCCGCACGTGCCGGACCCAGTAGCCGGGGTCGCGCAACTGGTCCGGCTCGGCGAGCCGGCCGGTCAGGTTGGAGACCACCGGGAGGCGCGGTTCGGCGTAGGTCAGGCTTTCGGCGACGGTGCGGAACTCGTCCAGGACGGGGTCCATCAGCGGCGAGTGGAACGCATGGCTGACCCGGAGCTGCTTGGTGCGGTACCCCTTGTCCGCCAGGGTCGCGGCGAGTTCGGTCACCGCGGCCCCGTCGCCGGAGAGCACCACGGCCTCCGGCCCGTTCACCGCGGCGATGCTCACCTGGCCGGAGAGCAGCGGAAGTACCGCGTCCTCGGGGGCCCGTACGGCGACCATCACGCCGCCGGGGGGCAGGCTCTGCATGAGCCGGCCGCGGGCCGCGACCAGCTTCGCCGCGTCGGCGAGCGACCAGACACCCGCGAGATGGGCCGCGGTGACCTCGCCGATGGAGTGGCCCAGCAGGGCGTCCGGGACCACGCCGAGGGATTTCACCAGCCGGAACAGCGCGACCTCGACGGCGAACAGCGCGGCCTGGGCGTACTGCGTCTGGTCCAGCAAAGCCGCCTCGGGGGTACCTGGTCCGGCCCACACCACCTCGCGCAACGGCCGGGGCAGCAGGGCGTCGAACGCCGCGCACACCTCGTCCCAGGCCCGGGCGAACACCGGGTAATTCTGGTGGAGTTCGCGGCCCATCCCGAGGCGCTGGGCACCCTGGCCGGTGAAGAGCACGCCGATCCGGCCCTCCCCCGCGACCCCGGAGACCACGCCCGCCGGGGTCGTCCCCGCGGCCAGCGCCCGGGCGCCGGTGAGCAGCGTCTCGCGGTCCCCGACCAGCACGGCGCGGTGCCGTAGCGCGGACCGGGTCGACACCAGGGAGAAGCCCACGTCCACCGGGTCCGGGCCGTCCTCGGTGAGGGCGGCCAGCCGTCCGGCCTGGGCCCGCAGGGCCTGGGCCGAGTGCGCGGAGAGCACCCACGGCAGCACCGCGGGAGCCGGTCCGGTGCCGGCGGCGGCCGGGGTACGGGCCGCCGAGGGCTGTTCCAGGATCAGATGCGCGTTGGTGCCGCTGATCCCGAACGAGGAGACCGCGGCCCGCCGGGGCTGTCCGGTCTCCGGCCACTCGCGGGCCTCGGTGAGCAGCTCCACCGCGCCGGACTCCCAGTCCACGTGGGTGGAGGGCCGGTCCACATGCAGGGTCCGGGGCAGTACGCCGTGCTGCATGGCGAGGACCATCTTCATCACCCCGGCCACACCGGCCGCGGCCTGGGTGTGCCCGATGTTGGACTTGATCGAGCCGAGCCACATCGGGTGGTCCTCGGGCCGGTCCTGTCCGTACGTCGCCAGCAGGGCCTGCGCCTCGATGGGGTCACCGAGGGTGGTGCCCGTGCCGTGTGCCTCCACCGCGTCGATCTGATCGGCGTTCAGCCGGGCGTTGGCCAGGGCCTGGCGGATCAGCCGCTGCTGGGACGGGCCGTTCGGCGCGGTCATCCCGTTGGAGGCGCCGTCCTGGTTCACCGCCGACCCCCGCACCACGGCGAGGACCGGGTGCCCGTTGCGCACCGCGTCGGACAGCCGCTCGACGAGCAGGACGCCCGCGCCCTCGGCCCAGCCGGCGCCGTCGGCCGCGTCCGCGAAGGACTTGCACCGGCCGTCCGGGGCGAGCCCGCGCTGCCGGGAGAAGTCGACGAAGGTGCCCGGCGTCGCCATCACCGACACCCCGCCGGCCAGGGCGAGGGAGCACTCCCCCTGCCGCAGGGCCTGTACCGCGAGGTGCAGGGCGACCAGCGAGGACGAACAGGCCGTGTCCACGGTGACCGCGGGGCCCTCCAGGCCGAAGGTGTAGGAGATCCGGCCGGAGACGGCGCCACCGGCGACGCCGACGCCCACATAGCCGTCGAGCTGTTCGGACGCGGCGGTCAGCATGCCGTAGTCGTTGTACATCACCCCGGCGAACACACCGGTGCCACTGCCCTTCAGCGTCGCCGGGTCGATCCCGGCGCGTTCGAAGGTCTCCCAGGAGGTCTCCAGCAGCAGCCGCTGCTGCGGGTCCATCGCCAGGGCCTCCTTCGGGCTGATCCCGAAGAAGCCGGCGTCGAACCGCGCCGCGTCGTAGAGGAATCCGCCCTCGGTGCAGTAGCTGGTGCCCGGGTGGTCCGGGTCCGGGTCGAAGAGGCGCTCCATGTCCCAGCCCCGGTCCGCGGGGAAGGCGGACACCGCGTCCGTGCCGCTGGTCAGCAGCTGCCACAGCTTCTCCGGTGAGTCGACGCCACCGGGGTAGCGACAGCTCATCCCGATGATGGCGACCGGCTCATCGGCGCGGACGGCGGCCGGTGCACCGGTCGTGGGGCCGGCGGCCGCGCCCAGCAGTTCGTTCCCGACGAACCCGGCGAGCTCCAGCGGGGTCGGATAGTCGAACACCAGGGTCGCGGGCAGCCGGAGGCCGACCGCCGCGCCGAGCCGGTTGCGGAGCTCGACCGCGGTCAGCGAGTCAAAGCCGATCTCCTTGAACGGCCGGGTGGATTCCACGGCGTGCGGACCGGCGTAGCCGAGCACGGCCGCGACCTGGGCACGGACCAGGTCGAGCAGGGTGCGGTCCCGTTCCGCCGCGGACATCCCGGTCAGACGCTCACGCAGTTCGGAGGTGGCGGCGGCGCCGCTGTCCACCTGCCGTCGGCCGGGCGTCCGGACCAGGCCGCGCAGCAGCTCGGGCACCATCCCGGAACCGGCCTGCTGCCGCAGTGCGTCCAGGTCGAGCCGCGCGGGGACCAGCAGCGCGTCCCCCGCGGCGCGTGCCGCGTCGAACAGCGCGACGCCCTGTGCCGTGGACAGGCCGGTCATGCCGGAGCGGGACATCCGGGCGAGCGCGGCCTCGTCCAGTGCCTCGGTCAGCCCGCTCGCTTCCGTCCAGCGGCCCCAGGCCAGGGAGAGCGCGGGAAGCCCGGTGGCCCGCCGGTGTGCGGCGAGGGCGTCGACGAAGGCGTTGGCAGCGGCGTAGTTCGCCTGGCCGGAGCCGCCGAGGACACCGGCGGCGGAGGAGAACACCACGAAGGCCGCCAGGTCGAGGTCCCGGGTCAGCTCGTGCAGATGCCAGGCGGCGTCCACCTTGGGCCGCATCACGGCGTCCAGGCGCTCCTGGTCCAGCGACTCCAGCACCCCGTCGTCCAGGGTGCCGGCGGCGCTGATCACGCCCGTCAGCGGACGGTCTTCGGGGATGGCGGCGAGCAGTTCGCGCAGCGCCGTACGGTCGGCCGCGTCACAGGCGGCGATCTCCACCTCGGCGCCCAGGTCCCGCAGTTCGGCCTCCAGCGCGGCCGCGCCCTTGGCGGTGTGGCCACTGCGGCTGGTCAGCAGGAGGTGCCGGACGCCGTGTTCGGTCACCAGATGACGGGCGAACAGCGCGCCCAGGGTTCCGGTGCCGCCGATGATCAGTACGCTGCCGCCCGGGGTGAACTCGGGTGCGGGGTCGGCGGATACGGCCATCCTGGCCAACCGCGGCAGCCGGATCTCACCGGATCGCAGGGCGAGCTGGTCCGCGCCGAGGGCCAGTGCGGCGGGCAGGGCACGGGCAGAGGTCTCCAGCCCGTCGGAGTCCAGGAGGACGAACCGGCCGGGGTGTTCGGACTGGGCGGTGCGCAGCAGGCCCCAGACCGGGGCGTGCACCAGATCCGTCAGGTCCGCCCCGGGCTCGGTGGCCACCGCGCCCTGGGTGGCGATCACCAGCCGGGCGTCGGCGAACCGCTCCTCGGCCAGCCAGTCCTGGGCGAGTCGGAGCAGCCGGCCGGTCGCTTCCCTGACCGCCGCGGTGACCTCGGGCGCCTCCGGCGGGGCGCAGGAGACGAGCACGGTGTCGGGCACCGGCGCACCGGCGTCCATGGCGCGGCGCAGCGCGGCCAGTTCCGGGTACTCGTCGACCCGGGAGCCGGCAGCTTCGAGTGCCGCGCGGTGGTCCGGCCCGGCCGCGCCGAGCAGGGCGACGGTGCCGGCGGGGAGCTCCGCCGGGACCGGCGCCGGGGTCCAGTCGACCCGGAAGAGCGCGTCGTGGAAGCTGGGGCCGGTTCCGTCGAGAGTGTCCGCAGTCAGCTGACGCAGCATCAGGGAGCCCACCGAGGCGACCGGGGCTCCGGTGGCGTCCGCGACGGTCACCGAGAGCGCGTTCGTGCCCGTCGGGGACAGCCGTACCCGCACGGTGCCGGCGCCCGCGGCGTGCAGGCGCACCCCGGACCAGGAGAACGGCAGCCACGGCCGGTCGCCGCCCCCGTCCTCGACGAACCCGCCGAGGGCGAGCGGGTGCAGGGCCGCGTCCAGCAGCGCGGGATGCAGTCCGAACGCGGCGCCCTCGTCCTCGGCCGCCTCGGGCAGCGCGACCTCGGCGAACAGCTCGCCGCCGCGTCGCCACACCGCGCGCAGGCCCTGGAACACCGGGCCGTAGGACAGTCCGGTGCCCTCGAACCGTTCGTAGAGGCCGTCCCACTCGACGGGTTCGGCCCCCTCGGGCGGCCAGGACTCCGCGCGCGGGCCGACGGCGCCCGCACCCGTGGCCAGGGTGCCGGTGGCGTGGGTGGTCCAGAGCTCCTCGTCGGGTGCGTCCTCCGGCCGGGAGCGCACACTCAGCTCACGGCGGCCGGCGTCGTCGGGCCCGCCGACGGCGAGCTGGAGCCGGATGCCGCCCCGGTCGGGCAGTACCAGCGGGGCCGCGAGGGTGAGTTCCTCCAGGACCTCGCAGCCGACCTCGTCTCCGGCGCGTACGGCCAGTTCCACGAACGCGGTGCCGGGCAGGACCGCCCGCCCGGCGACCACATGGTCGGCCAGCCAGGCGTGGGTGGACAGCGACAGCCGCCCGGTGAACAGCACTCCCTCGTCATCGGCCAGGGTCACCACGGCGCCGAGCAGCGGGTGCCGGGCGGCGCTCAGCCCGAAGCCGGCGGCGTCACCGGCCGCGGTCATCGTGCCCTTCGGCCAGTACCGCTGCCGCTCGAAGGCGTAGGTCGGCAGGGCGACCGTCCCGTGCGCGGCCCCGGCGAACACGGCGGCCCAGTCCGGGCTCCGCCCGTGGGCATGCACCTGGCCGAGCGAGGTGAGGAACCGGGCCACCCCGCCCTCGTCGCGCCGCAGCGAACCGGTGACCAGCGCGGATCCGCCGGCCGCCTCGATGGTGTCCTGCACGCCGAGCGCGAGCACGGGGTGCGCGCTGACCTCGATCAGGGTGCCGTAGCCGGCGTCGAGCAGACCGCGGACGGCGGGCTCGAACAGCACGGTCTGCCGCAGACTGCGGTACCAGTAGTCCGCGTCCATGGTCGTGGTGTCCAGCCAGTCCCCGGTGAGCGTGGAGTACACCGGGGTGTCGGCGGCCCGCGGGCGGACCGGTGCGAGCACCTCCAGCAGCCGCTCCCGGATCTGCTCCACCTGCGCCGAGTGCGAGGCGTAGTCCACCTCGATCCGGCGGGCGCGCACCCCGTCGGCCGCGCAGCCGTCCAGCAGCTCTTGCAGGGCCCGCGGTTCACCGGAGACCACCACCGAGCCCGGCCCGTTGACCGCGGCGACGGACAACCGCTCGCCCCAGGCCCGCAGCCGCTCCTCGACCTGGTCCAGCGGCAGCGGAACGGACACCATGCCGCCGTGGCCGGCCAGTTCGATCAGGGTCTTGCTGCGCAGGGCGACCACCCGGGCCGCGTCCTCCAGGGACAGGGCCCCGGCCACACAGGCGGCGGCGATCTCGCCCTGGCTGTGCCCGACCACGGCGGAGGGGGTGACGCCGCAGGACTGCCACAGCGCGGCCAGTGAGACCATCACCGCCCACAGCGCGGGCTGCACCACGTCCACCCGGTCGAAGCCCGGTGCGCCCTTGGCGCCCCGCAGTACGTCGGTCAGCGACCAGTCGGTGAACGCCGACAGCGCGGTCTCGCACTCCCGTATCCGGGCGGCGAACACCGGGGCGGTGTCGAGCAGTTCCACGGCCATGCCGGCCCACTGCGATCCCTGGCCGGGGAAGAGGAAGGCGGCCTTGCCCCGGCTGCCGGCGATGCCTTCCACCAGGTTCCCGGCGGGTTCACCGTGTTCCAGCGCGGTCAGCCCGCCGAGCAGCTCCGCGCGGTCCGCGCCGACCACGACAGCCCGGTGCTCCAGGGCGGCCCGGGTGGTGGCCAGGGAGTATCCGACGGTGGCCGGGTCCAGCTCCGGCCGGTCCGCCACGAAGGACCGGAGCCGGGCGGCCTGTGCCCGCAGCGCCCCGGCGGTCGCACCGGACAGGATCCAGGGCACGGTGCCGGTCGCGGCCAGGCCCGGGGTCCGGGCCGGGGCCTCCTCGGCGGCCGGGGGTCCGGCCTCGGCGGCGGGGGCCTCCTCCAGAATCAGATGCACATTGGTGCCGCTGATGCCGAACGAGGACACCCCGGCGCGCCGCGGATGGTCGGCGCTCTCCCACGGCTTGGCCTCGGTGAGCAGTTCCACCGCGCCGGACTCCCAGTCCACATGCGGGGTGGGCGCGTCCACGTGCAGCGTCTTCGGCAGCACCCGGTGGCGCAGCGCCATGATCATCTTGATCACGCCGGCGATACCGGCGGCCTGCTGGGCGTGCCCGATGTTGGACTTGACCGAGCCGAGCCACAGCGGCCGTTCCCCGGTCCGTGCCTTGCCGTACGTGGCGAGCAGCGCCTGCGCCTCGATGGGGTCACCGAGGGTGGTGCCGGTGCCGTGCGCCTCTACCGCGTCGACCTGGGCCGCGGTGATGCCCGCGTTCTCCAGGGCCCGGCGGATGACCCGTATCTGGGACGGCCCGTTGGGCGCGGTCAGGCCGTTCGAGGCGCCGTCCTGGTTCACCGCGGAACCGCGCAGCACCGCGAGCACCGGATGCCCGTTGCGGAGCGCGTCGGAGAGCCGCTCGACGAGCACCACGCCGACGCCCTCCGCCCAGCCGGTGCCGTCGGCCCCGGCAGCGAAGGCCTTGCAGCGGCCGTCCGGGGACAGTCCGCGCTGCCGGGAGAAGCTGGTGAACACCCCGGGGGTGCCCATCACGGTGACCCCGCCGGCCAGCGCCAGGGAGCACTCCCCCTGGCGCAGCGCCTGGGCCGCCATGTGCAGGGCGACCAGCGAGGACGAACAGGCGGTGTCCACGGTCACCGCGGGGCCCTCGAAGCCGAAGGAGTACGAGACCCGGCCGGACAGCACGCTGCTGGCCACGCCGGTCATCGTGTAGCCCTCGGACGCGTCCGGCAGCTGCTGGATCACCGGGACGTACTCGGCGCCGCTGGCACCGAAGAAGACCCCGGTGTCGCTGCCCCGCACGCTGGACGGGTCGATCCGCGCGTCTTCGAAGGCCGCCCAGGCGGCTTCCAGGACCACCCGCTGCTGGGGGTCCATGGCGAGCGCCTCGCGCGGGCTGATGCCGAAGAACGCGGCGTCGAAGTCGATCGCGTCGTAGACGAATCCGCCTTGTTTCACATAGCTCTTGCCGGATTTCTCCGGGTCGGCGTCGTACAGCTCGTCGGTGTCCCAGCCGCGGTCGGCGGGGAAGTCGGAGATCGGGTCCGCGCCTGCGGCGACCAGATCCCAGAGCTGCTCCGGGGTAGCCGCCCCCGGGTAGCGGCAGTTCATGCCGATGATCGCGAGCGGCTGCCGGCCCTTCTCCTCGGCCTCGCGCAGGCGCTGCCGGGTGTCGTGCAGATCAGCCGCGACCCGCTTGAGATAGTCGACCAGCTTCTCTTCATCCGCCATCAGGCGCGCCTTCCTTGTCGGTCTCCGGCTTGCGCATCAGGAGAGTCCGAGTTCGTCGTTGATGAACGCGAAGACCTCGTCGGTGCTCGCCGCTTGGAGCCTGTCCTTGACATCGGTCGGGCCGGCCGTGGACCGCCGGTCCTCCCAGGCTTTGGTGAGGGCCTGCAACCGGCTGGTGATGGAGGCTCCGGCGCCCTCGTCCGGGGAGAGGGCGGCGAGGGCGCCCGCCAGCCGTTCGAGTTCGCCGAGCACCACGGCGGCCGGATCGGCGGCCTCGGGGGCCAGCGTCTCCTTGAGGTGCGCCGCCAGCACGTCCGCGTTGGGGTAGTCGAAGACCAGCGTGGCGGGCAGCCGGAGTCCGGCGGCCCCGTTCAGCCGGTTGCGGAACTCGACCGCGGTCAGCGAGTCGAAGCCCATTTCGTTGAACGCCCGGCCCGGTTCCACCGCGGCCGGCGAGCCGTGGCCGAGGACGGCCGCGGCCTGCTCCCGGACGAAGTCCAGCAGGACGCCGTCGATCTCCTCGGCGGTCAGGCCGGTCAGCCGCTGGGTGAAGTCGTCCGCCGAGCGGGTTGCCGCCGCCACCGTCCGCCGGGCCGGTGTCCGCACCAGCCCGCGCAGCAGTGGTGGTACGGCCTCGGCGGGGGCGCCGCGGAACACCGAGACGTCCAGCCGGGCCGGCAGCATCGCCGGTTCGTCGGCCCGCAGTGCCGCGTCGAAGAGCGTCATGCCCTCTTCCGTGGACAGCGGGGGCATTCCGGCCCGGCTCATCCGCCGGACATCGGCCTCGCCGAGGTGCCGGGTGATACCGCTGGTCTCCGTCCACAGGCCCCAGGCCAGCGCGGTGGCGGGCAGCCCGTTGGCGCGCCGGTGGGCGGCCAGCGCGTCCAGGAACACATTCGCCGCCGCGTAGTTGCCCTGCCCGGCGCCGCCGAAGGTGCCGGCGGCGGCGGAGTACAGGACGAAGGCGGCGAGGTCCTGGCCGGCGGTGAGCTCGTGCAGATTCACCGCGGCGTCCACCTTGGGCCGCAGCACCGTGTCGAGCCGTTCCGGGGTCAGCGAGCCGATCACCCCGTCGTCCAGGACTCCGGCGGTGTGCACCACCGCGGTCAGCGGACGGTCGGCGGGGATGCCGGCGAGCAGTTCGCGCAGCGCCGTGCGGTCGGCCGCGTCGCAGGCGGCGATCTCCACCTCGGCGCCGAGTGCCCGCAGTTCGCTCTCCAGCTCCGGTGCGCCGTCCGCCGACCGGCCGGTGCGGCTGGTCAACAGGAGGTGCCGGACGCCGTGTTCGCGTACCAGGCGCCGGGCGGCCAGTCCGCCGAGGGTGCCGGTGCCGCCGGTGACGAGGACCGTGCCCCGTTCGTCGAGGCTCTCCGGCATGGTCAGCACGATCTTGCCGGTGTGCCGGGCCTTCGCGAGGTACCGGAAGGCGTCCGGAGCACGTCGGACATCCCAGGTGGTGACCGGGATCGGCCGCAGCGCACCGGAGTCGAGCAGGCGCACCACCTCCCGGAGTACCTCGCCGACCCGCTGCGGACCGGCGCCTGCCATCAGGTCGAAGGCCCGGTACTCCACACCGGGGTAGGCGGCCGCGACCTCCTCGGGGGTACGCACATCGGTCTTGCCCATTTCCAGGAACCGGCCGCCGCGGGGCATCAGACGCAGCGAGGCGTCCACGAACTCGCGGGCCAGCGCGTCCAGGACGACATCCATACCGCGGCCGCCGGTCGTACGGCGGAACTTCTCCTCGAAGTCGAGGTCACGGGAGGAGGCGATGTGCTCCTCGTCGAGACCGCTCGCGCGCAGGGTGTCCCACTTCCCGGCGCTGGCCGTGCCGAAGACCTCAGCGCCGAGGTGCCGGGCCAGCTGTACGGCGGCCATGCCGACACCGCCGGCCGCGTTGTGTACCAGCACCGACTCCCCGGCCTGGAGTCCGCCCAGTTCCACCAGGCCGTAGTAGGCGGTGGAGAAGACGATCGGCACCGAGGCGGCCCGGACGTAGGACCAGTCGTCGGGGATCCGCGCCAGCATCCGGCTGTCGGTGATGGCCACCGGTCCGAACGCGCCGGCGAACATGCCGATCACCCGGTCGCCGGGGGCGAAGGCGGTGACCTCGGGGCCGACTTCGAGGATGACGCCGGCCGCTTCGATGCCCATGGCCGCCTTCTCCGGGTACATCCCGAGGGCGATCATGACATCACGGAAGTTCAGCCCGGCCGCGCGCACCCCGATCCGGACCTCGCCGGGGACCAGGGCACGGTCCGCGTCCGAGGGCACCAGCGCGAGGTTGTCGAACGTACCGGCGCTGGTGACATCCAGCTTCCAGGCCGGGCCCCGGGCCGGTGGCACCAGCGCGCCGCCGGAGGCGAGGGACGCCAGCCGCGGGGTGCGCAACTCACCTTTACGCAAGGCAAGTTGCGGTTCGCCGGAGCCGAGCGCCGCGGCGAGCAGCTCCGGGCCGCCCGAACCGTCCGAGTCGATCAGGACGATCCGCTCCGGGTTCTCCGACTGCGCGGACCGGAGCAGGCCCCAGACCGGGGCGGCGGCGAGATCCGCGATGCCCTCGTCGGCGTGCACCGCGACCGCGCCGCGGGTGACCACGGCCAGTGTCGTGTTCTCCAGGCGGTCGTCGGCCAGCCAGTCCCGGGCCAGCTCCAGCATCCGTCCGCTCAACTCCCGTATCGCATAGGGGAGTTCGTCGGAACCGGTGTCGCCGGTGCAGGGGACGAGTACCACCTCCGGCGCCGAGGTGCCACTGTCGAGCGCGGTGGTCAGCGCGGCCAGGTCGGCGTACCGAACGGCCTGCTCCGGTGCCTCGTCGAGCGTTCCGAGGGTCGCCCAGCCCGTGGTGCCGGCGGGCTCGGCGGCGACCGCCGGCCAGTCGACCCGGTACAGCGAGTCGGGCAGGGACGGCGCCGCGACCGTGGCGGCCGGGTCCTGCCTGCGCAGGACCAGGGACTCCACGGTGGCGACCGGGGTGTTCGTCTCGTCCGCCGCGGCCACCGAGACGGCGTCCGTACCGGCCGGTGCGATCCGCACCCGCAAGGTGGCGGCGCCGGCCGCGTGCAGCGTCAGACCGCTCCAGGCGAACGGGAGCCGTGCGCCCCCTCCGTCGGTGAAGAAGGAGCCCAGCCCGGCCGCGTGCAGTGCGGCGTCCAGCAGGGCGGGATGCAGCCCGAAGGAATTGGCGTCCTCGGCAGCCGCCTCGGGCAGTGCGACCTCGGCGAAGACCTCCTCGCCACGCCGCCAGGCCGCCCGCAGGCCCTGGAAGACCGGGCCGTAGTTCATGCCGGCCTCGGCCAGCCGCGGGTAGTAGT
The DNA here is from genome assembly GCF_055574515.1 of Streptomyces sp. NPDC029466. Classification (NCBI taxonomy): domain Bacteria; kingdom Bacillati; phylum Actinomycetota; class Actinomycetes; order Kitasatosporales; family Streptomycetaceae; genus Streptomyces; species Streptomyces sp. NPDC029466. The sequence continues at coordinate 95,420 of NZ_JBVHZH010000015.1, forward strand.
CCGCGGTGTCGACGGGCTCGGCGCCGGCCGGGGGCCAGGCGGTTTCGGCGAACGCGCCGGGGGCGCCGGCGGGAGCCAGGACACCGGTGGCGTGCTGGGTCCAGGTCTGCCCGGTGGCGTCCGACTCCGGCTGGGAGTGCACGGTCAGCGAGCGGCGGCCGTCCTCGTCCGCGGCGCCGACCACGAGCTGGAGCCGGACCGCGCCCCGTGCGGGCAGCGCCAGGGGCGCCGCCAGCGTCAGTTCCTCCAGCAGGCCGCAGCCGACCTCGTCACCGGCGCGTATCGCCATCTCGACGAACGCGGTGCCGGGCAGCAGGACCAGGTCGCCGATGGCGTGGTCGGCGAGCCAGGGGTGGCTGTGGGTGCCGATCCGCCCGGTGAACAGGATCTCGTCGGCTCCGGCCACCGCGACGGCGGCGCCGAGCAGCGGATGACCGGCCGCGCCCAGTCCGGCGGCGGTGACATCACCGGCCGTACCGGAGGGCCGCGGCCAGTACCGCTCGCCCTGGAAGGCGTAGGTGGGCAGGTCCACCCGCCGCGCACCGCGTCCGGAGAAGAAGGCCGTCCAGTCGACCGGGACGCCCCGCAGCCGCAGCCGGGCGAGCGCGGTCACCGCGGCCCCGTCCTCGGCGCGGTCCCGGCGCAGCGTCGGCACCAGCACGGTGTCCTCGCCGGTCACACACTCCTGGCCCATGCCGGACAGCACACCGTCCGGGCCGACTTCGAGGAAGGTCCGCACCCCGGCGGCCTCCAGGGCCCGCACCCCGTCGCAGAACCGCACCGCACCGCGGACATGGCCGACCCAGTAGTCCGGCGAGCAGGCCTCCTCCGCGGTGAGCGGCCGGCCGGTCACGTTGGACACGATCTCCATCCGCGGTGCCCGGAAGGTCAGCCCGGCCACGGTCCGCCGGAAGGCGTCCAGCATCGGTTCCATCAGCGGGGAGTGGAAGGCGTGGCTGACCGCCAGCCGCTTGGTGGTGACCCCCGCGGCGGCGAGGGTTTCCGCGACCTCCAGTACGGCCTTCTCCGCACCCGAGATGACCACGGAGGCGGGGCCGTTCACGGCCGCGATACCGACCTCGTGCTCGCGCCCGGCCAGCAGTGCGGTGACCTCGTCCTCGGTGGTGCGGACCGACACCATGGCGCCCTCGGCGGGCAGTTCCTGCATCAGCCGGCCGCGCGCGGCGACCAGGGCACAGGCGTCCGGCAGCGACCACACCCCGGCCACATGGGCCGCGACCACTTCACCGATGGAGTGGCCGACCAGCCGGTCGGGGCGGACGCCCCAGGACTCCAGCAGCCGGTACAGGGCGACCTCGACCGCGAACAGGGCGGCCTGGGTGTATTGCGTGCGGTCCAGTAACGCGGCGTCCGGGGAGCCGGGTTCGGCCCAGACGATCTCCCGGAGCGGGCGGGGCAGCCACCGGTCCAGTTCGGCGGCGGCCTCGTCGAAGGCCCGCGCGAAGACCGGGTAGCGGCGGTGGAGTCCGGCGCCCATGCCGACCCGCTGGGCGCCCTGGCCGGTGAACATCACCGCGAGCGCACCGGTGGTGGCCGTGCCGGTCACCACCTCGGCCCCGGCGGCACCGGAGGCGAGCGACGCCAGTCCGCGCCGGAGGTCGTCAAGGTCCGTACCGATCACCGCGGCCCGGTGTTCGAAGGCCGACCGGGAGGTGAGCAGCGACCAGGCGATGTCGGCGGGCGCGGGGTCCGGGACGGCCGTGAGGTGCTCCGCGAGCCGTGCGGCCTGGGCGGCCAGCGCCTGCGGGGTCTTGCCGGAGAGCACCCACGGGAGCGGGCCGTCCGCCACCGCGTCGTCCACGGGAGGCGCCGGAAGGTCCGGTGCCTGCTCCAGGATCAGATGGGCGTTGGTGCCGCTGAAGCCGAAGGAGGACACCCCGGCCCGCCGGGGCCGGTCCAGTTCGGGCCAGGTCCGGGGCGCGGTCACCAGTTCCACCGCGCCGCTGGACCAGTCCACATGGGTCGAGGGCGCGTCCACGTGCAGGGTCTGCGGCAGCATCCCGTGCCGCATGGCGAGCACCATCTTGATCACGCCGGCGACCCCGGCGGCGGCCTGGGTGTGCCCGATGTTCGACTTCACCGAACCGAGCCACAGCGGCCGGTCGGCCTCGCGCTCCGCCCCGTACGTGCTGAGCAGGGCCTGCGCCTCGATGGGATCGCCGAGGCGGGTGCCGGTGCCGTGCGCCTCCACCGCGTCCACCTCGGAGGCTTGGAGACCGGCGGCGGCCAGGGCCTGCCGGATCACCCGGGCCTGGGAGGGCCCGTTGGGCGCGGTCAGCCCGTTCGAGGCACCGTCCTGGTTGATCGCGGAACCCCGGACCACGGCGAGCACCGGATGGCCGTTGCGCACCGCGTCGGAGAGCCGCTCGACGAGCAGGACGCCGACGCCCTCGCCCCAGTTGGTGCCGTCGGCGCCCTCGGCGAAGGCCTTGCACTTGCCGTCGGGGGCCAGTCCGCGCAGCCGGCTGAACTCGATGAAGGAACCGGGGGTGGTCATCAGCGTCACCCCGCCGGCCAGGGCCAGCGAGCACTCCCCCGACCGCAGGGCGGCGGCCGCGAGATGCAGCGCCACCAGCGAGGAGGAGCAGGCGCTGTCGATGGTCATCGTGGGGCCTTCGAGGCCGAGGGCGTAGGCGACCCGGCCGGACATCACGCTGTAGCTGGTGCCGGTGCCCAGGAACCCGTCGGGCCCCTGCCCGGCACCGGCCAGGACACTCATGTAGTCGTTGCCGTTGGCGCCGACGAACACGCCGGTGTCGGTGCCGTGCACGGTCGCCGGGTCGATCCCGGCGGTCTCGATGGCCTCCCAGGCCACTTCGAGCAGCAGCCGCTGCTGCGGGTCCATCGAGAGCGCCTCCCGCGGGCTGATCTCGAAGAAGCCGGCGTCGAATTCGGCCAGACCGTCGATGAACCCGCCGTGCCGCACATAGCTGGCGCCGGCCTGGTCGGGGTCGCTGTCGTACATCCCCTCGGTGTCCCAGCCCCGGTCGGCGGGGAACGGAGTGATCCCGTCCCGCCCCTCGGCCAGGAGCTGCCACAGCTGCTCCGGGGTGCGTACCCCGCCGGGCAGCCGGCAGCCCATGCCGACGATGGCGATGGGTTCGTCGGACGCCGCGACGGTGGCCGGGGTGGCCGACGGGGTGCCGGCGGAGTCCGTGATCTTGTCCCGCAGATGGCGGACGAGGACCGCCGGGCTCGGATAGTCGAAGATCATCGTGGCGGGCAGGGTCAACCCCGACGCGGTGGTGAGCCGGTTGCGGAACTCCACCGCGCTCAGCGAGTCGAAGCCCAGATCCTTGAACGCCCGTGCCGGGTCGACGAGTTCGGGGCTGTCGTAGCCGAGGACGTCCGCGATCTGGGTGCGGACGAAGTCCAGCAGCGCCTTGTCCCGGTCGGCGTCGGTCAGCCCGGCGAGTTCCCGGCGCAGCGCCGAATCGGCGACCGCCGGGCCGTCACCCCCGCTCAGCAGACCGCGTGCCTCGGGCACCCCGGCGAACAGCGGGCTCGGCCGGGCGAAGGTGAAGCCGGGGATGAACCGGTCCCAGTCGACATCGGCGACGGTCAGACAGGTCTCGTCCTGGCCGAGCGCCGCGACCAGCGCGCTGATGGCCAGTTCCGGTGCCATCGCGGGCAGTCCGCGCTGACGGAGCTGGTCCTGTACGGCGGCGTCCTCGGCGAGGCCGCCCCCGCCCCAGGGGGCCCAGGCCACCGAGGTGGCGGTGAGTCCGCGGGCCCGGCGCTGTTCGGCGAGGGCGTCGAGGTAGGCGTTGGCCGCGCCGTAACCGGCCTGGCCGCCGCTGCCCCAGATCCCGGCGACGGAGGAGAACAGCACGAAGGCGTCCAGCTGCCGGTCCCCGAGAAGGGCGTCCAGGTGGGCCGCACCGGCGACCTTGGAGGCGAGGACCCCGTCGAGGTCCGCTTCGCCGAGCTCGGTGACCGGCACGACCGGCCCGCCGGTGCCGGCGATGTGCAGCACCGCCGAGGGGGGTTCGGGCAGGCCGTCGAGCAGCCGGGCGAGGCTTGCCCGGTCGGCCACGTCGCAGGCGGCGAGAGTGACCCGGGCACCCAACGCGGTGAGTTCCGCGACGAGTTCGGTGGCGCCGGGGGCGTCCGGGCCGCGGCGGCTGGTGAGCACCAGGTGCTCGGCCCCGTTGGCGGCGAGCCAGCGGGCGGACGCGGCGCCCAGCGCGCCGGTACCGCCGGTGATCAGTACGGTGCCGCGGGGCTTCCAGGGCGCGGCGTCCCGGTCGAGGCGGGCGCGGACCAGCCGGCGGGCGAACACCCCGGCCGGCCTGATCGCGAGCTGGTCCTCGTCTCCGGCGCCGCTGAGGACGGCGCAGAGCCGGGCCGCGGCGGTCCGGTCCAGTTCGGCGGGCAGGTCGATGAGTCCGCCCCAGCGGTCGGACTGCTCCAGGGCGACGGTCCGGCCGAGTCCCCATACCTGGGCGAACTCCGGCTCCCGCAGCGGGTCCGCCGTGCCGGTCGACACCGCCCCGCTGGTCACACACCACAGCGGCGCGCCGATACCCGCGTCGCCCAGCGCCTGTACCAGGGCCAGGGCGTCGGTCACCGTCGGCCGGGCCAGCACTCCGGCGATCTCGCCGTCGAGTGCCGCCAGGGCGGTGGCGAGTTCCTCGCGGCCGCCGCCGAGGGCGAGACGTACCACGTGGGCGCCGTGCGCGGTGAGTGCCTCCGCGACGGGGTCGTCCTCGTCCGGTCCGGCGAGGAGCCAGGTGCCGTTCAGCGCGGCGGCCCCGGTCGGCACCGGCTTCCAGGAGATCCGGTAGGCCCACTTGTCCACCGTGGACTCGTGCTCCTGACGCCGGCGCCAGGCGGACAGCGCCGGCAGGATCGTGCCGAGCGGCTGGTCCTCGTCCAGCTCCAGGGTGTGCAGCAGTGCAGGGAGGTCCTCGCGGGCGACCAGGTCCCAGAACCGGGCGTCGTCCGCGGCGGCCGGCCGGTCCGGCTCCCCCATGACCTCCGCTTCGTCCAGCCAGTACCGCCGCCGCTGGAAGGGGTAGGTGGGCAGCTCGACCCGCCGGGCTCCGGTGAGCAGCGGGTTCCAGTCCACGGTGGCGCCACGGGCGTACGCCCCGCCCACCGCCTCCAGCAGCGCCACCGGCTCGGTGCGGTTCTCGCGCAGGGCGGGCAGGAACCGGACGGTGTCGTGCCCGGGCAGGCAGTCCTGGCCCATGGCGGAGAGCACCCCGCCGGGCCCGAGTTCGAGGAAGGTGGTCACCCCGTCGGCGTGCCCGGCGAGCAGGCCGTCGTGGAAGCGCACCGCCTCGCGGACGTGCCGCACCCAGTACTCGGGGTCGCACAGTTCCTGGGCGGTGGCGAGCCGTCCGGTCACGTTGGACACCACGGGCATCCGCGGCTCGGCGTAGGTGAGGCCCTTCGTGACCGCGCGGAAGGCGTCGAGCATCGGTTCCATCAGCGGCGAGTGGAAGGCATGGCTGACCCGCAGCCGCTTGACCTTGCGGCCGCGCGAGGACAGTTCCGCGGCGATCCGGCCGACCGCGTCCTCGGCGCCGGACAGCACCACGGACTCGGGTCCGTTGACGGCCGCGAGACCGACCTGGTCCTCGCCCGCCAGCAGGGGGCGGACCTCGTCCTCGGTGGCCCGTACCGACACCATGGCGCCGCCGGACGGGAGTTCCTGCATCAGCCGGCCACGGGCCGCCACCAGGGTGGCGGCGTCCGTCAGCGACCACACTCCGGCCACATGGGCGGCGGTGATCTCACCGATGGAGTGGCCCATGAGGAGGTCCGGCGCCAGGCCCCAGGATTCGGTGAGCCGGTACAGCGCGACCTCAAGGGCGAACAGGGCGGCCTGGGTGTACTGCGTCTGGTCGAGGAGTTCGCTCGCGCCGTGCACGACCTCGCGCAGCGGCTTCGGCAGCCGGCCGTCGAACGCGGCACAGACCTCGTCGAAGGCGCGGGCGAACACCGGGTACGTCGCGTACAGTTCCCGGCCCATTCCGGGCCGCTGGGAGCCCTGCCCGGTGAACAGCACACCGAGCTTGCCGTCGGCGACGACATCGGCGACCACTCCGGCCGGGCGCCGTCCGGAGGCCAGGCCGCGGGCGGCGGACAGCAGTCCGTCCCGGTCGGCGCCGAGGACCACCGCGCGGTGTTCCAGCGCGGAGCGGGTGTTGACCAGCGACCAGCCGATGTCGGCCGGCGTGGCCTCCGGCCGGCCCTCGGCGAACGCCGCGATCCGGCCGGCCTGCGCGGCGAGCGCCTCCTCGGAACGTGCGGACAGCGCCCAGGGCACCGGCCCGGCGGCCGGCAACGGCTCTGCGGCGGACTCCGCCCCGGCCCCGGCGTCGGCCCCGGCCCCGTCGGCCGCCACCGCTTCGGCCTGCTCCAGCACCACATGCGCATTGGTGCCGCTGAACCCGAAGGAGGACACCGCGGCCCGCCGGGGCTGCCCGGTCCGTGGCCACTCCCGGGCGTCGGTGAGCAGCTCCACCGCACCGGCGGTCCAGTCCACATGGGTGGAGGGCCGGTCCACATGCAGCGTCTTCGGCAGCACGCCGTGCCGCATGGCCAGCACCATCTTCATGATGCCGGCGACTCCGGCGGCGGCCTGGGTGTGCCCGATGTTCGACTTGACCGAGCCGAGCCACAGCGGCCGCTCCCGGTCCTGCCCGTACGACGCCAGCAGCGCCTGCGCCTCTATGGGGTCACCGAGGGTGGTACCGGTGCCATGCGCCTCGACCGCGTCGATCTGGCCGGGGGCCAGTCCCGCGTTGACCAGGGCCTGTTCAATGACGCGCTGCTGGGCGGGGCCGTTCGGGGCGCTCAGCCCGTTCGAGGCGCCGTCGGAGTTCACCGCGGTACCGCGCACCACGGCCAGCACCGGGTGTCCGTTCCGCCGGGCGTCGGAGAGCTTCTCCACCAGCAGCACGCCGGCACCCTCGGCCCAGCCGGTGCCGTCGGCGGCGTCCGCGAAGGACTTGCACCGGCCGTCCGCGGCCAGCCCGCGCTGCCGGGAGAACTCGATGAAGGTCCACGGGGTGGCCATCACGGTCACCCCGCCGACCAGGGCCAGCGAGCAGTCGCCCTTACGGAGGGCGTGTCCGGCCAGGTGCAGCGCCACCAGCGACGACGAGCACGCGGTGTCCACGGTGATCGCGGGGCCCTCGAAGCCGAAGTTGTAGGCGACCCGGCCGGAGAGCGCGGAGCCGGAACTCGTGCTGCCGAAGTAGTCGTGGTACATGAGCCCGGCGAACACCCCGGTCCGGCTGCCGCGGAGGCTCGCCGGATCGATCCCGGCCCGTTCCAGGGCCTCCCAGGAGGTCTCCAGGAGCAGCCGCTGCTGCGGGTCCACCGCGGCCGCGTCCTTGGGGCTGATCCCGAAGAACGCGGGGTCAAAGTCGGCCGCCTCGTGCAGGAAGCCGCCTTCCTTCGCGTACGACGTGCCCTCGGCCCGGCCCGTCGGGTCGTACAGACCCTCCGTGTCCCAGCCGCGGTCGACGGGGAATCCGGTGATTCCCTCGCCACCGGAGTCGAGCAGCCGCCACAGGTCCTCGGGCGAGGCCACCCCGCCCGGGTACCGGCAGCTCATGCCCACGATGGCGAGCGGCTCATGGCTCTTCTCCTGGGCGTCCTGAAGGCGTTGACGCGTCTCGTAGAGATCGGCCGTCATCCGCTTGAGGTACTCGCGGAGCTTCTCCTCATTCGCCATCTGCTGCGGCCCTCCAGGTGACGCCCGCGACGTGTGCACGTGCCATATCAGGAACTCCCGAACTCTCGCTCAATGAAGTCGAAGACCTCGTCGTCGCTCGCCGCGTCCAGCGTCGCGGCGACCGTCCCGGCCCCGTCGTCCTCCTGCGCCCCGCCCAGCTCCGACAGCAGGCTCTGGAGCCGGACGGCGAGCCGGTCCCGGGCGACCTCGTCCGTGGCGATCTCGGGCAGCGAGAGTTCCAGCCGGTCGAGCCCGGCGAAGACGGAGAGGAGGCCGGACTGTTCGTCCCGTTCGCCGAGGAGTTCCGCACGGAGCTTCTCGGCGAGGACTTCCGAGGTCGGATAGTCGAAGACCAGGGTGGCCGGCAGCCGCAGTCCGGTGACCGCGGTCAGGGTGTTGCGCAGCTCCACAGCGGTCAGCGAGTCAAATCCGAGCTCGCTGAACGGCCGCCCGCCGGGAACCTCGTCCGGCCCGGAGTAGCCCAGCACCGCGGCCACCTGCGTACGCACCACGGTGAGCAGCAGCTGCTGCCGCTCGGGGTCGCTGAGCCCGGCGAGGCGCCGGCCCAGGTCCTCGGCCATGGCCTTCCCGCCGGCCGCGGAGCGGCGCACGCGCGCCCTGACCAGGTCCCGCATGACCGGTGGCAGCATCCCTTCGGCCGCACGGGCATGCAGCGCGGCGGTGTTCAGCCGCACCGGAATCAGCAGGCTCTCCGCCGAGACGGTCCCCGCGTCGAACAGGGCGAGCCCCTCCGCGGGGGTCAGCGCGTCGATGCCGCCACTGCTCATCCGCCGCAGGTCGGCCTGGTCGAGCCCGTCGGTCATCTCACTGGTGCCGGCCCAGCGTCCCCATGCGAGGGAGACCGCCGGGAGGCCCAGCGCACGGCGATGGTCGGCCAGGGCGTCCAGGAAGCTGTTGGCCGCCGCGTAGTTCGCCTGCCCCGGGGCGCCGAGCACCCCGGCCGCGGAGGAGAACAGCACGAACGCGGAGAGCTCGCGGTCCTTGGTGAGTTCATGCAGGTTCACCGCGGCGTCCACCTTCGGCGACAGCACCGCGTCGAGCCGCTCCGGGGTGAGCGAACCGAACACCCCGTCGTCCAGGACACCTGCCGTGTGCACCACTCCGGTGAGCGGCGCTTCGGCGGGCAGCCCGTCCAGGACCCGGGCCAGGGCGTCCCGGTCGGCCGCATCGCAGGCGACGATCTCGGCGCTCGCACCGAGCCCGGCGAGTTCCGCCCGAAGCTCCCCGGCGCCCTCGGCGGCCGGACCCTGACGACTGATCAACAGCAGCTTGCGCACCCCGTGTTCGGTGGCCAGATGCCGCGCCACCAAGGCACCGAGGGCTCCGGTTCCCCCCGTGATCAGCACGGTGCCCCCGGCATTCCACCTCGGTGCAGCTTCCTGTCCGGGTGCCGCGAACCGAGCCAGCCTGGGCACGAGAACACTCCCGCCGCGCAGGGCCAACTGCGGTTCACCGGACGCCACGGCGGCACGCAGAGCATCTCCGGCGCCCTCGTCGCCAAGGGCGTCTGCATCGGCATCGACCAGCACGATCCGGTCCGGGTGCTCCGACTGCGCGGACCGGACGAGCCCCCAGACCGCCGCTGCCGCCGGGGAGACCGTGGCACCGTCCAGCAGGACCGCACCACGGGTCAGGATCACCAACCGCGCATCCTGATACCGCTCCTCGGCGAGCCAGCTCTGAAGCCGCTCCAGCACCAGGCGCGCGAGGGCATGTGCCCCCTCGGCCAGGCCCTCCCCCACGGCGTCCGGCACGGACCACAGCACCACGTCCGGTACCTCGTCCTGCTCGGCGAACGCGGGCCAGTCGTACGCGGGCGCATCGAGGACGGCCTTCAGACCGATCCCGTTCTCGTCCAGCACCGCCCAGCTCCCGGCCGACACCGTCGTGGTCTCCGGCAGGGGCAGCGGAGTCCAGCGCAGCTGGAGCATCGACTCCCCGCGGCCAGCGGCCAGTTGCTCGGTACGCACCGGCCGGACGGTCAGCCCGTCGATGGTGGCCACGAGCGCACCGGTCTCGTCGGAGACCTTCACCCGCACACCGTCGCCGTCCCGGGTCAGCGTGGTACGCAGCGCGCCCGCGCCCACCGCGTGCAGCCGGATCCCGCGCCAGGCGAACGGCAGCCCCGCTGCTACGTCGTCGAGCAGTCCCACGGTCTGGAGCGCGGCATCGAGCAGGGCCGGGTGCAGGGCGAACCTCGCCGCATCGGCGGTGGCGTCCTCGGGCAGCGTGACCTCGGCATGGACCTCGTCCCCGTGCCGCCAGGCGGCCTGGACACCCTGGAACATGGGGCCGTACCCGAAGCCGGCGGCGGCCAGTTCGTCGTAGAAGCCGTCCACGGAGACGGACTCGGCCCCGGCCGGCGGCCAGACCTCCGCCCCCTCGCCGGCCGGCCCGGCACTCCCCTCGGCCAGCACACCGACGGCGTGCCGGGTCCAGTTCTCCTCCGTGTCCTCCTCCCACCGGGAGTACACGGTCAGTGGCCGGCGGCCGTCCTCCTCGGGCTCCGCGACGACCACGCGCAGCTGCACGCCGCCCCGCTCCGGCAGAACCAGCGGTTCCTGGAGGGTCAGTTCCTCGATGAGGTCACAACCGAGCCGGTCGCCGGCCTGGAGGGCCAGTTCGACCAGAGCGGTTCCCGGCAGCAGCACGGTGTCCATGACGGCGTGGTCGGCCAGCCACGGATGCGTGGCCAGGGACAGCCGCCCGCTCAGGACGACGGCATCCGGCAGGGTCACGGTGGCACCGAGCAGCGGGTGCTCGGCATTGCCCAGCCCAGCAGCCGTCATATCGCCGGCTCCGGTGGTCCCCTCCAACCAGTAGCGCCGCCGCTGGAAGGCGTAGGTCGGCAGCTCCACGGTGCGGGCGCCCGGGAACAGCGGCGTCCAGTCCACCGGGACGCCCCGGGCGTAGGCGACGCCGAGAGCATGCAGCAGGGCGACGGGTTCGGGGCGGTCCTTGCGGAGGGTCGGCTGGAGGGTGGTGGGGGCGGTGGTTGCGGGGGTAGTAGTGGCGGTCTGCGGTAGGCAGTCCTGGGCCATGGCGGACAGGACGCCGTCGGGGCCGAGTTCGAGGAAGGTGGTGATGCCTTCGGCGTGGGCAGCCTGGATGCCGTCGTGGAAACGGACGGCTTCCCGGACGTGCCGCACCCAGTACTCGGGGTCGCGGAGGTCGGCGGGGTCGGCGAGCGAGCCGGTCACGTTCGAGACCAGCGTCAACTGAGCGTTGTTGTAGGTGAGTTGGTCCAGGACCGCGCGGAATTCCGCCAGCATCGGGTCCATCAGCGGCGAGTGGAAAGCGTGGCTTACGCGCAGCCGCTTGACCTTGCGGCCCTCGGCCTCCAGGGCGGCGGTGATCTGCTCGACCTCGGTCTCGGCGCCGGAGATCACGACGGACTCGGGACCGTTGACGGCAGCGATACCGACCTGGGCGCGGCCCTCCAGCAGTGGCAGGGCCTCATCCTCCGAGGCCCGCACCGAGACCATGACGCCACCGGCCGGCAGGGCCTGCATCAGCCGCCCACGTGCGGCAACCAGCTTCGCCGCGTCCGCCAGCGACCACACACCGGCAAGGTAGGCAGCCGTCACCTCACCGATGGAATGCCCCAGCAGCACCTCCGGCGTCACACCATGGGATTCGACGAGACGGTAGAGCGCGACTTCGAGGGCGAACAGCGCCGCCTGCGCGTACTGCGTCTGATCGAGCAGGTCCTCCTCGCCCCAGACCACCTCACGCAAGGGCCGCGGCAACAGACCGTCCAGCTCCGCGCACACCTCGTCCCAGGCCCGCGCGAACACCGGGTAGGCGTCGTACAGCTCACGGCCCATGCCGAGTCGCTGCGCGCCCTGGCCGGTGAACAGCACACCGAGTCGTGGGTCGCCGATGACGTCGGCGTCCGGAGTGACGTTCCGGAGGGCGGCGAGGAGTTCCGTACGGTCGGTGCCCAGGACCACCGCGCGGTGGTCCAGCGGGGTACGGGTGGTGACCAGCGAGAACCCGATGTCGGCCGGGCTCAGGTCCGGTTGCGCTGCCACGAAGGACGCCAGCCGTCCGGCCTGTGCGGCGAGGGACTCCGCGGAGCGGGCCGAGAGCACCCAGGGCACGACCCCGGTGTCGGAGCCGGTGCCGGAGCCAGTATCGGAGCCGGTGTCCGCGTCGGCACCGATCGCAGCGGGCCCTTCGGCCACCGTCCCCGGCGCCTCTTCCAGCACGACATGCGCATTGGTGCCGCTGATCCCGAAGGAGGACACGCCCGCCCGGCGCGGCCGCCCGGTGGTCGGCCAGTCGCGCGCCTCGGTGAGCAGTTCGACCGCACCGGCCGACCAGTCGACGTGCGAGGAGGGTTCATCGACATGCAGGGTCCGTGGAAGGACACCGCGCCGCATGGCAAGGACCATCTTCATCACACCGGCCACGCCGGCCGCGGCCTGGGTGTGCCCGATGTTCGACTTGACCGTGCCCAGCCACAGCGGCTCTTCCCGGTCCTGCCCGTAGGTCGCCAGCAGCGCCTGGGCCTCGATCGGGTCGCCGAGCGTCGTACCGGTGCCGTGCGCCTCCACCGCGTCCACCTCGGACGCTTCGAGACCGGCGTTGGCGAGCGCCTGACGGATCACCCGCTGCTGCGACGGGCCGTTGGGGGCAGTCAGACCGTTGGACGCACCGTCCTGGTTCACCGCCGAACCCCGGACGACAGCCAGGACCGGGTGACCGTTCCGCCGGGCATCCGACAGCCGCTCCACCAGGAGCATTCCGGCGCCCTCGGCGAGGGTGGTGCCGTCCGCGCCCGAGGCGAAGGCCTTGACCCGGCCGTCGACCGCGAGATTCCGCTGCCGCGAGAAGTCGACGAAGGTGCCCGGGGTCGCCATCACCGAGGCGCCACCCGCCAGCGCGAGCTCGCACTCCCCCGCCCGCAGCGCCTGCATCGCCTGATGCAGCGCCACCAGCGAAGAGGAGCAGGCCGTGTCCACGGTGACCGCGGCACCTTCAAAACCGAAGGTGTACGCCACCCGGCCGGAGGCGACACTGCCGGACGTCCCCGTACCGAGGTGTCCTTCGACCTCCTCCGGTATGGAGTCGGTCTGCAAGCCGTAGTCGTGGTACATGATGCCGGCGAAGACGCCGGTCCGGCTGCCGTGCAGGGAGGCCGGGGCGATCCCGGCCCGTTCGACGGCCTCCCAGGACATCTCCAGCAGGAGCCGCTGCTGCGGGTCCATGGCCAGCGCCTCGCGCGGGGAGATGCCGAAGAATGCGGGGTCGAACTCGCCCGCGTCGTAAAGGAATCCGCCCTCACGGGTGTAGGTCTTGCCGGGCAGACCGGGTTCGGGGGCATAGAGCCGGTCGAGGTCCCAGCCACGGTCGGCGGGGAACTCACCGATGGCGTCGGTCCCGGCCGCCAGCAGCTGCCAGAGCTCCTCGGGCGAGGTGACACCGCCGGGGAACCGGCAGGCCATACCGACGATCGCGATGGCCTCGTCGTCCGTGCCGGCGGCCCGCGTGGTGGGTACGACCGCCGTCTCCTCCTCCAGCAGTTCGCGACGCAGACAGTCGGTGAGCGCGAGGGGTGTCGGATAGTCGAACACCAAGGTGGCGGGCAGCCGCAGCCCGGTGGCCCCGGTCAGGCGGTTGCGCAGCTCCACGGCGGTCAGCGAATCAAAGCCGAGATCCTTGAACACCTGGTCCGTACGGACCGCGCCGGAGTCCTCGTAGCCCAGTACGGCCGCGACCTGAGTGGTCACCAGGTCGAGCAGCAGCTCCGCACGGTCCTCGGCCGGCAGTCCGGCCAGCCGCTCCCGCAGGGACGCGGCCTCACCGGCCGCTGCGGTGGCGCGCCGCACCGGCACCCGTACGACGTTCCGCAGCACCGCCGGCACCGCGCCGGAAGCGGCCAGACCACGCAGGTCGAGCCGGATCGGCACGAGCAGTCCGGAGCCGGGCGCGGCACAGGCGAGGTCGAACAGGGCCACCCCCTCGGCCTGGTCGAGCGCCAGCGCACCACCGCGGGCCATCCGCCGGACATCGGCGGAGCCGACCTCCCGGGTCATCGCACTGCGCTCCGCCCAGAACCCCCAGGCCAGTGAGGTGCCCGGGAGGCCACTGAGGCGACGGTGCTGTGCGAGGGCGTCGAGGAACGTATTCGCCGCCGCGTAGTTGGCCTGTCCGGCGCTGCCGAGCACACCGGCGGCCGAGGAGAACAGTACGAAGGCCGACAGGTCCAGGTCCTGGGTCAGTTCGTGCAGGTTCCAGGCCGCGTCCACCTTCGGGCGAAGCACGGTGTCGAGGCGCTCCGGGGTCAGCGAGCCGATGATGCCGTCGTCCAAGACTCCGGCGGTGTGCACCACACCCGTCAGCGGGGCATCGGCCCGGATCCCGGCCAGTACGCCGGCCAGCGCGTCACGGTCAGCCGCGTCACACGCCACGACCTCAACCCGGGCACCCAGCTCCACCAGCTCGGACTGCAACTCCCTGGCGCCGCCCGCTTCCAGACCACGGCGGCTGGTCAACACCAAGCTACGAACGCCGTGCTCAGACACCAGATGGCGGGCGAACAGTGCACCCAACGTGCCCGTGCCACCCGTGATCAGCACCGTGCCCTCGGGGTCCCATACCGGCGCACTATCCGCATCCGACGGTACGGACCGCACCAGCCGCGGCACGGAAGCCACCCCGTCGCGAACCGCCAACTGCGGCTCACCCGAAGCAACCGCCGCGGCGATGACCTCCACCGACGACTCACACTCGTCAAGGTCGATGAGCACGAACTGATCCGGGTTCTCGGTCTGCGCGGAACGCAGCAGACCCCACACCGCGCCGCTCACCGCATCCAGCGGCTCCCCCGCCACCGATACGGCGCCACGGGTCGCGATCACCAGCTTCGAACGCGTGCAACGCTCATCAGCCAGCCAGGACTGCACACCCTCCAGCACCCGGCCCACCGTGGCCCGGACCGCCTGCGGCACCTGCAACGCACCATCCGAGCGAGGCACCGCCAGCACCACACACTCCGGCACCTCCACCAGCTCACTCAGCACGTCCGCACCCGACGCACCCAACGCAGCAGCCAGCCCCGCATCCTCGCCAAGGACCGCCCACGAACCCGCCACCGGCTCCGACCGAAGCGGCAACTCCGACCACTCCATGGTGAACAGGGCATCCGTGCTCGGGCCTTCGTTGAGCTTGCCGGCGGTCACCGGCCTGGTCACCAGGGAGTCGACGGAGGCGACCACGGTTCCCGTGCCATCGGCGACCAGGACCGAGAAGCCGCCACCGGCCGGGCTCAGTTTCACCCGCAGTGCGGCCGCTCCTACGGCGTGCAGACGGACCGTGTTCCAGGCGAAAGGCAGCTGGGCCTGTCCCCCGGCCTCTGTGGCCGGGTGGAGACCGATCGCATGCAGCGCGGAGTCGAGCAGGGCCGGATGCAGCCCGAACTTCGCCGCGTCGGCAGCCAGGTCCTCGGGCAGGGCGACCTCGGCGAAGATCTCCTCACCACGCCGCCATGCTGCGCTCAGACCCTGGAACACCGGGCCGTAAGTCATACCCACCGCAGCGAATTCGTCATACACGCCGGTCACCGAGACCGGCTCAGCGCCGCGGGGAGGCCAGCTCTCCTCACCGAAGTCCACCGGCTCGGCACCCAGCGCGAGCGTGCCGGTGGCGTGCCGGGTCCACTGCTGGTCTGCCGGCGCCTCCTCGGCACGGGAGTACACGGCGAGTTCACGACGACCGTCCGCATCGGACTCACCGACGGTGACACGGAGTTGCCGCCCTCCGATCGCCGGGACGATCAGCGGTGCCTCAAGGGTGAGTTCCTCCAGCAGATCGCAACCGACCTGGTCACCGGCCCGGATGGCGAGTTCCACCAGTCCGGTTCCGGGGAGCAGCACGGTGTCCAGTACGGAGTGATCGGCCAGCCAGGGGTGCGTGGCGAGCGACAGCCGGCCACTGAAGAGGAAGCCGTCGGAGTCCGGCAGCGCCATCGCGGCACCGAGCAGCGGGTGATCGGCCGCATCGAGTCCGAGCCCCGAGGCGTCCCCGCCGAAGAACACACCGGAGGGCCAGTAGCGCTTGTGCTGGAAGGCGTAAGTGGGCAGGTCGATCCGCCGGCCGGCCGGGAGCAGGGTGCTCCAGTCCACCGGGACGCCATGCGCCCAGAGCCGGCCCAGCGATTGCGCGAACCGGGACCAGCCGCCTTCGTCGCGGCGCAGGGTGCCGGTGACGACGACGGGGCTGCCCGCTTCCTGCGCCGTGTCCTCGATTCCGGGCGTCAGTACGGGGTGCGCACTGCACTCCACGAAGACGCCGTGCCCGTCGGACAGCAGCGCCTGCACGGCCTCCTCGAACCGCACCGGATTGCGCAGGTTCTCAAACCAGTACCCGGCCTCCAGCTCCTCGCCCGATATGAGCGAAGCGTTCACCGCCGAGTAGAACGGGATACGGCCTTCCGCAGGCGTCACCTCGGCCAGGACCGTGGCGAGCTCCTCGCGCAGCTCCTCGACCTGCGGGCCGTGCGAGGCGTAGTCCACCGGAATCTGCCGGGCCCGCACCTCCTGATCGGCGCACTCCGCCAGCAACTCCTGCAAAGCATCCGGCTCACCGGAAACCACCGTGGCGGACGGCCCGTTGATGGCCGCGACAGACAGCCGCTCGCCCCACTTGGCGATGCGCTCCTCAACCGCCGCACGCGAGCCGGCGACCGACACCATGCCGCCGCGTCCGGCAAGAACCCGGCCGATGGCCTGACTGCGCAACGCCACCACCCGGGCACCATCACGCAGGGACAAGATCCCGGCAACGCAGGCCGCGGCGATCTCACCCTGCGAATGCCCCACCACAGCCGACGACACCACGCCACAGTCCTCCCAGACCGCGGCCAGCGACACCATCACCGCCCACAGCACCGGCTGCACCACATCAACCCGCGCCAACGCATCCTCATCCGACAGCACCGCCATCAGATCCCAGGACACAAACTCCGACAGCGCCGCACCACACTCAGCCATCCGCCCCGCAAACACCGGCGACGAAGCGAGCAGTTCATCCGCCATACCCAGCCACTGCGAACCCTGACCAGGGAACACCAGCGCCACACGGCTACCGGCTCCCGTTCCGGTGGCACCCCGCACCACACCCGCGGGATCCACCCCCGCAGCCAGCCCACGGAGGCCGTCAAGAAGGTCCGCACCGTCAGCACCGAGCACCACCGCCCGGTGCTCCAACCCCGCCCGGGTACTCAGCAGGGAGAACCCCACATCAGCAGGATTCAGCCCCGTACGGTCCGCCACGAAGGACGCCAACCGCCCCGCCTGGGCAACCAACGCCTGCTCCGAACGCGCCGACAGCACCCACGGCACCACCCCAGCAGGCACGCCCCCAGCAGGCGCAACCTCAGCCGGTTCCACGGCCTCCGGCTCAGCCGCCGGGGCCTGCTCCAGCACCACATGCGCATTCGTCCCGCTGATGCCGAAGGACGACACACCCGCCCGGCGCGGCTGACCGCTCTCCGGCCAGTCCCGGGGCTCGGTCAGCAACTCCACCGCACCCGCGGACCAGTCCACATGCGACGACGGCTCGTCCACATGCAGCGTCTTGGGCAGCACGCCGTGCCGCAGCGCCATGACCATCTTGATGACGCCGGCCGCGCCGGCCGCCGACTGGGTGTGTCCGATGTTGGACTTGATCGAGCCCAGCCACAGGGGCCGGTCCTCGGGGCGGTCCTGGCCGTACGTGGCGAGCAGCGCCTGGGCCTCGATCGGGTCGCCGAGCGTCGTTCCCGTGCCGTGTGCCTCCACCGCGTCCACATCCGACGCTTCGAGTCCGGCGTTGGCGAGCGCCTGGCGGATCACCCGCTGCTGCGAGGGGCCGTTCGGGGCCGTCAGACCGTTGGACGCACCGTCCTGGTTGACCGCCGAACCCCGCACCACCGCGAGGACCGGATGGCCGTTGCGCCGGGCATCCGACAGCCGCTCGACGAGCACCATGCCGGCGCCTTCGCCCCAGCCCGTGCCGTCCGCCGCGTCCGCGAAGGGCTTGCAGCGGCCGTCGGCGGCGAGGCCGCGCTGGCGGGAGAACTCGATGAACACGTCCGGGGTGGCCAGCACCGTGACACCGCCGGCCAGTGCCAGTGAGCATTCGCCGGAGCGCAGCGCCTGGATGGCCAGATGCAGGGCCACCAGGGAGGACGAGCAGGCCGTGTCGACGGTCAGTGCCGGGCCCTCCAGGCCGAAGGAGTACGCGATGCGGCCGGAGACGACGCTGCCCGCGGTGCCGGTGCTGGCGTACCCCTCGGTCTGGTCGTACACCGGGGCCAGTTGGGTCGCGTAGTCATCCGAGGTCGCGCCGGCGAACACACCGGTCTTGGTACCGCGGACCGACTGGGGGTCGATTCCGGCGCTCTCGAAGGCCTCCCAGGAGGTTTCCAGCAGCAGTCGCTGCTGGGGGTCCATGGCCAGCGCCTCGCGCGGTGAGATCCCGAAGAAGGCGGGGTCGAAGCCGGTGGCGTCGGCGAGGAAGCCGCCCGCGCGCGCATAGGAGGTGCCGCGGTGGTCGGGGTCCGGGTGGTACAGCTCGTCGAGGTTCCAGCCCCGGTCCGCGGGGAAGCCGGACAGCGCGTCGGTGCCGTCGGCGAGCAGTCGCCAGAGGTCCTCGGGCGACTCCACTCCGCCGGGATACCGGCAGGCCATGCCGACGATGGCGATCGGCTCGTCGTCGGCGGCAGCGGAGGACCGCACGGGCGCCGGGGTGTCGGTCTGCCGGCCGAGCAGTTCGCCGCGCAGGTGGTTCACCAGGGCGAGCGAGTTCGGGTAGTCGAAGACAAGGGTCGCGGGCAGCCGCAGTGCGGTGCCGCTGTTGATCCGGTTGCGGAGCTCCACCGCGGTCAGCGAGTCGAAGCCGAGCTCGGAGAAGGCGCGCTCGGCCTCCACCGCCTCGGGACCCGGATAGCCGAGCACCGCGGCCACCTGCGTACGTACCAGGTCGAGCAGGGTCCGTTCCTGGTCGGCGATGGAGAGTGCGGCGAGCCGCTGGACGAGGGTGTTGCCGGCGTCCGGTGCGGTGAGCGCGGCGGCGGCGCGCCGGGACGGGGTGCGTACCAGGCCGCTGAGCACGGGCGGCAGTTCCGTCGCGGTGGCGCCCTTCAGTTCCAGCTTGGCGGGTGTGACCACCGCCCGGGCGACGGTGGCGGCCGCGTCGTACAGCGCGACGCCCTCCTCCGAGGTCATCGGCAGGACGCCACCGGAGGCGGCGCGCCGCACATCGTGCTCGGCCAGCTTCCCGGTCATGGCGCTGGCCTCGGCCCACAGTCCCCACGGCAGGGAGAGCGCGGGCAGGCCGAGCGCGCGGCGGTGTGCGGCCAGGGCATCCAGGAAGGTGTTCGCGGCGGCGTAGTTGCCCTGCCCCGGGCCGCCGAACATCCCGGACACCGAGGAGAACAGGACGAAGGCGGAGAGGTCGAGGTCCTTGGTGAGTTCGTGGAGGTGCCAGGCGCCGTCCACCTTCGGTCGCAGGACGTGGTCGAGCCGCTCGGGGGTGAGCGAGTCGATCACTCCGTCGGAGAGCACCCCGGCGGTGTGCACGACACCGGTCAGCGGGGTCTCCGCGGGGATGTCGGCGAGCAGCGCGGCCACCGCGGTCCGGTCGGCGATGTCGCAGGAGGCCAGGGTGACCTCGGCGCCGAGTGCGGTGAGTTCGGCGCGCAGGCCGTCCGCGCCGGGCGCGTCGGCGCCGCGCCGGCTGACCAGCAGGAGGTGGCGCACCCGGTGCTCGGCCACCAGGTGCCGCGCGATGACGGCGGCGAGGGTGCCGCTGGCCCCGGTGATCAGTACCGTGCCGTCCGGGTGCGGGGCCGGCGGGAGGGTGAGTACCACCTTGCCGATCTGGCGGGCCTGGCTGATGTACCGGTAGGCGTCCGGGGCGCGGCGCACATCCCAGGTGGTGAGCGGCAGCGGGCGCAGCACGCCGCGGTCGAACAGGGCGAGGAGGTCGGTGAACATCTCGCGGGTGCGTTCCGGCCCGGCTTCGGGGAGGTCGAAGGCGCGGTAACGGACGCCGGGGTAGGTGGTGGCGATCTCGTCCGCGTCGCGGACGTCGGCCTTGCCCATCTCGATGAACCGGCCGCCCGAGGGCAGCAGCCGCAGGGAGGCGTCCACGAACTCGCCGGCCAGGGAGTCGAGTACGACGTCCATGCCCCGGCCCCCGGTGGCGGCCAGGAACCGGTGCTCGAAGTCCAGGGCCCGGGAGGAGGCGATGTGGTCGTCGTCCAGGCCGAGTTCGCGCAGGGCGTCCCACTTCGCCGGGCTGGCGGTGCCGTAGACCTCGGCGCCGAGGTGGGTGGCCAGCTGGACCGCGGCCATGCCCACGCCGCCGGCGGCGGAGTTCACCAGCACGGTGTCGCCCGGCCGCACTCCGGCCAGATCGACCAGGGCGTAGTAGGCGGTGAGGAAGACGATCGGGGTGGCCGCGGCCTCGGCGAAGGACCAGCCCTCGGGGATGCGGACGATGGCCCGGTGGTCGGCGACGGCGAGCGGGCCGAAGGCTTCGGTGAACGTACCCATCACCCGGTCGCCGGGGGCGAGGCCGGTCACGCCGGAGCCGACCTCGACGATCACGCCGGCGCCTTCCAGGCCCATCGCTCCGGCGTCGCCGGGGTACATGTCCAGGGCGCTGAGCACGTCGCGGAAGTTGAGGCCGGCGGCGCGTACCTCGATCCGGACGTGGTGCCCGGCCAGCGGCCCGCAGGCCCGGTCGCTGTCCACCAGCGCGAGGGCGTCCAGGTTGCCCTTGGCGGTGCTGGTGAGCTGCCAGGCCCGGCCGTCCGGCGGGGTCAGCGGGGCGGCGGAGGCGGCCTTCATCAGACGGGTGGCGTGCAGGGTGCCGCCGC
Organism: Streptomyces sp. NPDC029466; assembly: GCF_055574515.1. Lineage (NCBI taxonomy): Bacteria > Bacillati > Actinomycetota > Actinomycetes > Kitasatosporales > Streptomycetaceae > Streptomyces > Streptomyces sp. NPDC029466. The sequence goes on from NZ_JBVHZH010000015.1 coordinate 116,026, forward strand.
GCAGCGCGAGCTGCGGTTCGCCGGAGGCGAGGGCGGCGGGCAGCGCGCGGCAGGAGGCTTCCTGGTCGTCGAGGTCGATGAGCAGAAAGCGGTCCGGGTTCTCGGTCTGCGCGGAGCGGACCAGTCCCCATACGGGGGCGGGGGCGAGGTCCGGGCTGCGCTCCTCGGTGACGGAGACCGCGCCCCGGGTGAGGATGACCAGCCGGGACGCGGCGAACCGCTCCTCGGCCAGCCAGCCGCGCAGCGCGGCCAGCGTCCGGGTGGTGGTCTCCCGTACCCGGTCCGGCAGTTCGCCGGGGGCGGCCTCCGGCAGGGCCCAGAGCACGGCGTCGGGCACGGTGTCCCGCGCGGCGAGGGCCGCGAAGTCCTCGGCCGTCGCCACCTCGGTGCCGGCGGCGCGCAGCGTTCCGGCCACGGTCTCGGTGCCGCTGCCGACGGCCGCCCAGGTGGCGGGGCGGGCGGGTTCCCCCACTTCGGGCAGCGTGATCCAGTCGAGGTGGAAGAGCGAGGACCAGTGGTCGCGGGCGGCGGACTTGAGGGTGCCGGAGACGGGCCGGATCGCCAGGGAGTCGATGGTGGCCACGGGTGCGCCGGTGTCGTCGGCGACGAGGACCGTGACCCCGCCGTCCGGGGACGGGGAGAGTCTGGCGCGCAGGGTGGCCGCGCCGACGGCGTGCAGCCGGACGCCGGTCCAGGAGAACGGCAGGCCGGGCCCGCCGTTGGTGAGGGAGGTACCGAGGCTCACGGTCTGTACGGCCGCGTCGAGCAGCGCCGGATGCAGACCGAACCGGCCCGCCTGTTCGGCCGCTTCCGCGGGCAGCGCGACCTCGGCGAACACCTCGTCGCCGCGCCGCCACGCGGCCCGCACGCCCTGGAACACCGGTCCGTACGCGAATCCGGCGGCGGACAGCTCCTCGTAGAAGCCGTCGACGGCGACGGGCTCGGCCTCGGCGGGTGGCCAGGACTCCCCGAGTCCGGCGGGTGTGCCGGTGCCGGCCGCCGTGGCGAGGAAGCCGGTGGCGTGCTGCGTCCAGGGTTCATCGCCGTCGGCGTCTTCGGGGCGGGAGAACACCGCGATCTCCCGGCGGCCGTCCGCGGCGGGCTCGCCGACGGTGACGCGGGTCTGCACCGCGCCCTGGCCGGGGAGGGTCAGGGGCGTCTGGAGGGTGAGTTCCTCCAGCAGGTCGCAGCCGACCTGGTCCCCGGCGCGGATGGCGAGTTCGACCAGTGCGGTGCCCGGTACCAGCACGGTGCCGGAGACCGCGTGGTCGGCGAGCCAGGGGTGGGTGGCCAGGGACAGCCGGCCGGTGAAGAGGAAGCCGTCGGAGTCGGGCAGCGCCACGGCGGCGCCGAGGAGGGGGTGTCCGGCCGGGCCGAGTCCGGCGGCCGTCACATCCCCGGCGTCGGCGGAGCCTTCGAGCCAGTACCGCCGGCGCTGGAAGGCGTAGGTGGGCAGGGCGGTGCGCCGGCCGCCCTGGAGGTGTGGGGTCCAGTCGACGGTGGCACCGCGGACGTGGGCACCGGCCAGGGTGTCGCGCAGGGCCTCGGGTTCGGGGCGGTCGGCGCGCAGGCTCGGCCGGAACGCGACGGTCTCCGGCAGACAGTCCTGGCCCATGGCGGAGAGCACCCCGCCGGGGCCGAGTTCCACGAAGAGGTCCACGCCTTCGCGGTGTGCGGCCCGGATGCCGTCGTGGAAGCGGACGGCCTCGCGGACATGGCGGACCCAGTAGGCCGGATCGCACAGTTCCGCGGGCTCGGCCAGGCGTCCGGTCACGTTGGACACCACCGCGAACTGCGGTTCCTGATAGGTGAGTTGCTCCGTGACGGCGCGGAACTCGGCGAGCATCGGCGCCATGAGCGGCGAGTGGAAGGCATGGCTCACCCGCAGCCGCTTGACCTTACGGCCGTCGGCCTCCAGAGCGGCGACGACCTCCTCCACCGCGTCCTCGGCACCCGAGAGCACGACGGACTCGGGGCCGTTGACGGCGGCGATCCCGACCTGCTCGCGGCCTTCCAGCAGCGGCAGGACCTCGTCCTCAGAGGCCCGCACCGACACCATGACGCCACCGGCCGGCAGGGCCTGCATCAGCCGTCCGCGCGCCGCGACCAGCTGCGCCGCGTCCGCCGTCGACCACACACCCGCCAGGTAGGCGGCCGTGACCTCACCGATGGAGTGGCCCAGCAGCACGTCCGGGGTCAGGCCCCAGGACCGCATGAGCCGGTAGAGGGCGACCTCGACGGTGAACAGGGCGGCCTGGGCGTACTGAGTCTGGTGGAGGAGGTGCTGGTCCTCGCCCCATACGACCTCCCGCAGGGGCCGGGGCAGCCGCGGGTCGAGCTCCGCGCACACCTCGTCCCAGGCCTGCGCGAAGACCGGGTAGGTCTCGTACAGCTCACGGCCCATCCCGAGCCGCTGCGATCCCTGGCCGGTGAACAGCACACCGACCCGGCCGTCGCCCGCGACCCCGCACAGCGCGCCGGTGGCGTCCGACCCGCGCTCGGCCAACTCCTCGACACGGCCGAGGAGTTCGGCGCGTCCGGTGCCGAAGACGACCGCACGGTGCTCCAGTGCGGCACGGCTGGTCGCCAGGGAGAAGCCGATGTCGACCGGGTCCAGATCCGGCCGGTCGGCCACGAAGGACAGCAGTTCACGGGCCTGGGCGGCGAGGGCCTGCCGGGAACGGGCGGACAGCACCCAGGGCAGCACCGCGGCCGACGGAGCGGGCGGCGCCACCGGGGCCTCTGCCGGGGCCGGTTCGCCTTCCGGGGCCTGTTCGAGGATGACATGGGCGTTGGTGCCGCTGATCCCGAAGGACGACACCCCGGACCTGCGGGGGCGGCCGGTCTCCGGCCAGTCGCGGGCCTCGGTGAGCAGCCGCACCGCGCCGGCCGACCAGTCGACATGCGGGGTGGGCTCGTCGACGTACAGGGTCTTGGGCAGCACACCGTGCCGCAGGGCCATCACCATCTTGATGACCCCGGCGGCTCCGGCGGCGGCCTGGGTGTGTCCGATGTTGGACTTCACCGAACCGAGCCAGAGCGGCCGGTCGGCGGGGCGGTCCTGCCCGTAGGTCGCCAGCAGCGCCTGGGCCTCGATGGGGTCGCCGAGGGTCGTGCCGGTGCCGTGCGCCTCCACCGCGTCGACCTGGTCGGCCGACAGCCGGCTGCTGGCCAGGGCCTGCCGGATCACCCGCTGCTGCGAGGGGCCGTTGGGGGCGGTCAGACCGTTGGACGCACCGTCCTGGTTCACCGCCGAACCACGCACCACCGCGAGGACCGGATGGCCGTTGCGCTGGGCGTCCGACAGCCGCTCGACCAGCAGCAGCCCGGCGCCCTCACCCCAGCCGGTGCCGTCCGCGGCGCCGGCGAAGGCCTTGCACCGGCCGTCCTCGGCGAGACCACGCTGCCGGGAGAACTCCACGAACAGATCGGGGGTGGACATCACCGACACACCGCCGGCCACGGCCAGCGAGCACTCGCCCGCGCGCAGGGCCTGCATCGCCCAGTGCAGCGCCACCAGCGACGAGGAACAGGCGGTGTCCACGGTGATCGCGGGGCCTTCGAGGCCGAACGTGTAGGCAATACGGCCGGACAGCACGCTCGCCGAGGCGCCGGTGACGCCGTAGCCCTCGGCCACCTCGGGCGCCACCCGCAGCTGCGAGGCGTAGTCCTGGTAGTTCACCCCGACGAAGACGCCGGTACGGCTGCCGCGCAGCGAGAGCCCGTCGATGCCGGCCCGCTCGAAGGTCTCCCAGGAGGCTTCGAGCAGCAGCCGCTGCTGCGGGTCCATCGCGGTCGCCTCACGCGGCGAGATCCCGAAGAACCCGGCATCGAACTCGCCGACGCCGTCCAGGAAGCCGCCTTCCCGGACGTAGGAGGTCCCGCGGTGGTCCGGGTCCGGGTGGTACAGGCTCGCCGCATCCCAGCCGCGGTCGGCCGGGAATTCGGTCATGGCGTCGGTACCGGAGGCCAGGATCCGCCACAGTTCCTCGGGAGAGTTCGCGCCGGGGAACCGGCACGCCATCGCGACGATGGCGATCGGCTCCCGCATCGCGCCCGCGAGCTTGCGGTTCTGTTCACGCAACCGTTCGGTCTCCTTGAGCGATGCTCGCAGAGCCTCAGCGACGCGGTCTTTCTGCACGGCCATCGTGAACTCACAGTCCTCGCGTCATGTCGTCTTCGGCGCCGGAACCGTCGAGCGCGAGCTGGATCATGGCTTCCATGTCCATCGTGTCGAGCGATTCACGGTCGTCGTCTTCGGTGGTCTCGGACGCTTCCTCGGTGATCCCGGCCAGTTCCAGCAGGGAGTTCAGCAGCCCGGCCTCGGCAAGACGGTTCAGCGGAATCGAGGTCAGCATCCGGCGGATGGTCTCCTCGTTGTCGTCGGCACCGGAGCCGGCGTCCCCGTACGGCGCGAAGTGCGTGCCGAGGTATTCGGCGAGCACCCGCGAGTTGGGGTAGTCGAAGATCGTGGTCGCCGGGAGTTTCAGCCCGGTGTCCCGATTGAGCCGGTTCCGCAGCTCCACGGCGGTCAGCGAATCGAACCCCAGGTCCTTGAAGGCCCGGCCCGCTTCCACCGCGTCCGCGTCGGCGTAGCCCAGTACGGCGACCACATGGCCACGCACCAGGTTCAGCAGCAGCCGCGACCGCTGCGCCGGGGAGGCGGTCTTCAGCCGCTCCGGCAGTCCGTCCGCACCGCCCTGGCCGGCCGCGGCGCTGCGCCGGGTCCCGCGGACCAGGTTGCGCAGGAGCGGCGGGACCTCGTCGGTACGCAAGCCCGCGCCGAGCGCCGTGAGATCGAGGCGGACCGGCACGGTGAGCGCCCGTCCCCCCGCGACCGAGGCGTCGAACAGTGCCAGCGCCTCCGCCGAGGACATCGGACGCAGCCCGTCCCGGGCCTTGCGCTGCCGGTCGGCCTCGCTGAGCGTGCCGGTCAGCCCGCTGCTCTCCTCCCACAGCCCCCACGCCAGGGACTCGGCTGGCAGCGCCTGGGCGCGACGGTAGGCGGCGAGCGCGTCCAGGAACGCATTGGCGGTGGCGTAGTTGCCCTGCCCCGGTGCGCCGAACACGCCGGCGGCCGAGGAGAACAGCACGAAGGCGGACAGGTCGAGGTCCTTGGTGAGCTCGTGCAGATTCCAGGCGGCGTCGACCTTCGGCCGCAGTACCGCGTCGATCCGCTCCCGGGTCAGGGACCCGAGGACGCCGTCGTCCAGCACGCCCGCGGTGTGCACGACACCGGTCAGCGGAGCCTTTGCCGGGATACCGGCGAGCAGTCCGGCCAGCGCGTCCCGGTCGGCGGTGTCACAGGCGGCGATGGTCACCCGGGCCCCCAGAGCGGTGAGCTCGTCCCGGAGTGCCTCGGCACCCTCGGCGTCCGGGCCGCGGCGGCTGGTCAGCAGCAGGTTCTGCACCTGGTGCTCGGTGACCAGATGCCGGGCGACCAGCGTGCCCAGGGTTCCGGTACCACCGGTGATCAGCACGGTGCCCGACGGCTTCCACACCGGTCCGCCGTCCTTCTCGGACGGCTCCAGCATGGTGAGCCGCGGTACCGCCAACTTCCCGTCCCGAATGGTCACTTGGGGCTCGCCCAGGGCGACGGCCGCCGTCAGCGCAGCGCGCGACGCCTGCTGGTCATCGCTGTCGACCAGCACGAAATGATCCGGGTTCTCCGACTGTGCGGAACGCACCAATCCCCATACCGGTGCCGTCACCAGATCTACTTCCTCCCCCGTCACAGACACCGCGCTCCGGGTCAGAATCACCAACCGCGACCCGGCGAACCGTTCTTCAGCCAACCAGCCCCGCAGCGTCTCCAACACCCCATATGCGACCTCCCGAACCCCACCGGAAACCCCGACAACCCCTGAGTCGGGTACCGGGAGAACCACTACTTCCGGGGCCGGATCGAGCGCCTTCAGGGCGTCCAGGTCCATGACGTCGCCACCCGTTGCCGTACCAACCCCTAGGCCGTCGCCCCCGAGCACCACCAGGGAACTCCCCTCGGGGCCGCCTGGCGCAGCGGCCGGGGCCGGGTCCGGGTCCACCCAGTCCACCCCGTACAGCGATTCCCGGCGGCCGGCACCTTCCGCGAGCCGCTCCGCCGACACCTCATCCCAGGTCACGGACGCGATGGAGGCGACGGGAGCGCCCTCGACATCCGCGATCCGTACGGCGTACCCGTCCCCGGCCGGGGTCAGCGCCACCCGCAGTGCGGTCGCCCCTACGGCATGCAGGCTCACCCCCGTCCAGGCGAGCGGCAGTCGCGCCCCGTCCGGCCCGGCGCAGTGCAGCGCCGCGTCAAGCAGTGCCGGGTGCAGCCCGAAGCCGCTCGTGTCGCCCGTATCCCCCTCGGGCAGGGCCACCTCGGCGAACAGCTCGCCACCGCGCCGCCAGACCGCGCGCAGCCCCTGGAACACCGGGCCGTAGCCCAGCCCCAGCTCGGCCCGTTCACGGTAGAAGTCCGCCAGCTCGACGGGCGCGGCGTCCGTGGGAGGCCAGCTCCGTGCGTCAAAGCCGGCCGGCTCGGCACTTCGGGCGAGGACACCGGTCGCATGCCGGGTCCACGCCTGCTCGTCCGGGACGTCCTCGGGCCGCGAGTAGACACTGAGCTCCCGGCCGCCGTCCGCGTCGGGCTCCGCGACCAGCACCCGCAGCAGCACGGCAGCGCGGTCCGGGAGCACCAGCGGTACGTCCACGGTGAGTTCACGTACGACGTCACAGCCCACCTGGTCCCCGGCCCGGATGGCAAGGTCGACCAGCGCGCTCTCGGGTACCACCGCGGTGTTGAGGACGATCCGCTCGGCCAGCCAGGGGTGGGTGGCCTGTGACAGCCGCCCGGTGAGCACCTGAGTGCCGGGCATCGAGACGGCCGCACCGAGCAGGGGGTGATCGGCGCTGCTCAGTCCGGCGGCGGTGACATCGCCGACGGTGCCGGTGTCGTCCAGCCAGTAGCGCTGTCGCTGGAAGGCGTAGGTGGGGAGGTCGGTCCGCCGGCCGGTGGGCAGCAGAGTGCTCCAGTCCACCGGGACGCCATGCGCCCACAGTTGGGCGAGCGAGTACGCGAAGCGGGGCCAGCCACCCTCGTCGCGGCGGAGAGATCCCGTCACCACGACGGGGTTGCCCGCCTCCTGCGCGGTGTCCTCGATTCCCGGGGTCAGGACGGGGTGCGCGCTGCACTCGACGAAGACGCCGTGGCCGTCGGCAAGGAGGGCCTGGATCGCTTCCTCGAACCGCACCGGATTGCGGAGGTTCTCGAACCAGTAGGCGGCGTCCAGCTCCTCGCCGGAGAGGACCGAGGCGTGCACCGCCGAGTAGAACGGGATACGGCCTTCAGCAGGGGTCACCTCCGCCAGGACGGTGGCGAGTTCCTCGCGCAGTTCCTCGACCTGGGCGCCGTGCGAGGCGTAGTCCACCGGGACCTGCCGGGCCCGCACCTCCTGCTCGGCGCACTCCGCCAGCAACTCCCGCAAGGCCTCGGGTTCGCCCGAAACGACGGTCGAAGTCGGGCCGTTGATGGCGGCGACCGACAGCCGCTCGCCCCACCTGGCGAGGCGCTCCTGCACGGCGTTGCGCGAGCCGGCGACCGACACCATGCCGCCGCGTCCGGCCAGGACACGGCCGATGGCCTGGCTGCGCAACGCCACCACCCGCGCGCCGTCACGCAGGGACAAGATGCCGGCAACGCAGGCCGCGGCGATCTCACCCTGCGAATGCCCCACCACAGCCGACGGCACCACGCCACAGTCCTCCCAGACCGCGGCCAACGACACCATCACCGCCCACAGCACCGGCTGCACCACATCAACCCGCGCCAGCATGTCCTCGTCGGACAGCACCTCGTCCAACTTCCAGGACACGAACTCCGACAGCGCCTCGCCACACTCAGCCATCCGCCCCGCGAACACCGGGGAGGCGGCGAGCAGTTCGTCCGCCATGCCCAGCCACTGCGAGCCCTGGCCAGGGAAGACGAGCGCCACACGGCTACCGGCTCCCGTACCGGTCGAACCCCGCACCACGCCCGCGGGATCCACCCCCGAAGCCAGCCCACGGAGGCCGTCAAGAAGGTCCGCACCGTCAGCACCGAGCACCACCGCCCGGTACTCCAACCCCGCCCGCGTGCTCAGCAGGGAGAAGCCCACGTCAGCAGCGTCCAGCTCGGGGTGCTCCGCCACGAAGGACGCCAAGCGCTCCGCCTGAGCCGACAACGCCTGCTCCGAACACGCCGACAGCATCCACGGCACCACCCCGGCCCGCGCCGCCGCCTCGACCGGCTCGTCGTCAGCCGTTTCGACGGCCTCCAGCTCAGAGACGGGAGGTGCCTGCTCCAGCACGACATGTGCGTTCGTCCCGCTGATACCGAAGGACGACACACCCGCCCGCCGCAGCTGACCACTCTCCGGCCAGTCCCTGGCCTCCGTCAGCAACTCCACCGCACCCGCCGACCAGTCCACATGCGACGACGGCTCATCCACATGCAGCGTCTTCGGCAGCACACCGTGCCGCATGGCCAGCACCATCTTCATCACACCGGCCACCCCGGCCGCGGCCTGGGTATGGCCGAGGTTCGACTTCACCGAACCCAGCCACAACGGCCGGTCCTCCGGCCGCCCCTGCCCATATGTGGCCAGCAGCGCCTGAGCCTCGATCGGGTCGCCGAGGGCGGTGCCGGTGCCGTGGGCCTCCACCGCGTCGACCTGATCGGCGGAGAGCCGGGCGTTCGCCAGGGCCTGCTCCACGACGCGCTGCTGGGAGGGTCCGTTGGGGGCGGTCAGACCGTTGGACGCACCGTCCTGGTTCACCGCCGAACCACGCACCACCGCCAGGATCGGATGGCCGTTGCGCTCGGCGTCCGACAGCCGCTCCACCAGCAGCATTCCGGCGCCCTCGGCGAGGGTGGTGCCGTCCGCGCCCGAGGCGAACGCCTTGCAGCGCCCGTTGCGTGCCAGGTTCTGCTGACGGGAGAAGTCGATGAACGTATCGGGGGTGGACATCACGGTCACCCCGCCGGCCAGGGCCAGTGAGCACTCCCCGGTCCGCAGCGCCTGGATCGCCAGATGCAGGGCCACCAGGGAGGACGAGCAGGCGGTGTCCACGGTCACCGCCGGGCCCTCCAGGCCGAAGGAGTACGAGATCCGGCCGGACAGCACGCTGCCGATGCTCCCGGTGCCGAGGAATCCCGCGGCTTCGGGGGCGACATGGTTCAGCCGCGACGCGTACTCGTGATACATCAGCCCGGCGAACACCCCGGTGGAACTGCCGCGCAGGGCCATCGGGTCGATTCCCGCATGCTCGAACGCCTCCCAGGACGCCTCCAGCAGCAGCCGCTGCTGGGGGTCCATGGCGGTGGCCTCATGCGGGGAAATGCCGAACATTTCGGGGTCGAATTCGAGGGCGTCGTGCAGGAATCCGCCCTCGCGGACATAAGAGGTGTAGGGGCGCCCGGAATCCGGGTCGTGCAGGGATTCCAGGTCCCAGCCCCGGTTGTCCGGGAAGGTGGTGACGGCGTCCCGGCCGTCGGCCACCAGCTGCCAGAGTTCTTCGGGTGAACTCACTCCTCCCGGGTACCGGCAGGCCATGCCGATAATGGCGATCGGCTCGTGCTGCTTCTCCTCGACCTCGCGCAACCTCTGGCGCGTGCGGCGGAGATCAGCCGTAGCTCGCTTGAGATAATCCCGGAGTTTGGCTTCATTCTCCATCCGGTACCTTCCCCCAAAAAACTGTCAGGCGCTTGATCCGCACGCGTTAGGACATTCCGAGTTCGTTGTCGAGAGCGTCGAAGAGTTCGTCATCGGTGGCTGAGTCGAAGTCCTCTTCGGGGTTCTCCGGACTCTCGCCGTTCCTGCTCTCGTCCCACTGCCACAAGATGCTTCGCAGCCGAGCGGTGATCTTGTCCCGGCCGGCGGCGTCGGGGGCGATCTCCGGCAGTCCGGCGGCGATCCGGTCGAGTTCGGCGAGCAGCCGGGCCGAGGGGTTCGCCTCGGCCGGTACGAGTTCCGCCCGCAGGAACTCGGCGAGCGCGACCGGGGTCGGATGGTCGAAGACCAGGGTGGCGGGCAGGGTCAGGCCACCGGCCGCGGCGAGCTGATTGCGCAGTTTCACGGCGGTCAGCGAGTCGAACCCCAGGTCCTTGAACGGCCGGTGGTCCTCGACCTGATCGGCGGACTCGTAGGCGAGTACCGACGCAACCTGAGTACGCACCAAGGCCAGTACGGTCTCCCGCTGTTTGTCCGCCGGCATGGCGATCAGCCGGTCCGTCCAGCCCTTCTCGCCAGGCCCCTCGGTGCCGGCCGAGCGCCGGGTGTCGCCCGGCATCAGACCGTGCAGCAGGATCGGTATCCGGTCCTTCGGCAGGGCCCGGATCGCCGGGATGTCCAGCGGAATCGGCACCAGCACCGGTTCGGCGGCCCGGCGGGCGTGGTCGAAGAGGACCATGCCGAGTTCCGCGGTCATCGCTCCCGCCGAGATCCGCTCCGCCCGCATCTCCTCGCTCTGGTCCGCGGCCTGGACCCGCTCGGCCCAGACGCTCCACGCCATCGAGACGGCGGGCAGGCCCTGGGCGCGCCGGTGGTGTGCCAGTGCGTCCAAGAAGGCGTTGGCGGCGGCGTAGTTGCCCTGCCCCGCGTTGCCGAAGTGCGCGGCCGCCGAGGAGAACAGGATGAACGCCGACAGGCCAAGCTCCTTGGTGAGCTCATGCAGGTTCCAGGCCGCGTCCACCTTGGGCCGCAGCACGGTGTCCAGATGCCCCGCGGTGAGCGAGGTGACCACACTGTCCTCGACCACCCCTGCCGCGTGCACGACCGCGGTCAGCGGACGGTCCTGCGGAACAGCCGCCAGCAGCTCCGCCAGCGCGGTCCGGTCCGCGGCGTCGCAGGCGGCAAGGGTGACTTCCGCCCCGAGTCCGGCCAGCTCGTCCCGCAGTTCCGTGGCCCCCGGGCTCGCCGCGCCACGGCGGCTGGTGAGCAGCAGATGACGTATCCCGTGCTGCGTCACCAGATGACGGGCCACCAGGGTGCCGATCATTCCCGTACCGCCGGTGATCAGCACCGTGCCCTGTGGGTCGAAGGCCGGGGCCTCGCCGGTCAGGTGGACCCGGGTGAGCCGTACGGCGCGCGGCGTGCCGGCCCGGACCACGGCCTGGGGCTCGCCGGAGCCGATGACCTCCGGCAGGGCGGCGGCCGAGGAGTCCTGCTCGTCCAGATCGACGAGGACGAACCGGTCGGGATGCTCGGACTGGGCGGACCGGAACAGTCCCCAGCTCGCTGCGTACGGCAGATCGGTCACCGGGTCGGTGGCCTCGGCCGCCATGGCCCCGCTCGTCACCAGCACCAGACGGGAGGTGGCGAACCGGTCGTCGCCCAGCCAGCGCTGGATGAGTTCCAGCGCATCGCGCACGGCTCCGTGTACCACCCCCGGGAGGAATCCGTCCCGGTCGCTGCGCGGTGCGGCGGTCAGTACGACCTCGGGGACGGGCGCGCCCGCCTCGACCGCCGCGGTGAGCGCGGCGAGATCGGTGTAGGTCTCGCCGTTCCCGGTGAACGCGGCCGCCAGGCCCGCTCGGTCCGCACCGAGCACCGCCCAGGAGCCGGTGAACTTCGGCCCGTGGAGGGCCGTCCACTCGGGGCGGAAGAGGGTGTCGCGCGGTGCCGCGCCGGTCAGTGCGGTGGCGGTGACGGCCCGGAGCCGCAGCGCGTCGACGGAGGCGATGGGCTCACCGAGGCCGTCGGCGATGTCCAGCGTCACGGCCCCGGTGGGCGCGGTGCTGAGGCGGGCCCGCAGGGTGGTCGCCCCGGTCGCGAAGAGCGAGACGCCGTTCCAGGTGAAGGGCATCCAGGGGCCACCGTCCTGCTCCGCGAGCGGAGACCACGACAGGGCGTGCAGTACGGAGTCGAGCAGGGCCGGGTGCAGCCCGAACCGCTCGGCCTGGTCCCGCTGGTCCTGCGGCAGGGTCACCTCCGCGTAGAGGTCGTCACCCTGACGCCAGACCTCCCGCAGGCCCTGGAACACGGGCCCGTAGTCCACTCCGGCGGCGGCCAGCTGGTCGTAAATGCCGTCCAGATCCACCGGGCTGGCTCCCTCAGGGGGCCACACGTCGAGGCCGGTTCCACTGTCGGCGGCGGTGTCCGGTCCGAGCAGCCCGGTGGCATGGCCGGTCCATGGCTCACCGTCGAGTGCATCGTCGGCGCGCGAGTGCACCGTGACCGGTCGGCGGCCCTGATCGTCCGGAGCGCCGACGCTGACCTGGAGCTGCACCCCGCCCTGATCCGGGAGGATCAGCGGGGCCTCCAGCACGAGTTCCTCGACCCTGGGGCAGCCGACCTGGTCACCCGCCCTGATGGCAAGGTCCACAAAGCCGGTGCCGGGGAGGATGGTGACGCCCCGGACGGTGTGGTCGGCGATCCACGGGTGGGTGGCCGTACTGATCCGCCCGGTGAGGACGACCGTGTCCGTACCGGCCATGGAAACGGCGGCCGGGACGAGCGGATGCTCCACCGGTTGCAGCCCGAGACCGGCCGCATCCTGAGTACCCGCTGAGGCCGACAGCCAGTAGCGCTGCCGCTGGAAGGCGTAGGTGGGGAGATCGACCCGTCGGCCGGCCGGAAGCAGGGTGCTCCAGTCCACCGGGACGCCATGCGTCCAGAGTTGGGCGAGCGAGTACGCGAAGCGGGGCCAGCCGCCTTCGTCGCGGCGGAGAGATCCCGTCACCACGACGGGGTTGCCCGCCTCCTGCGCGGTGTCCTCGATTCCCGGGGTCAGGACGGGGTGCGCGCTGCACTCGACGAAGACGCCGTGGCCGTCGGCAAGGAGGGCCTGGATCGCTTCCTCGAACCGCACGGTGTTGCGCAGGTTCTCGAACCAGTAGGCGGCGTCCAGCTCCTCGCCGGAGAGGACCGAGGCGTGCACCGCGGAGTAGAAGGGGATCCGGCCTTCAGCAGGGGTCACCTCCGCCAGGACGGTGGCGAGTTCCTCGCGCAGTTCCTCGACCTGGGCGCCGTGCGAGGCGTAGTCCACCGGGATCTGCCGGGCCCGTACGTCCTGCTCGGCGCACTCCGCCAGCAACTCCTGCAAGGCCTCGGGTTCGCCCGAAACGACGGTCGAAGTCGGGCCGTTGATGGCGGCTACGGACACCCGCTCACCCCACCTGGCGATGCGCTCCTGGACGGCGTCTCGCGAGCCGGCGACGGAGACCATGCCGCCGCGTCCGGCCAGGACACGGCCGATGGCCTGACTGCGCAACGCCACCACCCGGGCGCCATCACGCAGAGACAAGATGCCGGCAACGCAGGCCGCGGCGATCTCGCCCTGAGAGTGCCCCACCACAGCCGACGGCACCACGCCACAGTCCTCCCAGACCGCGGCCAACGACACCATCACCGCCCACAGCACCGGCTGCACCACATCAACGCGCGCCAGCATGTCCTCGTCGGACAGCACCTCGTCCAACTTCCAGGACACGAACTCCGACAGCGCCGCACCACACTCAGCCATCCGCCCCGCGAACACCGGGGAGACGGCGAGCAGTTCATCCGCCATACCCAGCCACTGCGAACCCTGGCCAGGGAAAACCAGCGCCACACGGCTACTGGCTCCCGTACCGGTCGCACCCCGCACCACACCCGCGGGATCCACCCCCGAAGCCAGCCCACGAAGGCCGTCAACAAGGTCCGCACCGTCAGCACCGAGCACCACCGCCCGGTACTCCAACCCCGCCCGCGTGCTCAGCAGGGAGAAGCCCACATCAACGGGATCCGGCTCCTTGCGGTCCTCGACGAAGGACGCCAACCGGCCCGCCTGAGCGGCCAACGCACGCTCGGAGCGCGCGGAGAGCACCCACGGCAGAACACCGGGCGGTGCCTCCTCGACCGGCTCCGCCAGTGTCTCTTCAGGTGCCTCTTCAGGTGCCTGCTCCAGCACGACATGTGCGTTCGTCCCGCTGATGCCGAAGGACGAGACACCCGCCCGCCGCAGCTGACCACTCTCGGGCCACTCCCTGGCCTCCGTCAGCAGCTCCACCGCACCCGCCGACCAGTCCACATGCGACGACGGCTCATCCACATGCAGCGTCTTCGGCAGCACACCGTGCCGCATGGCCAGCACCATCTTCATCACCCCGGCCACCCCGGCCGCGGCCTGGGCGTGCCCGAGGTTCGACTTCACCGAACCCAGCCACAACGGCCGCTCCTCCGGCCGCCCCTGCCCATATGTGGCCAGCAGCGCCTGAGCCTCGATCGGGTCGCCGAGCGTCGTACCGGTGCCGTGCGCCTCCACCGCGTCCACCTCGGACGCTTCGAGACCGGCGTTGGCAAGGGCTTGACGGATCACCCGCTGCTGCGAGGGGCCGTTGGGGGCGGTCAGACCGTTGGACGCACCGTCCTGGTTGACCGCAGAACCACGCACCACCGCCAGGACCGTATGGCCATTGCGCCGGGCATCGGAGAGCCGCTCCACGAGCAGCAGACCGACGCCCTCGCCCCAGCCCGCGCCGTCCGCGCTCTCGGCGAAAGCCTTGCTGCGGCCGTTCGGAGCGAGGGCGCGCTGGCGGGAGAACTCGATGAACTCCATCGGTGTGGACATGATCGTCACACCACCGGCCAGGGCCAGTGAGCATTCGCCGGACCGCAGCGCCTGGATGGCCCAGTGCAGGGCCACCAGCGAGGATGAGCACGCGGTGTCGACCGTTACCGCGGGGCCCTCGAAGCCGAAGGTGTAGGAGATCCGGCCGGATACCACGCTGCCCGCGGTGCCGGTGGCGAGGTGGCCGTCCACCTCGGCGGAGCTCTGGGCCAGGAAGGAGCCGTAGTCCTGGCCGTTGGTGCCGACGAAGACGCCGGTGTCGGCACCGCGCAGCGTCGTCGGGTCGATCCCCGCGTCCTCCAGTGCCTCCCAGGAGGTTTCCAGCAGCAGCCGCTGCTGCGGGTCCATGGCGGTCGCCTCACGCGGTGAGATGCCGAAGAACCCGGGGTCGAAGTCGGCCACGTCCCGCAGGAAGCCGCCTTCTCGGACGTATGAGGTGCCGTGGTGGTCGGGGTCCGGGTGGTAGAGCCGCTCGACGTCCCAGCCGCGGTCGCCGGGGAAGTCGCTGACCGCGTCCTCGCCGCGGGCCAGCAGGTCCCAGAGCTCCGCCGGCGAGGCGACGCCGCCGGGGAAGCGGCAGGCCATACCGACGATGGCGATGGGATCGTCGTCCACGGTCCCGCGGGACCGCACCACGGTGGTGGCGGTCTGCCCGCCGAGCAGTTCTTCCCGCAGGAACCGCACGAGTGCGGCCGGGGTCGGATAGTCGAAGATCAGGGTCGCCGGGAGGCTGAGTCCGGTCGCGGTGTCCATGCGGTTGCGCAGTTCCACCGCGGTCAGCGAATCGAACCCGAGGTCCTTGAACGCGCGGGATGCCTCCACCGCGCCGCTGCCCGCGTACCCGAGCACCAGGGCGACCTGGGCCGTGACCAGTTCCCTCAGCGCCCGGTCCTGGTCGGCCTGCGGCAGGCCGACGAGACGGTCCCGTAACGCGTTACCGGCACCGACGCCGGCCGTGGCGGCACGCCGACGCACCGGCACCAGTCCCCGCAGGACGGGCGCCACCTCCCCGGAGGCGGCAAGCGCCCGCAGATCCAGCCGTATCGGGACGGACAGTGCGGTGTCCGTGGTGAGCGCGGCATCGAACAGGGCCACGCCGTCCTCCGCCGTGAGCGGGACGAGTCCGCCGCGGGCCATCCGTCGCAGATCGGTGTCGCTGAGCTGCTTGGTGATCTCGCTGGTCTCGGCCCAGAGCCCCCAGGCCAGGGAGGTGCCCGGCAGGCCGTTGTTCCGGCGATGGCGGGCGAGCGTGTCCAGGAAGGTGTTGGCGGTGGCGTAGTTGCCCTGGCCGGCCGCGCCGAGTACCGCCGCGGCCGACGAGAAGAGGACGAACGCGGAGAGATCGGCGTCCTGGGTGAGTTCGTGCAGGTTCCAGGCGGCATCCATCTTGGGCCGCAGCACGGTGTCCAGGCTTTCCCCGGTGAGGGAGCCGAGGGTTCCGTCGGCGGTGACCCCCGCGGTGTGCACGACTCCGGTCAGTGGAGCGTCCGCCGGGATTCCCGCCAGCAGTTCGGCGAGGGCGTCGCGATCCGCCGCGTCGCAGGCGGCGATCTCCACCTGGGCGCCCAGCGCGGTGAGTTCCTCGCGGAGTACGGCCGCGCCCTCGGCGTCCTGGCCGCGCCGGCTCGTCAGCAGGAGGCTGCGGATGCCGTGCGCGGTCACCAGGTGCCGGGCGATCAGGCTGCCCAGGGTTCCGGTGCCGCCGGTGATCAGTACGGTGCCGTCGGGGTTCCAGACCGAGGCCGTACCGGAGGGTCCGGAGGATCCCAGGGGCCCGGACGGTCCGGAGGGCCCGGGCGGTACGGACGGTATGGACGGCCCAGACGGTTCGAGCCTGGCGAGCCTCGGTACCGACAACGCGCCGTCCCGGAGCGCCAGTTCAGTTTCACCGGTGGCCACGGCGGCACGGATCGCGGCGGAGGACGTCTCATGGCCGTCGATATCGACCAGCACGAAACGGCCCGGGTGCTCCGACTGCGCCGAGCGCACCAGCCCCCAGAGCGGTGCCATGGTCAGATCCACCGGCTCACCGGCGACCGAGACGGCACCCCGGGTCACCACGACGAGCCGGGCAGCGGCGTTCCGGTCATCGGCGACCCAGCTCTGAAGCTGTTCCAGCACCTGGTGGGTCACCGCACGCACGCCGTCAGGAACGGTCGTCCCCTCCCCCGCCACCGACGGATGCAGAAGGACGAGGTCGTCGTCGCCCTCGGCATCGGAAGTCTCGGGAAGGTCCGGCAGGGACACCCACTCCACCGCGAACAGCGAGTCGTGGTGGTCGCCCGGGACAGTCATGGTCAGCTGCTCGGGAACCACCGGCTCCCAGCGCACCGCGTCTACGGAGGCGACCACGCCGCCGGCCTCATCGGCGACGAGGAGCGCATACCCGTCAGCCGCCCTGCTCAGCTTCACCCGGAGCGCGGTGGCACCCACGGCGTGCAGGCGCACCCCGGTCCAGGACGCGGGGAGCCGCAGCCCGTCGAGCGCTGGTTGCAGCGCCGCGTCGAGCAGGGCCGGATGCAGCCCGAACTTCGCGGCGTCGGCGGCGACTTCGTTCAGCAGGGCGACCTCGGCGTAGATCTCGTCGCCCCGCCGCCAGGCGGCCTGGACGCCCTGGAACACGGGGCCGTGGTGGAATCCGGCGGCACCGAGAGCGTCGTAGCAGCCGTCCACGGAGAGCGCCTCGGCGCCGGCCGGCGGCCAGACCGCTTCGCCGAACGCCATCGTCCCGGCACCCGCCGCCAGCGCACCCATGGCGTGCGCGGTCCAGGACTGTTCGGGGGACTCCTCAAGCCGCGAGTACACGGCCAGTTCCCGGCGGCCGTCCTCGTCGGGCTCCGCGACGACGACGCGCAGCTGGACTCCGCCCCGCTCCGGCAGAACCAGTGGCCGCCGCACGGTGAGTTCTTCGATCAGGTCGCAGCCGACCTGGTCCCCGGCCCGGATGGCGAGTTCGACCAAGGCCGAGCCGGGCAGTACGGCGGCGCCGAGTACGGCATGGTCGGCGAGCCAGGGGTGGGTGGCCAGGGACAGCCGGCCGGCCAGGACCACGGCGTCCGGCAGGGTCACGGTGGCACCGAGCAGCGGGTGATCGGCAGCGCCCAGACCCGCGGCGGTCATATCGCCCGCCCCGGTGTCACCTTCCAGCCAGAAGTGCTGCCGCTGGAAGGCGTACGTCGGCAGTTCCACCCGGCGGCCGTCGGCGAGCATCGGCTGCCAGTCGACGGGGACCCCACGGACCCACAGCCCGGCGAGCGCCTCCGTCGCCACCTCGGGTTCGGGACGGTCCTTGCGCAGCGTGGGCACGAAGGCCACGTCCTCCGCCAGGCAGTCCTGTCCCATGGCGGACAGGACGCCGTCCGGGCCGAGTTCGAGGAAGGTGGTGACGCCTTCGGCGTGGGCGGCGCGCATACCGTCGTGGAAGCGGACGGCTTCCCGGACGTGCCGCACCCAGTACTCGGGGTCGCGGAGTTCGGCCGAGTCGGCCGGCGCACCGGTCACGTTCGATATCACCGGCAACTGAGCATCCGCGTACGTGAGTTGCCTCAGCACCGCGCGGAACTCGGCCAGCATCGGGTCCATCAGCGGCGAGTGGAAGGCATGGCTCACCCGCAGCCGCTTGACCTTACGCCCCTCCGCCTCCAAGGCAGCAGCGATCTGCTCCACCTCGGCCTCGGCACCCGAGAGCACCACGGACTCAGGACCATTGACGGCAGCGATCCCGACCAGATCCCGGCCCTCCAGCAGCGGCGCGACCTCGTCCCCCGACGCCCGCACCGACACCATGACGCCACCGGCCGGCAGAGCCTGCATCAACCGCCCACGCGCCGCGACCAACTTCGCCGCATCCGCCAGCGACCACACACCCGCCAAATAGGCAGCCGTGATCTCACCAATGGAATGCCCCAGCAGCACAGCCGGCGTCACACCATGAGACTCAACGAGACGGTAGAGGGCGACTTCGAGAGCGAACAGCGCCGCCTGCGCATACTGCGTCTGGTCGAGGAGGTCGCCCCCGTCCCGGACCACCTCCGTCAGCGGCCGGGGCAGCAGACCGTCCAGCTCCGCACACACCTCATCCCAGGCCCGCGCGAACACCGGATACGTCTCATACAACTCACGGCCCATCCCCAGCCGCTGCGCCCCCTGACCGGTGAACAGCACACCGAGTTTGCCGTCGCTGACCAGTCCGGTGAGCACGCCGGGCGCGGCGTCACCGGTGGCCAGGGCGGCCACCGCGGTGCGCAGTCCGGCCCGGTCGGTGGCCAGGGCGACCGCGCGATGGTCGAGGGCGGCACGCGTGGTGACCAGCGAGAAGCCGGTGTCCACGGGGTTCAGCTCCGGCTGCCCGTCCACGAAGGCGGCGAGTCCGGCTGCCTGCGCGGCGAGCGCCTGCCGGGAACGGGCGGACAGCACCCAGGGCACCAGACCGGAGGGGTCGGATGCCACGGGGACGGGTCCGGCCTCTGCACGGTCGTTGGCGGGGGCCTGTTCGAGGACGACATGGGCGTTGGTGCCGCTGATGCCGAAGGAGGACACCCCGGCCCGGCGCGGTCGTTCGGCCTCCGGCCAGTCCCTGGCTTCGGCGAGGAGTTCCACCGCGCCGGCGGACCAGTCCACATGCGGTGAAGGGGCGTCCAGATGCAGGGTCTTGGGCAGCACGCCGTGCTGCATGGCGAGCACCATCTTGATGATTCCGGCGACTCCGGCGGCGGCCTGGGTGTGCCCGAGGTTGGACTTGATACCGCCCAGCCACAGTGGGCGGTCCGCCGGGCGGTCCTGCCCGTAGGTCGCCAGAAGCGCCTGGGCCTCGATGGGGTCTCCCAGGGTCGTCCCGGTGCCGTGCGCCTCCACCGCGTCCACATCCGACGGCGAGAGATGCGCGTTGGCGAGCGCCTGGCGGATCACCCGCTGCTGCGAGGGCCCGTTGGGGGCGGTCAGACCGTTGGACGCACCGTCCTGGTTCACCGCCGAACCCCGCACCACCGCGAGCACGGGATGGCCGTTGCGCTGGGCGTCCGACAGCCGCTCCACCAGCAGCAGGCCGGCGCCCTCGCCCCAGCCGGTGCCGTCCGCGGCGGCGGCGAACGGCTTGCAGCGGCCGTCCGCCGCGAGACCGCGCTGGTAGGAGAAGTCGACGAAGGTATCCGCGGTGGCCATCACGGTCACGCCGCCGGCCAGCGCGAGATCGCAGTCCCCCGCCCGGAGCGCCAGTACCGCCTGGTGCAGCGCCACCAGCGAGGAGGAGCAGGCGGTGTCCACGGTGATCGCGGGGCCTTCGAAGCCGAACAGATAGGAGATCCGGCCGGAGACCACACTGCTCACCGCGCCGGTGCTCATAAAGCTGGCGATGTCGTCGGGGACATCGAGGACCCGCGCGGCGTAATTGTGGTACATCAGCCCGGCATAAACGCCGGTCTTGCTGCCCCGCAGGGTTCCCGGGTCGATTCCGGCGCGTTCGAAGACCTCCCACGACGTTTCCAGGAGCAGCCGCTGCTGCGGGTCCATCGCGAGCGCCTCGTGCGGCGATATTCCGAAGAACCCCGGGTCGAACTCCGCGGCGTTCTGAAGGAATCCGCCCTCCCGGACATAGGACGTGCCGGGGTTTTCCGGGTCGGGGTGGTACAGCCCCTCCACGTCCCAGCCCCGGTCCGCCGGGAAGGCGGACATGCCGTCGCGTCCCTCGGACAACAGCGTCCACAGGTCTTCCGGAGAGGCGACTCCACCGGGATAGCGGCAGGCCATGCCGACAATGGCGATCGGTTCCGATTCGAGTTCCCAGATCCGGCGGCGACTTTGCCGCAGATCGATTGTGGCCTGCTTGAGATACTCGACAAGTTTCTTGTCGTTGGTCACCTGGTTCCGCCCCTTCGACCGGCACGAAAAATGTTCTGGAAGATCATGAGTTACCGAACTCCCGGTCAAAGACGTCCAGCAGT
Organism: Streptomyces sp. NPDC029466; assembly: GCF_055574515.1. Lineage (NCBI taxonomy): Bacteria > Bacillati > Actinomycetota > Actinomycetes > Kitasatosporales > Streptomycetaceae > Streptomyces > Streptomyces sp. NPDC029466. The sequence continues at coordinate 136,536 of NZ_JBVHZH010000015.1, forward strand.
TCATCGGTGGAGGCGTCCCGGATATCGCTGTCCGTGTCGTCGCCGTATTCCGCCGTATCGCCGTCGCGGTACTGGCTCAGCGCACGCTCCAGCCGCTTGGTGATATCCCTTCGGTCACCGCTCTCCGTCCGCAGCATCGAGAGACCGGCTTCCAGCTTTTCGATGGTGGCCAGCACCGTCGCGACGGGGTCGGGCTCGTTCGCCACCACCTCGCCGAGGATGTGGTCCGCGAGTGCGGCGGAGGTCGGATAGTCGAAGATCAGGGTGGCCGGCAGCCGCAGACCGGTGGCGGTGTGCAAACGGTTGCGCAGTTCCACGGCGGTCAGCGAGTCGAAGCCCAGCTCGGTGAACTGCTGGTCCGCCTTCATCTTCGCGGTCTCCGCATGTCCGAGGACCGCGGCGACATGGGTGCGCACCAGATCGAGCACCATGCCGGACCGTTCGGCCGCCGGTACCGCCCCCAGCCGGTCGCCCAGCGATACCTCCGCCACGACCGGTCCGGCTGCCGCCGCCCGCCGTGCGGGGGCCCGCACCACTCCGCGCAGCACCGCGGGGATGTCCCCCGACGCCGCGAGCTTCCGCGGGTCCAGGTCCATCGGGAGCACCACGGCCGGACCGGCCACGGCGGCCGCGTCGAGCAGTGCCACCCCCGCCTCGGAAGACAGCGGTACCAGCCCGCCGCTGCCGATGCGCCGCAGGTCGGCCTCGCCGAGCTTGCCGGTCATTCCACTGCTCCGCGCCCACAGGCCCCAGGGCAACGAGACCGCGGGGAGACCCGCCGCCCTCCGGTGCGCGGCGAGCGCGTCCAGGAAGGTGTTGGCGGCGGCGTAGTTGCCCTGTCCCGGCGCGCCGAGGATGCCAGCGACCGAGGAGAACAGCACGAACGCGGACAGGTCCAGGTCCTGGGTCAGCTCGTGCAGATTCCAGGCGGCGTCCACCTTGGGCCGCAGCACCCGGTCCACCCGGTCGGGGGTCAGCGAGGTGATCACCCCGTCGTCGGTGACGCCGGCGGTGTGCACCACCCCGGTCAGCGGAGCGTCCGCCGGAATACCGGCCAGCACCGCGGCGAGCGCGTCCCGGTCGGCCGCATCGCAGGCGAGGATCTCCACCCGGGCGCCGGCTTCGGTGAGTTGGGCCCGCAGTTCCTCGGCGCCTTCGGCCGTCGGGCCGCTGCGGCTGGTCAGCACCAGGTTCCGTACGCCGTGTCCGGACACCAGGTGCCGTGCGACCTCGGCGCCCAGCACACCGGTCCCGCCGGTGATCAGCACCGTGCCTCGGGTGTTCCACACCGGGGCGCTGTCCTGCCCGGACGGTGCGAGCACGGCCAGGCGGGGCACCGACAGGACTCCCCGGCGGATCGCGGCCTGCGGTTCACCGGCGGCGATCAGCGCGGGCAGCTGCGCCATCGAGGTGTCCTCGTCGTCGAGGTCGGCCAGCACGATCCGCCCCGGGTGCTCCGACTGCGCGGAACGCAGCAGGCCCCAGACCGGCGCGGTCGCCAGGTCGGCCGGTGCCCCGTCGGGTGAGACCGCGCCCCGGGTGAGGACGATCAGCCGGGTGTCCGCGAGACGTTCGTCGGCCAGCCACGTCTGGACCGTGTCCAGGACGCTGTGCACCGCCGCACGCGCCGCGGCCGGCGTCGCCTCCGTCCCGGCACCGGTCGCCGGGACCGCTACCGGCAGCACCACGAAGTCCGGTGCCGCGCCCTGGCCCGCGGCGTTCGCCGGCTCCGGGCAGGTGCTGACGTCCCCGCCTGCCCGCCGCAGGGTTTCGGCGATCTTCCCGTCATCCGGACCGACCACGGTCCAGCTACCGGATACCGGCTCGGCGGGCGCCTCTTCGAGGGCGGTCCAGGCGAGCTCGTACAGCGCTCCGCACCGCGTGGTCGAGCCGAGCTGTTCGGCCGGCACCGGCCGGGTCACCAGCGAATCGATGGTCGCCACCGGCGCACCGGTCTCGTCGGCCACCAGGACCTGCACCCCGCCGTCACCGGTCGGCGAGAGACGGACGCGCAGTGCGCTCGCACCGACGGCGTGCAGCCGGACACCGGTCCAGGCGAACGGCAGCCCCGATACGGCGTCCCCGAGCAGTCCCACGGTCTGTAGCGCGGCATCGAGCAGCGCAGGGTGCAGGGCGAACTTCGCCGCATCGGCTCCCGGCTCCTCGGGCAGGGCCACTTCGGCGTACACCTCCGCGCCCCGCCGCCAGGCCGCGCGCAGCCCCTGGAAGACCGGCCCGTACGCGAAGCCGACCGAGACCAGTTCCTCGTAGAACCCGTCCACCGGGATGGGCTCGGCATCGGCCGGCGGCCAGACGGTTTCGCTGAAGCGCACCGGTGTATCGGTCGCGACGGTCAGTGTGCCGGTCGCATTCCGGGTCCACTCCAGCTCGGTCTCGTTCTCGTTCCGGGAATACACCGCGAGTTCGCGGCGCCCGTCCCCGGCCGACTCCTCCCCCACCGTGACGCGCAGCTGCATTCCGCCGTGCGGCGGGAGAATCAGCGGGGCGTGCAGGGTGAGTTCGTCCAGGAGATCGCAGCCGACCTGGTCCCCGGCCTGGATGGCCAGTTCGACCAGGGCGGTTCCCGGCAGCAGAACGGTGTCCATGATGGTGTGGTCGGCCAGCCACGGATGGGTGGCCAGGGACAGCCGCCCGGTGAGGACCACCGCATCCGGCAGGCTGACCGCCGCGCCGAGCAGCGGATGGTCCGCGGCGCCCAGCCCGATCGAGGACACGTTGCCGCTCCCCGCGTTGGCCGGCAGCCAGTAGTTCTGCCGCTGGAACGCGTAGGTGGGCAGCGCCACCCGGCGGGCCCCCGGGAACAGCGGGGTCCAGTCCACCGCGACGCCACGGGCCCACAGCCCGCCCAGTGCGTCAATCAGCGCTCCGGGTTCGGGGCGGTCCTTGCGCAGGGTCGGCTGGAGGGTGGTGGGGGCGGTGGTAGTAGTGGCCGTCTGCGGTAGGCAGTCCTGGGCCATGGCGGACAGGACGCCAACGGGGCCGAGTTCGAGGAAGGTGGTGATGCCTTCGGCGTGGGCGGCCTGGATACCGTCGTGGAAACGGACGGCTTCGCGGACGTGCCGCACCCAGTACTCGGGATCGCGGAGTTCGGCGGGGTCGGCGAGACGGCCGGTCACGTTCGAGACCAGCGTCAACTGAGCGTTTTTGTAGGTCAGTTGGTCCAGGACCGTGCGGAATTCCGCCAGCATCGGGTCCATCAGCGGCGAGTGGAAAGCGTGGCTTACGCGCAGCCGCTTGACCTTGCGGCCCTCCGCCTCCAGGGCGGCGGCGATCTGCTCGACCTCGGTCTCGGCGCCGGAGATCACGACGGACTCGGGGCCGTTGACGGCGGCGATACCGACCTGCTCCCGGCCCTCCAGCAGCGGCGCGACCTCGTCCTCCGAAGCCCGCACCGACGCCATCACGCCACCGGCCGGCAGGGCCTGCATCAGCCGCCCACGGGCCGCGACCAGCTTCGCCGCATCCGCCAGCGACCACACACCGGCCAGATAGGCGGCCGTGACCTCACCGATGGAATGCCCCAGCAGCACCTCCGGCGTCACGCCATGGGATTCGATGAGACGGTAGAGGGCGACTTCGAGGGCGAACAGCGCCGCCTGCGCATACTGCGTCTGATCGAGCAGGTCCTCCTCGCCCCAGACCACCTCACGCAAAGGCCGCGGCAGCAGACCGTCCAGCTCCCCGCACACCTCATCCCAGGCCCGCGCGAACACCGGGTAGGCGTCGTACAGCTCACGGCCCATGCCGAGTCGCTGCGCGCCCTGGCCGGTGAACAGCACACCGACCCGGCCATCGCCGACGGCCGCTGTGGGGTGCTCGCCCGCGGCCAGTCGTCCGGCCGCGGCCAGCAGGGCATCCCGGTCCGTCCCGGCAACGACCGCGCGGTGCTCCAACGCCGCGCGAGTGGTGGCCAGTGAGAACCCGATGTCGGCCGGGGCCAGTTCCGGGTGTTCGGCGGCGAAGGACACCAGCCGTGCCGCCTGCGCGTACAGGGCTTCCTGCGTCCGCGCGGAGAGTGTCCAGGCCAGCGCATCGGCAGACCCGCTCGCGGCGGACGCGGCCGCGCCGGGTTCCGCCTTCGCGAGTTCCGTCTTGGTGGCTTCCGCCTTGCCGGCCTCCGTCGTGACGGGTTCCTCTACGGGAGCCTGCTCAAGGATGACGTGGGCGTTGGTGCCGCTGATGCCGAAGGCGGAGATACCGGTCCGGCGCGGGCGGCCGGTCTCCGGCCACTTCCGAGTCTCGGTGAGCAGCTCCACCGCGCCCACGGACCAGTCGACATGCGGGGTGGGCTCGTCCACGTGCAGAGTCTTGGGCAGCAGCCCTTGCTGGAGCGCGTAGACCATCTTGATGACTCCGGCCGCACCGGCCGCCGCCTGGGTGTGCCCGATGTTGGACTTGACCGCACCGAGCCACAGCGGCTGGTCGGCGGGCCGGTTCTGCCCGTACGTGGCGAGCAGCGCCTGGGCCTCGATCGGGTCGCCCAGCGTCGTACCGGTGCCATGTGCCTCCACCGCGTCCACCTCGGACGCTTCGAGACCGGCGTTGGCGAGCGCCTGACGGATCACCCGCTGCTGCGACGGACCGTTGGGGGCAGTCAGACCGTTGGACGCACCGTCCTGGTTCACCGCCGAACCCCGGACGACAGCCAGGACCGGGTGACCGTTCCGCCGGGCATCCGACAGCCGCTCGACGAGCACCATGCCGGCTCCTTCGGCCCAGCCGGTGCCGTCCGCGGCGGCGGCGAACGGCTTGCAGCGGCCGTCCGCCGCGAGACCGCGCTGCCGGGAGAACTCCACGAAGTTGCCGGGGGTGGCCATGACGCAGACACCGCCGGCCAGGGCCATCGAGCACTCCCCGGAGCGCAGCGCCTGGATCGCCAGATGCAGTGCCACCAGTGACGAGGAGCAGGCCGTGTCCACGGTCACCGCGGGCCCTTCCAGGCCGAGTGAGTAGGAGATACGGCCGGAGAGCACACTGCCCGCGCCACCGGTGGTGAGGTAGCCCTCGATGTCCTCGGGGACGTTTCCGTCGGCGGGCGCGTAGTCGTGGTAGTTGATCCCGGTGAACACCCCGGTCTGGCTGCCGTTCAAGGCCAGCGGGTCGATGCCCGCGTTCTCGAAGGTCTCCCAGGCGGCCTCCAGCAGAATGCGCTGCTGCGGATCGGCCGCCAGGGCCTCCCGGGGGCTGATCCCGAAGAAGCCGGCATCGAACTCGCCCGCGTCGTAAAGGAATCCGCCCTGCTGGGTGATGCTCTTGCCGGTTTCGGCGGAGTCGCTACCGAACAGGTTGTCCAGGTCCCAGCCGCGGTTCACGGGGAAGCCGGAAATGGCGTCCCCGCCGCTGGTCACGAGCTGCCAGAGGTCGTCCGGCGAAGCCACCCCTCCGGGGTAGCGGCAGGCCATGCCGACGATCACGATGGGGTCGTCGTCGACGGGCCGCGCCACCGGAACCGTGGCGACCGGCGCGGCCACCGTGCCCAGCAGTTCCTCGCGTACGTAACGGGCGAGGGCCTCCGGGTTCGGGTAGTCGAAGATCAGCGTGGCCGGCAGGGTCAGCCCGGTGGCCGCGTTCAGCCGGTTCCGCAGTTCGACCGCGGTGAGGGAATCGAAGCCGAGTTCCTTGAAGGCCCGTGTGGTCCCCACGGCGTCGCCGCCGTCGTAGCCGAGGACGGCGGAGGCCTGCCGGCGGACCAGCTCCACCAAGGTCCGCTCGCGCTCCGCCTCGGTCATCGGGCGCAGTCGCTCGGCGAGGGTGTCGGCCGTTGCGCTGCCGGTGGTCACGGCACGGCGCCGGACCCGCACCAGGCTGCGCAGCAGCGACGGAACCTCTCCGGTGGCGGCGATGGCGTTCAGGTCGAGATGGGCGGACAGCGCAACCGGCCGGCTCGTGGCCATGGCCGCATCGAACAGCGCGGTGCCTTCGGCCTGGCCGAGCGGGATCATCCCGCCCCGGGCCATCCGCCGCAGGTCGGTTTCGCTGAGCTGCCCCGTCATTCCACTGGCATCAGCCCACAGGCCCCAGGCCAGGGAGGTACCCGGTAGGCCACCGAGGCGACGGTGCTCAGCGAGGGCATCGAGGAAGGAGTTGGCCGCCGCGTAGTTGCCCTGTCCGGCACTGCCGAGCACACCGGCAGCCGAGGAGAACAGTACGAAGGCCGACAGGTCCAGGTCCTGGGTCAGTTCGTGCAGATTCCAGGCCGCGTCCACCTTCGGCCGCAGAACAGTGTCGAGACGTTCCGGATTCAGCGAGCCGATGATGCCGTCGTCCAGAACACCTGCCGTGTGCACCACACCTGTCAGCGGGGCATCGGCCCGGATCCCGGCCAGCACGGCGGCCAGCGCGTCACGGTCAGCCGCATCACACGCCACGACCTCAACCCGGGCACCCAGCTCCACCAGCTCGGACTGCAACTCCCGGGCGCCGCCAGCCTCCAAGCCACGGCGGCTCGTCAACACCAAGCTGCGAACGCCATGCTCAGACACCAGGTGCCGGGCGAACAGTGCACCCAACGTGCCCGTGCCACCCGTAATCAGCACCGTGCCCTCGGAACCCCACACCGGCGCACCCTCCGACGGCGCAGTCCGCACCAGCCGCGGCACGGAGACCACCCCGTCGCGAACCGCCAACTGCGGCTCACCCGAAGCAACCGCCGCCGCAATGACCTCCACCGAGGACTGCTGCTCATCAAGGTCGATGAGCACGAACTGATCCGGGTTCTCGGTCTGCGCGGAACGCAGCAGACCCCAGACCGCGCCACCCACCGCATCCAGCGGTTCTCCGGCCACGGAGACAGCACCACGGGTCGCCACCACCAGCTTCGAACGCATGCAACGCTCATCCGCCAGCCACGACTGCACACCCTCCAGCACCCGACCCACCGCGGCCCGAACCGCCGCCGGCACCTCCAACGCACCATCCGAGCGAGGCACCGCCAGCACCACACACTCCGGCACCTCCACCAGCTCACTCAGCACGTCCGCACCCGACGCACCCAACGCAGCAGCCAGCCCCACATCCTCACCAAGGATCGCCCACGAACCCGCCACCGGCTCCGACCGAAGCGGCAACTCCGACCACTCCACCCCGAACAGCGAATCCCGGTGCCCCGGGCCGGCGACCGTCGCCACCTCCGCTTCGGAAATCGCCGTCCAGGCAATGGATTCGGCCGCGGCGACCACTTCGCCGTCGTGATCGGCGACTACGAGGGCGTAGCCGTCCCGCACGCTGGAGAGCTTGACTCGTAGCGCGGTCGCGCCCTCGGCGAACAGCGTCACACCCGTCCACTGAGTGGCGAGTTGTGTCCCGTCCGCGGCTTCCTGGCGGGTCACCGGCTGGAGCGCGGCGTCGAGCAGGGCGGGGTGCAGACCAAATCGGCCCGCCTCGCCCGCGATCTCCTCCGTGAGAGCGACCTCGGCGAACAGGTCCGCACCACGGCGCCAGGCCGCCCGAACGTTCTCGAAGACCGGGCCATGGGCGATCCCGGCGGCGGCGAGTTCGTCGTAGAGCCCGTCCACCGTCAAGGTATCGGCGCCGGTCGGGGGCCAGACCGCTTCGCCGAATCCAACGGACGCAGCGCCCGCGGCCAGTACACCGGTGGCGTGCCGGGTCCAGGGCAGATCTGCCTCGGCGTCCTCATTGCGGGAGAACACGGCCAGCTCCCGCCGCCCGTCCGCGTCGGACTCGCCGACGGTGACACGGAGTTGGAGCCCGGCGCTGTCCGGCAGGACAGGCGGAGCCAGCACGGTGAGTTCTTCCAGCAGATCGCAACCGACCTGGTCACCGGCCCGGATGGCCAGCTCCACGAGGGCGGAACTCGGCAGGACCACGGCGCCGAGCACCGAGTGGTCGGCCAGCCAGGGGTGCGTGGCCAGGGACAGCCGCGCGGTGAAGAGGTAGCCGTCGGACTCGGGCAGGGTCACGGCCGCGCCCAGCAGGGGATGCTGAGAGTCCGCCTGGCCGAGGCCGGTGGCGTCACCGGCCGCGACCACAGTGGCGGGCCAGTAGCGCTTGTGCTGGAAGGCGTACGTGGGCAGGTCGACCCGTCGGCCGGCCGGGAGCAGGGTGCTCCAGTCCACCGGGACGCCATGCGCCCAGAGCCGGCCCAGCGATTGCGCGAACCGGGACCAGCCGCCTTCGTCGCGGCGCAGAGTGCCCGTCACCACGACGGGGCTGCCCGCTTCCTGCGCCGTGTCCTCGATTCCGGGCGTCAGTACGGGATGCGCACTGCACTCCACGAACACTCCATGCCCGTCGGACAGCAGCGCCTGCACGGCCTCCTCGAACCGCACCGGATTGCGCAGGTTCTCAAACCAGTACCCGGCATCCAGCCCCTCGCCCGAGACCACCGACGCATGCACCGCCGAGTAGAACGGGATACGGCCTTCCGCAGGCGCCACCTCGGCCAGGACCGTGGCGAGCTCCTCGCGCAACAACTCGACCTGCGCGCCGTGCGAGGCGTAGTCCACCGGAATCTGCCGGGCCCGCACCTCCTGCTCAGCGCACTCCGCCAGCAACTCCTGCAAAGCATCCGGCTCACCGGAAACCACCGTGGCGGACGGCCCGTTGATGGCCGCGACAGACAGCCGCTCGCCCCACTTGGCGATGCGCTCCTCAACCGCCGCACGCGAGCCGGCAACCGACACCATGCCACCACGTCCGGCCAACACCCGCCCGATGGCCTGACTGCGCAACGCCACCACCCGGGCACCATCACGCAGGGACAAGATCCCGGCAACGCAGGCCGCAGCGATCTCACCCTGCGAATGACCCACCACGGCAGCGGGCACCACGCCGCAGTGCTCCCAGACCGCGGCCAGCGACACCATCACCGCCCACAGCACCGGCTGCACCACATCAACCCGCGCCAACGCATCCTCATCCGACAGCACCGCCATCAGATCCCAGGACACAAACTCCGACAGCGCCGCACCACACTCAGCCATCCGCCCCGCAAACACCGGGGAAGCGGCCAGCAGTTCATCCGCCATACCCAGCCACTGCGAACCCTGGCCAGGGAACACCAGCACCGCACCAGAAGCTGCCGTAGCCGCCACACTGCCCTGGACCACACCGGCACCATCCAGGCCACCGGCAAACCCACCGGCCAGCCCACGCAAGCCGCTCAACAACTGATCCTGATCGGCGCCGACCACCACGGCCCGGTGCTCCAACTCCGCCCGCAAAGCCACCAGCGAGAACCCGACATCAGCCGGGCCCACCTCCGGGCGCTGCTCCACGAAGGACACCAACCGGCCCGCCTGAGCCGCCAACGCCTGCTCCGAACGTGCCGACAGCACCCATGGCAGGGCCCCGGGCCGGGGCTCCTCAACCGGCTCGGCCGGCACGTCTTCAGGGGCTTGCTCCAGCACCACATGCGCATTCGTCCCGCTGATGCCGAACGACGACACACCCGCCCGCCGCGGACGGCCGGTGTCCGGCCATTCGCGTGCCTCGGCGAGCAGTTCGACCGCGCCGGCGGCCCAGTCCACATGCGGGGAGGGCTCATCCACGTGCAGCGACTTGGGCAGGATGCCCTGCTGCATGGCAAGGATCATCTTCATCACGCCGGCGACTCCGGCCGCGGCTTGAGTGTGACCGATGTTCGACTTGATGGACCCCAGCCACAGCGGCCGGTCCTCGGGGCGGTCCTGGCCGTACGTGGCCAGCAGCGCCTGGGCCTCGATCGGGTCACCCAGTCTCGTACCGGTGCCGTGCGCCTCCACCGCGTCCACCTCGGACGGGGACAGTCGTGCGCCGGCCAGGGCCTGCCGGATCACCCGCTGCTGCGAGGGACCGTTCGGCGCGGTCAGACCGTTGGACGCACCGTCCTGGTTGACCGCCGAACCCCGCACCACCGCAAGGATCCGGTGACCGTTGCGCCGGGCGTCCGAAAGCCGCTCGACGAGCAGCATGCCGACGCCCTCGCCCCAGCCCGTGCCGTCCGCGGCCGCGGCGAACGGCTTGCAGCGGCCGTCCGCGGACAGGCCGCGCTGCCGGGAGAAGTCGATGAACGTATCGGGGGTGGCCATCACGGTCACGCCGCCGGCCAGGGCCAGCGAGCATTCGCCGGACCGCAGCGCCTGCACCGCGAAGTGCAGGGCCACCAGAGAGGACGAGCACGCGGTGTCCACGGTGACCGCGGGCCCTTCGAATCCGAAGGAGTAGGCCAGCCGGCCGGAGGTCACACTGCCGGAGTTGCCGGTGCCCATGAAGCCCTCGACGCCCTCGCCCACGGACTGCAACTGGTGGACGTAGTCGTGGTACATGAGCCCGGCGTATACGCCGGTCGGGGTGCCGCGCAGGGTGGTGGGGTCGATTCCCGCGCTCTCCAGGGCCTCCCAGGAGGTTTCCAGCAGCAGTCGCTGCTGCGGGTCCATGGCCAGCGCCTCGTTCGGGCTGATCCCGAAGAATGTGGGGTCGAAGTCCGCGGCGCCGTCCAGGAAACCTCCCTCGCGCGTGTAGGAGGTGCCCTGGTGGTCGGGGTCCGGGTGGTACAGGGCATCGAGGTTCCAGCCGCGGTCGCCGGGGAAGGCGGAGATGCCGTCCCGCCCGGTTTCCAGCATGCGCCAGAGGTCCTCGGGGCTGTGCACGTTGCCGGGCAGGTGACAGGCCATACCGATGATGGCGATGGGTTCGTCCACCGTCGTACCGGTGGCGACGCCGGTGACTGTCGGCTGGTCCCGGTCCCCGACCAACTCGTCCCGCAGGTGGTCCAGCAGCGCGGCCGGCGTCGGGTAGTCGAACACCAGGGTCGCGGGCAGCCGGAGGCCGGTGGCCGAGTTGAGCCGGTTGCGCAGTTCGACCGCCGTCAGCGAGTCGAATCCGAGGTCCTTGAATACCTGGTCGATACGGACCGCACCCGAGTTCTCGTAGCCCAGTACGGCCGCCACCTGGGTGGTCACCAGGTCGAGCAGCAGCTCATCGCGTTCCTCGACGGGGAGGCCGAGCAGGCGGTCGCCCAGCGTTCCGGCCGAGGTGGCCTCGGCCGCGGTGCGGCGTGCCGGAGCCCGCACGACTCCGCGCAGAATCGCCGGCACCGCCCCGGATGCCGCGAGGGCCCGCGGGTCCAGTCGGATCGGTGCGATCACGGCCTCTTCGGCGCCGACGGCCGCGTCGAACATCGCGGTCCCATCGGCCGCGGAGATCGCCAGGAACCCGTCCGCGGCCATCCGCCGCAGATGGGTGTCCTCGACCTGGCCGGTCATTCCGCTGGTGTCCGCCGCCCACGGCCCCCAGGCCAGAGAGGTACCCGGCAGACCACTGAGCCGACGGTGCTCGGCGAGCGCGTCGAGGAAGGAGTTGGCCGCCGCGTAGTTGCCCTGCCCGGCGCTGCCGAGCACACCGGCGGCCGAGGAGAACAGCACGAACGCCGACAGGTCCAGGCCCTGGGTCAGCTCATGAAGGTTCCAGGCCGCGTCCACCTTCGGGCGAAGCACGGTGTCGAGACGTTCCGGGGTGAGCGAGCCGATGATGCCGTCGTCCAGGACACCGGCCGTGTGCACCACACCCGTCAGCGGGGCATCGGCCGGAATGCCCGCCAGCAACTCCCCGAGTGCCTCCCGGTCAGCCGCGTCACACGCCACGACCTCAACCCGGGCGCCAAGCTCCGTCAGCTCGGACTGCAACTCCCGGGCGCCGCCGGCCTCCAGGCCCCGTCGACTCGTCAACACCAGGCTGCGGACACCGTGTTCGGACACCAGATGACGGGCGAACAACGCACCCAGGTTTCCCGTGCCACCGGTGATCAGCACCGTGCCCTCGGGGTCCCACACCCGCGCACCCTCCACTCCGGACGGCACGGACCGCGCCAACCGCGGCACCGAGACCGCACCGTTCCGGATCGCCAGCTGCGGCTCGCCGGACGCCACGGCCGCACGGACGGCCTGGAGCGAATTCGCCGCACCGTCCACATCGACCAGCACGAGCCGGCCCGGATTCTCCGACTGCGCGGACCGCACCAGCCCCCACACCGCGGCCGCCGCCACCTCAACCGGCTCGCTCGCCATCGAGACGGCGCCCCGGGTCACCACGACCAGCGTCGAACCGTCGAACCGCTCATCCGCCAGCCAGACCTGTACCCGCTGCAACACCTCAGCCGTGGCCCCGCGCACCGAGCCCGGAACCCCCGCGCTCGCACCGGTCTCCACGTCCGGGGACCAGGCCACATGACCCGGCACCGACTCCGCCGACGGATCCAGGACCGCCACGCCCAGACCGGCCGCCGGCACCACATCCTCGTCGGCCACCGCCCACGAGCCGTCCACGTCCCCGGCGGGCAGCGCGACCGGCGCCCACTCCACCGCGAACAACGCCTCCCGCTGTCCGCCACCAGCACTCGCCAGCTGCCCGGCGGCAGGCACCGGTCGGGTGGTCAGGGCGTCGATGGTGGCCACCGGGGCGCCCGCCTCATCGACGGCCAGGATCCGCATCCCGCCGTCACCGGTCGGCGTCAGCCGGGCCCGCAAGGAGGCCGCGCCGACGGCGTGCAGACGGACTCCGGCCCAGGCGAAGGGCAGACCGGGGCCGTCCGTGCCGAGGTCGTCGCTGAGACCGAAGGTCTGGAGTACGGCGTCGAGCAGGGCAGGGTGCAGCCCGAACTCGGCGGCCTGCTCGGCCGCGCCCTCGGGCAGCGCGACCTCGACGAACAGCTCCGCGCCGCGCCGCCAGGCCGCCCGTACGCCCTGGAACACCGGGCCGTAGCCGAATCCGGCGTCGACGAGTTCCGGGTAGAAGCCGTCCACGGAGACGGCCTCCGCCCCGGCCGGCGGCCAGGCCGCTTCACCCAGGTCCGGGACCGGGGTGGCACCTGCGGTGGTCAGCACGCCCAGGGCATGCTGGGTCCATGGCTCCGCGCCGTCCTCGCCACGGGAGAACATGGACAGCTCGCGTCGGCCGTGGGCGTCCGGACCATCCACGGTGATCTGGATCTGTATGCCGCCGGCCGACGGGATGATCATCGGCGCCTGAAGGGTCAGTTCCTCCAGCAGATCGCAACCGACCTGGTCCCCGGCACGGATGGCGAGTTCGACCAGCGCGGTGCCGGGCACCAGCACGGTGTCCATGACGGCGTGGTCGGCCAGCCAGGGGTGAGTGGCCAGGGACAGCCGCCCGGTGAAGAGGAACCCGTCAGATCCGGGCAGCGGCACCGCGGCGCTGAGCAGCGGGTGATCCGCGGCGGCCAGACCGGCCGAGGTCACATCGCCGGTACCCATACCGGTGCGGTCAAGCCAGTACCGCTGGCGCTGGAACGCGTAGGTGGGCAGGGCCACTCGGCGGGCGCCGGGGAAGGACGTCGCCCAGTCCACGACGACACCCCGCGCGTAAACGGCGCCCAGAGCCTGGAGAACGGCTTCCGGCTCGGACCGGTTCTTGCGCAGACTCGGCTGAAGGGTGACGGTCTCCGGCAGGCAGTCCTGACCCATGGCGCAGAGCACACCGTCGGGGCCGAGTTCAAGGAAGGTGGTGATGCCTTCAGCGTGGGCGGCCTGGACGCCGTCGTGGAAGCGGACGGCTTCCCGGACGTGCCGCACCCAGTACTCGGGGTCGCGGAGTTCGGCCGAGTCGGCGAGCGAGCCGGTCACGTTCGAGACCAGCGTCAACTGGGCTTCGTTGTAGGTGAGTTGCTCCAGGACCGTGCGGAATTCCGCCAGCATCGGGTCCATCAGCGGCGAGTGGAAGGCATGGCTCACCCGCAGCCGCTTGACCTTGCGGCCCTCCGCCTCCAAGGCGGCGGCGATCTGCGCCACCTCGGCCTTGGCACCCGAGAGCACGACGGACTCGGGACCGTTGACGGCGGCGATGCCGACCTGCTCCCGGCCCTCCAGCAGCGGAGCGACCTCGTCCCCCGACGCCCGCACCGACACCATGACGCCACCGGCCGGCAGAGCCTGCATCAACCGCCCACGCGCCGCGACCAACTTCGCCGCATCCGCCAGCGACCACACACCCGCCAGATAGGCAGCCGTCACCTCACCAATGGAGTGCCCCAGCAGCACAGCCGGCGTCACACCATGAGACTCAACGAGACGGTAGAGGGCGACTTCGAGGGCGAACAGCGCCGCCTGCGCATACTGCGTCTGATCGAGCAGGTCACCCCCGTCCCGGACCACCTCCGTCAGCGGCCGAGGCAGCAGACCATCCAGCTCCGCACACACCTCATCCCAGGCCCGCGCGAACACCGGATACGTCTCATACAACTCACGGCCCATCCCCAGCCGCTGCGCCCCCTGACCGGTGAACAGCACACCAAGGCGCCCCTCACCAGCCAC